>JBIOTT010000001.1:0-16493 GCA_044866195.1 Gemmatimonadales bacterium
CGATGACGCCGCGCTCAGGGCCACCGTTCGTACCTTCCCCAAGACGACGTTCTACGACTTGGAGGAGACCCTCACCTCACTCGGCATCGGAGAGGCGGTGGTGACCGTGCTCGATGGGCACGGAGCGCCGACCCCGGTGGTCGCAGCTCGGCTCGCTCCGCCGGCCTCCCGGATGGCGCCGCTCACACCGGACGAGCTGCAAGCCGATATCCGGCAGTCACCGTGGCTCGCGGAGTACGGGCAGTCAGTCGATCGGGAGAGCGCGCGGGAGATGCTGGCCAGCCGCATGGAGCGCACGGCGCCGCCGGCGCCCGGGCCCGCTCAAGCCGGGCCGCCAGCCGGCAAGAAGGCCAAGACGATCGCCGGCGTCGCCGCTGGGGCAGTCATCGGTGCCCTCTCGAGCTCCCTCGGCCGAACGATCGGGCGGGAGGTGGTGCGCGGGCTGTTTGGCCTGCTGGGAGCGAAGCCAGGTTCCAGTCGGCGGCGGAGCCGGTGGTGAGGACGGCGGGGGGAAGGATTTCCCCCTTCTCCCTTTCTCCCGCTTCACTGCAGTACCAGCTTCACGTAATTCTTCTTTCCCTTCCGCAGCAGCACCCAGTCCCGCCCCGCGAAGTCGTCCAGCGTCAGCCAGCGGGTGACGTCGTCCACCTGCTCGCCGTTCACATAGAAGCCGCCCCCCTGAATGCCCCGGCGCGCGTCGGCCTTTGAAGCCGCGAGGCGGGCCCGGACCAGGGCGTCAACCAACGGCACCTTGTCACCGAATTCGGACCGCGCCATCGTGAGCACCGGGATCTCGCTGCTCTCGGCGATCACCTGCAGCGCGGCCTCAGCCGTGTCCACCGGGCCTGAGCTGCGGGCGAACAAGGCCTCGCTGGCCGCCCGCGCCTTCTTCGCCTCGTCCTCGCCGTGCAGGAGAGCCGTCGCTTCCCGCGCGAGCCGCCGCTGGCCGGGGCGACGCGCGGGGTTGGCGTTCTGCTCCGCCATCACCCGCCCGATCTCGTCCATCCCGAGAAACGTGAAGAGCTTGAGGTACCGCTCGACGTCACGGTCATCGGTATTGAGCCAGAACTGATAGAAGTGATAGGGACTGGTCCTTGCCGGATCGAGCCACACGTTCTCGCCCTCGGTCTTGCCGAACTTCGTGCCCGAAGCCGTGGCGATCAGCGGAAAGACCAGCCCGTGCACCTCGCGCTGCTCCCGGCGAGCCACCAGCTCGATGCCGGCCGTGATGTTCCCCCACTGATCGCTCCCGCCCATCTGCAGCTCGCAGCCCTCGGTCCGATACAAGTGCCAGAAGTCGTGCGCCTGAACCAGCATGTAGCTGAACTCGGTATAGGAGATGCCGGTTTCCATCCGGCTCCTCACCGACTCCTTCTGCAGCATGTAATTCAGCGTAAAGTGCTTGCCGGTGTCGCGCAGGAACTCCATGAGCCCGAGCGAGCGAAGCCACTCTGCGTTGTTGCGCATCCGGGCGAAGTTGACCGCCGGGTCCCGGTCGTCGTCGCCGGCTCCCGGGAACCTTAGGAATCGGGTCAGCTGCGCTCGGATCGCGGCGGCATTTGCATCGATCCGCTCGAGCTCGAGGACCGGCCGCTCCTGGCGCTTCCCGCTGGGGTCGCCCACCATGGCGGTACCGGCCCCGACCAGCGCTATGGGCGTCCCGCCCTCCCGCTGGAGCCAGGCCAGCCCCATGACCGGCACCAGACTGCCGACGTGGAGCGAGTCCGCCGTCGGATCGAAGCCGACGTAGGCGGTGATGGGACCCTGGCGGAGGCGCGCCGCGAGGCCCGGAGTCGCGTCCTGGAGAAACCCGCGGTCGGAATAGATCTGGAGGAGGTCGGACATGGGGAAAGCGTAAACGGTGAACGGTTAACGGTAAACGGGGGCGGCCGGGACGGGCCCTTTCACCGTTCACCGTTCACCGTTCACGCTGTTGTAGTTTCGTCCCCCCAGCTAACTTCGGGTCATGTTCTCCCGCATCACGTCGCCGTTGGTCCGGGCCTGGCGCACTCCTCGGGTCCGGCGCGGCGTCTTTGTCGGCTTTCTCGCGCTCTCGATGCTGGTGTTTGCGGTGGTGCTGGCAGCCTGGACTCGTGCCTGCGCCGGAAATACCTGCCCCTCGATCGAGGGCCTGGATCAGTACGATCCCAACCAGGCGGCCAAGGTCTACGCGGCCGATGGCCGCCTCATCACCGATCTCGGCCTCGAGCGCAGGACGGTCGTCCCGCTGGGGGAGATGTCGCCGTACGTGAAGGCGGCGTTCATCGCGACGGAAGACAAGCGCTTTTACGAGCACCACGGGATCGACTGGGTTCGCGTCTTTGGCGCGGTGAAGGCCAACGTCTTCAAGCTGCGCTTTGCCGAAGGATTTTCCACCATCACGATGCAGCTGGCCCGGAATCTCTGGCCCGAGGACATCAGCGGGCGGGACAAGTCGCTCCGCCGCAAGCTCAAAGAAGTGAAGGTGGCGCTCGAGATCGAGCGCAAGTATTCCAAGGACAAGATCCTGGAGCTCTACCTTAACCAGATCGACCTGGGCAACCGCGCCTACGGAGTGGAGACGGCATCCCAGCGGTACTTCGGGAAGTCGGTTCGCGAGCTCAATCTCGCCGAAGCGGCGACGCTCGCGGCGATCCCCAAGGCGCCTTCCCGATACAACCCGCGCCGCAACCCCAATCTGAATCTCCAGCGGCGCAACACCATCATCAATCTCCTGCGGGACGACGCCGAGCTCTCCGGGCGCGACGCCGAGCGCTGGAAGGCATATCCGCTCCTGCTCTCGTCCCACTCGGACTTCAGCGGCGTGGCGGAGTACTTCGTGGAGTACGTGCGGCAGCAGCTCGATGCCCGGTTCGGGCCGGACCTCTACCGCGAGGGCCTCCGGATCTACACCACCCTGGATCTCGAGATGCAGCAGGCGGCTGAGCGGGCATTGGAGTCCCGGCTCGAGGCCATCGAAGATGGGGCGGACGGGAAGTTTTCCCACCAGACCTACCGGCAGTACCTCGACGCACACGCCGACACGCCGAACGACAACGGCAAGTACATCCCGACCCCGTATCTCCAGGGCCTCGTGGTCACCCTCGAGGCCAAGACCGGGGCCATCCGCGCAATGGTGGGCGGCCGGGACTTCGAGGATAGCAAGTTCAATCGCGCGACCCAGTCCCGGCGCCAGCCCGGCTCGACCTTCAAGCCGATCGTGTATGCCGCCGCGATCGAAGCCGGCTACCCGCTTTCGTACGTCATCACCGACGACCCGCTCACAGTCGAGCTGCCGCCGCCCCAGGGCATGTGGATGCCCCAGAACTATGATCTCCAGTTCGAAGGACCGATGACCCTGCGGCGGGCCCTCATGCTCTCCCGCAACATCGTCGCGGTGAAGCTGGGCATGGAGGTGGGCGAGCAGACCGTGATCGGCGAGGCGGCCAAGTTCGGGCTCACCACCCGGGTTCCGGCGGTGCCCTCGATCCACATCGGATCGGCCGACGTCATCCCACTGGAGATGATCGCCGCCTACACCACCTTCGCCAACCTGGGGGTGCGCACCGTGCCCAATGCGATTCTCCGGGTGGAGGATCGCACCGGCAAGATGCTGTGGCAGCCCCAAGTCCGGAACGAAGTGGTCATGGACTCGCTCCACGCGTGGCTGGTGAACGACGCGCTCCGCGATGTGGTGCGGCACGGGACCGCGTTTGGGGCGGTGACCGCGAGAAACTTCCCCGCGCCCGCCGGAGGCAAGACCGGCACCACCAACGACGGCTTCGACGTCTGGTTCATCGGCTTCACGCCGGATCTCGTGACCGGTGTCTGGATCGGGTTCGACCAGCCGAAGAAGATCAAGAGCAACGCGCAGGGCGGAATCCTCGCCGCGCCGGCATGGACCGCAATGATGAAGGAAGTGTACGATCGGCGCCCGATTCCGGCGGCCTGGTCCCGGCCCGCGGGGCTGGCCGCGCTCGACATCGATCGCACCACCGGCTACAAGGCCACGCCGTTCTGCCCCAAGGAGTATCACTACATCGAGTCCTTCATTCCGGGGACTGAGCCCACTCAGTTTTGCCCGGTCCATTCGCCTTTCAACCTGGGCGGCAACGGAGCGAGTCCGCTGGGTGGTGCTGCCCCTGGGGGGACTGCTCCCGGGGCCGGGCCGCCCCGCACCTCCGGTACCCTCGGCGGGACCACCCCGATTCCGGGGCAGCCCGGTGCGCAGCCGGCGCCGTCGCCCGGCGGCGTCATGGGAGGAAGCGGCCCGCCACCTTCGAGCGGCCGACCGCCACCACCGCCGCCGCCGTCGCCGACCAAGCCTCCGCTCTGACATGCCGTCCGTCCGGCTCGCCGCCGGGTGGGTACTGCCGATCGACGGCCCGCCGGTTCCCGACGCCGCCGTCCTGGTCGGATCCGACGGCCGCATCGCTGCGGTGGGGCCGGACGCCGCAGTTCCTCGGCCCGAGGGCGTGGCCCAACATCGGTTCCCTGACGCGGCCCTAATCCCCGGGCTGGTCAACGTTCACACTCATCTCGAGCTGACCGACCTCGCGGGCCAGGTCGAGGAGGACGACTTTCCGGCCTGGATCCGGCGCCTCCGCGAGCTCAAAGAGCGGTGCGGCCCCGGCGAGTATCTTGCCGCTGCGAAGCGAGGACTGGAGGACTGCTGGGCCGCTGGGGTGACGACGGTCGCCGACACCGGGGATCGTGGCGTCGTGATGCAGGCGCTCGCCGAGTGCGGCGGATCCGGCATCCTCTATCAGGAGGTCTTCGGCCCCCATCCGGACCAAGCGCGCGAGAGTCTGGAGGGGCTTGAGGCTCGAGTGGCCGAGCTGCGCCGTTTTGAATCGGCCCGAGTCCGTCTCGGCGTCTCCCCCCACGCGCCCTACACGGTGAGCGGCCCGCTCTATCGGAGCGTGGCACAGTTCGCCCGCTCCGAAGCGTTGCCGCTGGCGGTCCATCTGGCCGAATCACAGGCGGAGACCCAGCTTCTCGGCGCGGCCGCCGGGCCCTTTGCCGAGGCGTGGCGGCGGCGTAGCATCGCCCTGCCGCCCTTGCCCGGCCGATCGCCGGTCGCGTGGCTCGCGGAGCACGAGGTGTTGAGTGAGCGCACGCTCTGCATCCACGTAGTGCAGGTGGAGCGGGCCGACATCGTCCGGTTGGCCGAGGCGGGGGTGGCCGTGGCGCACTGTCCGCGCTCGAACCGGCGCCACGGCCACGGCGACGCGCCGCTCGCGCGGCTGCTCGGGGCTGGAGTTCGGGTGGGGGTCGGCACCGATTCGGTCGTGAGCGTCGGCCGGCTCGACCTGCTCGCCGAGGCCCGCGCCGCGCGCGAGCTGGCGGCCCTCTCCTGGGAGCAGGCGCTCGCTCTGGCCACGCTCGAGGGAGCCCGCGCGCTGGGCCTGGCCGATGAGGTGGGCAGTCTGGCCCCGGGAAAGTGGGGCGACGTCGCGATCGTACGGCTCCGCTCGGCGCACGGCTCGCCGGCGGAGCAGGTGCTCACCAGTGCTGCGGAGGACCTCGTGGCGACCTACGTTGGAGGCCGGCAGGTGTTCGCGGAGCCCGGCGCATGAAGGTGCAACGCCAGGCGGCGATCCTCCGCATCGTGCGGGAGCGGCGGATCCACAATCAGGAAGACTTGCGCCAGGCACTCGCGTCGGAGGGCTACGCGGTCACTCAGGCGACCCTGTCCCGCGATATCCGGGAGCTGGGCCTCGCCAAACTGACCGACCCACAGCACGCCGCCTACTATGCCCATCCCACTGACGGCAACCTCAAGCCCGACCTGGCGCACGTGCTGCCCGCGCTGGTGGTGAGCGTGGACGGAGTCGGTCCCTTTCTCGTCCTCAAGACGGCGACGGGCTCCGCCGGCGCGGTGACCGCCGCGCTCGATCAGGCCGGCTGGAACGAGGTCATGGGGACGCTGGCCGGTGACGACACCGTCCTGGTGATCACCCGCAGCGAGCGCCTCCGCCAGGCCGTGGCCAAGCGAATCGGGGGAATGCTGCGCTAGGCCCCGCCTGGCTCGTCGTCCAGCATCCACGCGAAGGGAGTGCCCTGGAGATATCGGGCCACCTCCTCGAGGTTAATGACGATATCCGCCAGGGGAAACGGATTCGTCCTGGATAGCCCCACCGATGGCGCGCCAGGTTCCAGATGGAGGAAGTCGCAGCAACGGCGGTACGCCCGCAGGGGATCGGCCAGCACATCGTCCTCATAGGTCAGCCACGCGACCTGTTGCCCCCCCAGGAGTTCTCGCAGGCGTCGGAAATTCTCGGCGTAATCTTCGAGGTAGGCGATCAGCGGCTTTGAATCGCTGTCGATTTCGACGCGGTTCACGTCGAGGGTGACCCGCGACAGATCCACGCTCTCGCCGGATTTGACGTGAAACTGCGCCTTGCCATGCGCGACGACGCTGGACACCACCTTCCGCAAGTAGTTCCGCCGCTCGAGCACGATGAAATGGTCAAACCCGAGCCGTTGCACCGCGTCGAGGAAGGACGGAAGTGTCAGCTGGTTGAACTTGAGGTGGAAGAACTTCGCCTCGAAGCCGTAAACCGCCTGGAGCCCAGCGTACGGCATCCGTGATCGGATGAACCCGATCGGATCATGGGGAAAGTAGCGCGAGCTGTTCCAAAGAAAGCGGGTGTTGGCTCCCTGCGACTGCATGCGCTCGTGGAAGGCGCCGTAGTAGCCGTGCAGCAGTTCCCCGTCACAGTGGATCTTCCGGTGCTTGTTGAGGAGGCTGGTCAGGACCGTGCTACCGCTTCGCCCGATGTGGAACATGACAAAGTTGCGGCGGCCCAGGACGTGACGGGCCGAGCGAACCAACCCTGGGGCGTGGTCGAGGATGAGCTGCCGGGCGCGCGCTCTCACGGTGCTGGCCATATGCCGCGTCCTCGATGTCTCATTTTCATATCAGGTCCCGGTGCCTTCCCCCGACTGATAAAAGACGGCGTTGACCGGCCGGAGCAGCTCGCCCACTCCTTCGATCTCTGTCCCGTGCAGATCGCGCCACTTCTCCCGCCGGGGGGCGGATCCGCCGGTGGTGAACACCCTGCGGCGGATCCTGGCAATCTGAGACCAGAAGAACGGCGAATCGCGCAGTTCGCAGAAGTCCACGATGCGCCGATAGCCGGCCTGCGGGTCGGCCATCAGGTCTTCGTGCCGGAGCAGGAGGAAATCGCCCGGTCGGTGCCGATTGAGGTCCTCCCAGGCGGTCATCGTCGACGTGATCCATTGGTAGGCACAGATCTCCTGCAGCGAGCGACCCCGCCACGCTTGCCAGTCGGGCGGCACGAGGTAGTGCCACCGGCCGAACCGCCAGGGGCCGTCCCCGGTCCGGGTCCAGTTTTTCCAACCTTCCATCAGCGAGCTCACCACGTCCTCCCCTCGCCGCACCAGGAGGAGAAATCGCGCGTCGGGGAACAGGCTCGCCAGAAACGGGATGCGAAGCGAATTGGCAGGCGTCTTCTCGACCAGCCGGATCGGCGCCCGCTTGTACAACGGGTTGAGCGGTCGCTGAAGCAGCTTCCGCGGCAGGTATCGCAGCAGCGGCGTATCCTTGAAGCGCTCCTTGTTGTGGGCTTGCCGATAGAAGTACTGCCGGATGTCATGTGCGATCTCGGGGGACGGCGGCTGGTCGAGACGGTCTCCGCATTGAGGATGGATAGGGTAGTGACGGTAGAAGATGTCCTGACTCTCTATGTAGAGGCTCCAGGTGTCCGGATGAGCGCTCAAGTTATTGAACAACAGGGTAGTTCCCGACCGATTACAGCCGATGACGATGACCGGTTTCGGAAGCACTGGAGGGAGCCTCTCCTGAGGAGGTGGTAGCGGCATGCGTCGCCCTGGTGCCGAATCATACGGAGCACCCGGCGTTCTCGGAACCGGACCGGGCTGACTCCCTGTTGAGCGCCACTCATAATGTCCCCTCTATCCGCCAGTAGAAATGTCCCCCACGCTGGTAGCCTCCGAGGAGGTTGCCGTGAAGCGGACATTGAGTGCACGCGACGGGACGCGGGCGGGGGTGTTGGCCCGGGTGGTGGCGCACAGCTTGGTGGTCGGCGACGCAGCCGAGTTGCTGGGGGTTTCGTATCGGCAAGCGAAGCAGGATTTCGTGGTCCAGTACCAGCACCAGGCGCTGCAGCTCACACCCCCCCACGCGCGGTTTCGCGTGAGCCCCCAGAGTCGGGTGCTGGTGCGCGAGACGGCCGATGGCACGCTGCGCGTCCTCCAGGTCGATGCCCGCGGCGGCGAGCACGAACTCAAGTGGCGACCGGCACCGCCGCGACTGCCGAAGCCACCCGCCGTGCCGCCACCGACCGTCGCCGGGGCCCGTGCGCCCACGCCCCCCGCCGCCAATCACCCCTGGCGGCGGCAGTTCACCGCGTGGGTCGCCGCCCGGCAGGCCTCCGGTGTCGGAGTTGCCGCCGGCCACCCGGAACCGAGGGGACATTTCTAATGGCGTAACGGCGGGGACATTTCTAATGGCGTTTGACAGGACCGGGCTGACTCCCTTGCCGGGGCAGGGCATGGTCGGTTAGGATTTGACGGCTCTTGCGGTTACGGGAACTCTCGTGCGCTGCCTCGCGCTCAATGCCTCATTCGAACCCCTGACCATGGTCCCGGTGCGGCGAGCGCTGCGCCTGGTGATCGAAGGGAAAGCTGAGATCGTCGAGTCGGACGGCGCTGACGTCGTCCGAAGCGAACGTCTCGCCTTCCCTAAACCAGCGATCATTCGGCTGGTGAAGTTCGTGCACGTTCCCCGCAGGTTCCGCCGCCAAGTCACCAACACCTTCCTCTTTGCCCGCGACGGATACCGCTGCCAGTACTGCCACCGGAGCCAGCTCGAGCTGCGGCACCGGGAGTGCCTCACCCGCGATCATCTGGTGCCGCTCTCTCGCGGCGGCGACAACGAGTGGACCAACTGCGTGACTGCCTGCAGCAGTTGCAACACGCGGAAGGGGAACCACCTGCCGGCTGAGTGCGGCATGCACCCGCTGGCCCCGCCTCACGAGCCTCATTTCGTGCACCTGTCGTGGGCCGTCCGGCGGCTCACTGCTCAGCAAGCCAAGTACATCCGGCTCTTCTACGGCGAGGCGGCGCTGCGCGCCCTGGGCGGCGTCGTGGTATGATGGGCCACGGCGTTGGCCGTCGCCCGCAGCGCAGCGGTTCCGTTCGGAGGCCAGCCTGATCGCGCCAAGGATCCTGCTCAGGGAAGACCGGGCCGCTCTCCCGTTCCTGGGAGATCCGGATCTCGGCTGGTCGGTAATCGCCGGAGTAGGCTTTGCCTTGCTCGCGATGAATGTCGCCGAGCTGAGCGGGCTGCTCATACTTCCTCGCCGGGTCGGAGCGCCCCAGTGGGAGCTCGGCCCGGTGGCCTCGGCCTACCGGGCTCTCCCGCTGGTGACGATCGGCTTGGCCTTCCCGCTCGCGGCCGGAATCGCGCGCGGCAACCGGCGATTGGTGCTGGTGATGTCGAGCCTGCTGATCCCGCTCGGAACGCTGCTTCTCCTCTCCCCACTCCTGTACCTGTCCGGCCTGGTGATGGCGTGGTATCGCGGGGATGACCCTATGCAGCGATTCGGGCTCAAGGCCATCGTGACCCAAGGCGCGTGGCGGGCCACGGTGTATCCGCTGTTGTTTCTGTGGATGGGCTTAAGGGGAGTGCACTGGGCGCACAAGTCCAGATGAACCCGTCACGGCGCGCCGATTGGCCGGGCCGGCAGTCTCGTCCGCCCCAGCCGTCCTAGCCCCCAGCCGGACGCTGCGCCGGCCAGCCCGGCTGCCCACTCGGTCACTGATGCTGGCTCTCGAAAGAGCGCGGGAATGCCGACCAGTCCGAGCGCGAGCAGAATGACTGCGAGCGCTGCAGCCAGCGCGGGCGCGAGGCCGCTCCGGCGCAGCCAGAACCCGACCGGCAGCAACCAGCCGCCGATCCACAGAGCCGAGAGCCATCCGACCTCCGGTCCAAACGCATAGTCGAACGGGAGCAGCAGGCTCCAGCCCCATTGGGCGCTCAAGGGAAGGAGCCGGGAGGAGCGGCCGCCGGGTCCCGCCGCCTCGATGACGAAGCGCTTGCCACGAACACTGCCCGCCACCGTGAGCGTTTCCCCGGCCGCATTCCGGAAGACCGATGGCAGGCGCACGGCGGGCGGCCGGAGCTGGAGATCGATGGCCCGGGCCCGGAGCCGGAACACCAGATCCTCGTTCCATTGCCCCAGGACGGCGATCTCACGCTGGTCATCGTCGAAGATGCTGGCGAGCGGTGCGATGCCTTGGGTAGGCCCGTCCGGCTCGACCACCGCCGTGAGCTCCGCACCGGCCAGCAGCTGTTCGCGGACTTCGGCAGAATTGGGCAAGCGGTGGCTCGGCAGCGAACTGGCGCCCACTCGAGCTTCCAGGAGCTTCCCGGGAAACGTGTCGAACTGGGCCAGATCGGCGGCGCGCTGGCCCCAGTAGCCGGAGGCGGGCAGCGTCGGCTCCATCGCCGCTCCGGCGATCGCAACTTGGGCCAGCCACACCGTCGCGGTGACCGCTGCGAGGAGCCGAGCCGTCCGTCGGTTGGGGAGCAGCCAGACCCGCCAGGAGCCTGCGAGGAGCGCGCCGAGCGCCGTGCCGCCGGTGTTGGTGACCAGGTCGCTCAGCGAGGCGTCGCGTCCGGCTATCGCGAAGTATTGGGCCACCTCGATCGCGAAGCTCAGCATGGCGCCGACGACCATGGCCTGACGCCACGACTTGCCCAGCAGGGCCAGGCCGGCGCCGAGTGGTATGAACAGGCCGGTATTGAGAACTACGTCCACGACGCCCAAGTCGCCGCAGACGAGACACCAGATCGGCGTCTCGGCAACCAGGGCCGCTCGCTCCGGGTGGGGTATCAGGGTCTCGGCAGCGATGAGTACAAGCGCCGCGATGGTAAGACCCAGCGCTGCCCGCATGTGGCCTACTTCGTGCTAAAGGCACCGAAGATCTTACCGGCACACGGCGAAGACAAGGCGTCCCTTCGCGTACTCCTATATTCCGCGCATGTCTTTACCTGCCTGCCACGTATTTTCGGTGGACGTCGAAGAGTACTTCCAGGTGCTTGCGTTCGAGCGCGCCGTCCCCCGTCACCGCTGGGACGCGATGCCCAGCCGGGTTGAGGCAAGCGTCTATCAGCTGCTGGATCTGCTCGCTAGCCACTCGGCCACGGCCACCTTCTTCACCGTGGGCTGGCTCGCAGAGCGCAAGCCCGGGCTGGTCAAACGGATTGCCGAGCTGGGACACGAGGTCGCGTCACACAGCTGGTGGCACCGCCGAGTCACCGCGCTGACCCCGGACGAGTTTCGGGAAGACGTGCGCCGCTGCCGCGCCGTGCTCGAGGATCTCACCGGCCGACCGGTCATCGGCTTTCGCGCGCCCAGCTTTTCCATCGTGCCGGGCACGGAGTGGGCGTTCGATGTGCTGATCGAAGAGGGCTATCGCTACGATTCGAGCGTCTTTCCCATCTGGCGGCCGGGCTACGGCTACCCCGGAGCGCCTCCAGCGCCATACCTCATCAAGCGTCCTCCGGGGGTTCTGCTCGAGCTCCCGATGGCGACCACGCTTGCCGCCGGTGTCCGCGTGCCCGCCGCGGGCGGCGGCTGGTTCCGCCATCTGCCGTACAGCCTCACTGACCGCGCCTTTCGGGAGCACGAGGCCCAGGGCCGCGCGGCCATGTTCTACATCCATCCCTGGGAGATCGACGTGGAGCAGCCACGGCTCGGTGTCTCATTGGTGACCCGGGTCCGCCACTACGGCGGTCTCTCCCGCACGCTGCCTCGCCTCGAGCGCCTGCTGGCCCGGTTTCGGTTCGTGTCGGCCGAGCGCCGTTACGAGCTCGCGGCATGACCCTCACAGTTGCCTCCTTCGACGGCCCCGCTGCCGACTGGGACGGCTTCGTCCGGGCCCAGACCGGGTGGACCCACTTTCACCTCTATGGCTGGAAGCGCGTCATCGAGACGGTGCTCGCGCACGAGTGTCTGTATCTCGCCGCCAGGGATGGAGCCGGGGTGCTTCGGGGAGTGCTCCCGCTGGTGCGGGTGCGGAGTCCCGTCTTCGGGCATTTCCTGGTCTCCATGCCGTTCCTCAATTACGGGGGGCCCCTCGGGTCCCCCGAGGCGATCCGCGCGTTGGCCGAGCGGGCCGCCCACCTGGCTGAGGAAGGCCGGGTGAAGCTGCTCGAGCTACGGAGCCGGGTACCCCTGCCGCTCGAGTTGCCGGTCTCGCACCGTAAGATCACGGTGGTGCTCGACCTACCCGGTCAGGTCGATGACCTGTGGGCCGGACTGGGATCGAAGCTGCGGAGCCAGGTGAAGCGACCCCAAAAGGAAGGGGTCGAGATGAAGTTTGGTCCGGATCAGGTCGAGCCTTTCTTTGCTGTGTTTGCCCGCCACATGCGCGATCTCGGGACGCCGACCCAGCCCCGGGTGCTGTTCCAGGCCGTGGCCGACGCCTTCGGCGACACGGTGTGGTTTGGCTGCGCGTACCATCGGGGCCGGCCGGTCGCAGGCGGCGCTGGATTCCGCTGGGAGGACGAGTTCGAGATGACCTGGGCCTCCGCCCTCTCGACCTACAACGCGATCGCGCCCAACATGCTGCTCTATTGGTCGTTCATGGAGCGGGCAGTGGGCGACCGGGTGACGCTCTTCAATTTCGGGCGCTGCACGCCGGGCGTCGGCACCCATCGGTTCAAGCGCCAATGGGGCTCGCGGGACGAGCCCCTCTGGTGGTACCAGCGCGGGGCCACGACTGCAGCCACGCCGTCACCCGACGATCCGGCGTTTGCCTGGGGACCTCGCCTCTGGCGTCGCTTGCCCCTCGCTCTTGCGACGGCACTCGGCCCCCGCATCGTCCGCCTGATCCCGTGAGGCTGCGGGCGCAGCCGCCGGTTCATTCGCCGATTGGAGCGGCTGCGCTGCTGTCGGGACTCGGTGCCGGTCTCTCCGGCGGCCGAACTGCCCGGGCGACAGTCGAGCGGCTCCTGGCCGAGCGCTACGCATCCCCCGGACTTTTGCTTACCGACAGCGGCACCACCGCCCTTCACCTCGCGCTCCGGCTCGCCGTGGCGGAGCGTCCCGGGCCGGTCGCTCTTCCGGCCTATTGTTGCTACGACATAGCCACGGCAGCGGACGCGGCCGGTGTGGGGTTCCTGCTCTACGACATCGATCCTGCCACGCTCGGCCCCGATTGGACCTCGCTCCGCCGGACCCTGGAGCAGGGCGCGCGTGTGGTCGTGGCGGTGCACCTCTACGGTCTCCCGGTGGACCTGGCCGGAATTGACGATCTCGCGAACGCAAATGGGGCCATCGTCGTCGAAGACGCCGCTCAGGCTGCCGGCGCGCGGCTCGGCGGGAGGCCGGCCGGGAGCTGCGGGCGGTACGCCATTCTGAGCTTCGGGCGGGGGAAAGGAATGACCGGCGGTCGGGGCGGTGCGTTGCTGGTCAACGCCCCCGATGCGGCGAACCGGCTGGCTGAAGCCGCGGCCCGGGTTGGGCGCCGGTCCGGCAGCGCGCGCGACGCGGCGATGCTGCTGGCCCAGTGGCTGCTCGGTCGCCCTTCGCTTTACGGCTTGCCGCTCAGCCTGCCGTTCCTGCGGTTGGGCGAAACGCCCTACCGCGAGCCCGGGTTGCCCGGTGCGCCGTCTGCCTTTGCCCTGGGCAGCCTCACCAGGACCTTGGGGCTCATCGGCACGGAGGCGGAGCGCCGGCGGACCAATGCCGCGTGGCTGCTTCAGCACATTCCGGACGATGGGCCCGTCGCGGCCCCGCAGCCGCCGCCCGAGAGCGAACCCGGGTTCCTTCGGCTCCCGGTGCTGGTGGATCCGGCGGCGTGGCCGGTCTTTCGGGCGGAGCGGGCCCGCTACCTGGGCGCCTGGCCCGGGTACCCGCGGGCTCTAGCGGACCTGGAGGGCTTCGGAAGCCGCCGGCTGGACTCGCAGCAGTCAACCGCCGGCGCCCGTCTCCTGGCGGAGCGGCTGTTTACCCTGCCCACCCACAGCTTGCTGAATCCCGAGAGCCGATCGGCTCTGGCCGACCTCATCGCCGGAGCGCGTGTCGCTAATCCGCTACAGGTCGGGCCCGACTCGCCATCGTAAACGTGGTCTCGGTCGGGCCTTAGGCCGCGATTGCCGGACTGGACCACTGGCGTGGTTCCTGCGGGCCCCGTCGAGCATGTTGACGCTTCCCATTGGCTAAGTGGCTGTGCCGGCATATCCTAGAACTACATACGCCTGAAACTGAGCCGGCTTGAATGCGCCGACTGACCACTAGACTCGGGATCCGACCGCTCCCGGCGGTGCTTTTCTGCGCCGGGTGCAGCGCCGCGGATTTCACTCAGCCTCCCGATGCGAGTGCCCCAGCTGCGCCTACCGAGCTCGTGGCTCGCGCAGCGTCCAGCACCGAGATCGACCTGCAATGGCGGGACAACTCCGGCGGCGAGCACGGGTTCGAAGTATGGCGCTCGAGGAACCCCGACGGGTCGTTTGGCCGGTTGATCTCGCTTGAGGCCAGTGTGACCTCCTACAGCAACACCGACCTGCCGGCGGGTGCGCCGTTCTGCTACCGCGTGCGCGCACTGGGGGTGCCGGGGGCGCCGCCATCAGAGTTCAGTCCCTCCGCATGCGCCACTACGCCGGTCCCCACCGCGCCGGCCCCCCAGCCACCGTCCGGTCTCACCACCACGGCCGCCTCTGCTTCGGAAATCGACCTTGCCTGGGCTGACAACTCCTCGGACGAAGCGGGTTTCGAGGTATGGCAGTCCACAACTGGCACAGCCGGCGCATTCAGCCTGCTCGCGTCTCTGCCGGCCGGCGCCGCGGCATATCAGAGTCGGGGCCTCGAGGGGGGCACCCAATACTGCTACAAGGTCAGAGCCTCCGGGGCGCCTGGCGCGCCGCCCTCAGGGTTTACCACGGTAGCCTGCGCCACGACCGCAGCCGCTCCGTTGGCGGCGCCTACCGGCCTCTCGGCCACGGCCGCTTCGACCAGCCAGATCGACCTCACTTGGGTCGACAACGCGAGCGACGAGTCGCAGTACGAGATCTGGCGCTCGACTACCGGAAGCAGCGGGACCTTCTCCCCGCACGCCTTCCGGGGCGCGAACCGCACCACCTATTCTGACACCAGTCTCATTGCCGGCACCCAGTATTGCTACAAGGTCAAGGCAGTGGCGGCGGGCAGGAACTCGTCCTACGCGGGCCCCGATTGCGCCACCACGAAGCAGGCGCAGGCGGGGGCAATCCGGGTCACGACCTTCGGTGACTCCAACACCGATGTCTGTCCTGGAGGGACCAACATCCATTCGTATGTCTCGGTGGTGCCGCATCTCGGCCCCAACGACCCCAACGCGTCGTGCCAGCTGGCCGGGAAGATCGAAGCCGAGTGGCGCGCCACCCAGACCACCACCATCACAGTGGTGAACCACGCAATTACCGGCACCACTACGGGTGGGGGCGGGTTCGGCGGGCCTGACCGCAATGGCCTCGGGTCGCCCAACTCGCGTCTCTCGATAAACGGCGTGACCCGGTTCGAGGCCGAGATCCTGGGACTTGGCTATCCCTGGAATGGTGGCGAGCCGACTAAGACCTCCTATCCGAGCGGCCCGGTCACCCGGGTTCGGGCATACACCCCGGGCCCTAACGACTTTGCCTATGTTTCCATCGGCACCAACGACCCGTTCGTCGGGATGACCACGAGCCAGACGATCGCGAACCTCACCTGGATGGTGGATCGCTGGATCGCCGCCGGGCATCCGGCAAACCACTTCATCATCACCACGCTGGCGCCCCGGACCGACGACAACTACGGCAGCTACATGCCTACCGTCAACAACGCGATCCGGTCTCTCGCGTCGAGCCGGGGCGCGCGGCTGTTGGAGCTCTGCGATCACCTGTCCAACGACAACTGCGCCACCTGGGCCAGCTCGAGCCTCAACACCGGCGACGGGGTCCACTACCCGGAGGCCGTCCGCACCTGGATCGCGGACCAGGTCGTCGGCATCATCTCCCCGCTGGTCGCAAGCAACTGAGATACGCCCCGAGGACACCGGCGATGCGCCTACGGGTGGTGTGCCGGGTCTGGCAGGACGGGCTCGGGCAGGGCGAGGGCTTGGGCTTCGGCTTCTTGGAGCCGCCGGGTCTCCCGCTCTGAGCGCCTTCCGTAAGGGAAGAGACGCTTGAGCTTGAGAAAATGCTTCTCGTAGAGATGCCAGCTGGTCAGGGCAAGGACCGTGGTCACGCCGATCCCGGCGGCAAGCTGCACCAGGCTACCCGGCAGGTGGGACTGCCCCACCGTGGGGACCGTCGCGCCGGGATGGAACCCCACCTCCTCGAAGAAGAACATGACCGGGTTTTGGAACACGTACATGGCGTAGCTGTACTTGCCGAAGAACACCAGCACCGGGTGCGAGAGCGTGTCCGGCAGCCAGGTGCCCGGGGGGCGGATGACGGCGAGGGCTATGATGCCGGCGAACGCCCAGGCAAAGAGCGA
>JBIOTT010000002.1:0-11093 GCA_044866195.1 Gemmatimonadales bacterium
CGGGCGGGACCGTCTATCTTTCCCGACCAATGGCCCGCCTGCTGACCCCCAAGCTCCTGCGCCGGGGCTTCGAGATCTTCCTGCTCGCCTCCGTTGTGGGGTATGGCCTCACTTTCCTCTACGGGAAAGACGTTTCCGCCTCCATCGCGAAGTTCGCGCAGCTGGACTGGCGGTGGGTGGTTGTCGGCGTCGCACTGGCCTCGATGGACTGGATCGGAGGCGGCCTGCGGCTCTGGGTACTCGCGCGCCATGTCGTCCCCCATCCATCGCTCAAGGGATGCCTTCTCGCCGGCGGCATGGGGGCTTGGGCCGCATACGTGACCCCGCTCAATTCGGGTGCCGGCCCGATGACCATGTACACCTTGCGGCGGTACGGGGTGCCGCTCCCGGTCGCGGTTACCTCCACGCTGATGAGCTTCATCGCCACGATCGCGTTCTTCGGGATCGCCGGTCCGCTTGCCCTGGCACTTGGGGCGGGCCGGTCGCTCGGGACCAAGGGCAACGTGCTGGGCCTGTCCCTCTACGACCTCTTTCGGGGCAGCCTCGGCGTGGTCGGGGCCATCGGGCTGCTGCTGATCGCGATCGTCGTGTTCCCCCGCTTTGCCGCCAATCTGGTGCACCGGGTCGCAGTGTTCGCGGGCAGACGCAGCCGCCGGGTGGCCGAGCGGCTCGAGCACGTGACCAAGGGGATCGAGGAAGCGCACGAGAGCGTGGTTGCGTTCAACAATGTCCGCGGCTGGATCGCGCTCGGCTGGGCAGTGCTGCTGTCGGGGCCGTCCCACGCGAACAAGCTGCTCGCCGGCTTCGTCGCGCTCCACGTCCTGGGCATCCACGCGAACTTCGTGGACGTTCTGCTGGTTCAAACGTTGGTGATGTTTCTGCTCTACTTCGCGCCGACTCCCGGGGCCTCGGGCATCGCGGAGCTGCTCAGCGCCGCGGTCATGTCGGTGTACGTGCCCCGGGGCCTCACCCCGGTCTACACGCTGGTCTGGCGTTTCATCCTGAGCTACTGCACCATCGGGTTCGGGTTCATCGTGTTCTCCGGCTGGGTTCGCCGCGGTCTCAAAGCGGTGGATGGGGCGGCCCTGCCAGAGCCCGCTGGATGACGGCACCGAGGGAGGGCGAGGAGCCGCTCGGCCGGGGCTACGACGCAGGGCTGCTCAAGCGGCTGCTGGTCTACTTACGGCCCTATCGACTGCCGGTGTTCGCCGCGGTTTTGCTGCTGCTGGGCGGCGCGGCGCTCACCCTGGTGGGGCCGATGCTCACCCAGCGCGCGCTCGATGTGGCCATCCCGCAGCGCGACGCCGCGCTGCTCGGCACCTTGGCCGCGCTGTACCTCGTCTCCCTCGTGCTCGAGTTCGGGTTCGAATACGGGCAGACGCTGCTCACGACCTACGTCGGCCAGCGGGTGATGTACGACCTGCGGCTACAGATCTTCGGGCACCTGCAGCGGCTCAGCATTCCCTATTTCGACCGCCATCCGGTCGGCCGGCTCATGACCCGGGTCACCTCCGACGTGGAGACGCTGAACGAGCTGTTCTCCTCCGGCGTGGTGACGGTGTTCGGCGACGTGTTCACGCTGGCGGCGATCATGGTCATGATGCTGGTCACCGATTGGCGGCTGGCCCTGGTCGCGTTTTCGGTCATTCCGCTGGTCTGGCTCACGGTCACTCTGTTTCGCCGGAGCGTGCGGGAGGCGTTCCGGGACATCCGGGTGCGTCTGGCCCGGCTCAATGCGTATCTGCAGGAACACCTGTCCGGCGTGCGAGTGGTGCAGCTGTTCGGCCGGGAACGGGCCTCATCGCTGGAGTTCCGGCACATCAACACGGAACATCTCGACGCGCATCTCCGCTCGATCACGATCTACGCGATCTTTTTCCCGGTGGTAGAGGTGCTCACCGCCATCGCGTTGGCGCTGCTGCTCTGGTACGGCGGGCTCCGGGCGCTGGGAGGCACCCTCACTGTGGGGGTGCTGGCGGCATTCATTCAACTCACCCGGCGCTTCTTCCAGCCGCTGCAGGACCTCTCCGAAAAATTCAACCTGCTGCAGAGCGCCATGGCGTCGTCGGAGCGGGTGTTCCGGCTGATGGACGCGCCGGTCACGGTGCCCGAGCCCGTCGCACCGAAGCCCCTGGCGTCGCCGCTTCGGGGAGAAGTGGCGTTCGAGGGGGTCTGGTTCCGCTATGCGGAGAACGGCCCCTGGGTGCTCAAGGACGTCTCCTTCACGGCTCGTCCCGGCGAGACTATAGCGCTGGTAGGCCATACCGGCGCCGGGAAGACCACGGTGGTGAGCCTGCTGCTCCGCTTCTACGATCCGCAACGGGGGCGCATCACCATCGACGGGGTGGACATCCGGGAGCTCACCCTGTCCGATCTTCGCGGGCTCATCGGCTTTGTGCAGCAGGACCTTTTCCTGTTCACCGGCGACATCCTCCACAACCTTACCCTGGATGCCCCGGTGCCGGCGGCCGCGGCACACGCCGCGGCGCAGCGGGTCGGCGCCGACCGGTTCGTCGAGCGGCTTCCGGAGGGGTATGGGCACGTCCTGGGCGAGCGGGGGCGCAACCTCAGCGTCGGCGAGCGGCAACTTCTCAGCTTCGCCCGGGCGCTCGCCCGGGATCCCAGGATCCTGGTGCTCGATGAGGCCACCAGCTCGGTAGATGCCGAAGCAGAGGCGCAGATCCAGCGCGCAATCGAGGAGCTCATGTCCGGCCGGACCAGCATCGTGGTGGCCCACCGGCTGAGCACCATCTTGCATGCGGACGAGATTCTGGTCATGCATCACGGGGAGATCCGTGAGCGGGGAAGCCACCGAGCCCTGCTGGCCCAGCGGGGTCTGTATGAGCGCCTCTACCAGTTGCAACTGCGGGGACAGCTGCCCGCGGAACCGGCGAGCGCGGTAACCCACGCTGGCTTGCGTGGTTAGGGGCCCGCGGATAGCTTGACTGGCACCCCGATGACGCACCCGGACCCGGCTCCATGATGCAACTCGAAGTCGGCGGCTTGCGATACCCAATCGCAGCCGGCGAGATGGTCGTTGGTTCCGATGCCGGTTGCACGCTGGCGCTGAGCGGGGCGGGGGTTCACCCCCGACACGCAATCCTGCAAGGCATGCCGGACGGGTCGGCTGCGATCCGCCGTGCCTCTCCGGCCGCCGAGATCGTGGTCAACGGCGTGCCGCGAGGGGACGACCCCACTCCTATTTTGCACGGCGACAAGATCCAGATCGGCCCTCACGAGCTGGTGGTCGTCGATCCCTCCCGCGCCGGCCACACCAAGTTCTTCGACTCTTCCGCCTTCGAAAAGTTCACCCCGTCGAGCGGCTCCAAGCCCGCCGCACCCGCTGTGGCAACCGGAGGCAGGCTGGTGTGTCTCACCGACGGGCGTGAGTACCAGGTGGGAGCGGCCCTCGTGATCGGCCGCGATGCGAGCGCGGACGTCGTGGTGCCGGGCAACGAGGTGTCCCGCCGGCACGCGCAAATCGTCGCGACCGAGCAGGGCTTCGTGCTGGTGGATACCAGCACCAACGGAACCTTTGTGAACGGGCATCGGGTGGAAGGCTCCCGGGTGCTGCGCCGGGCCGACGTCATCCGGGTCGGGGCGGACGAGTTCCGGTTCTACGGCGAGCCGGCCGGGTCCGCGGCGCCCTCCCCGCTGCCTGCACCAGCCACCGAGGCCGGGAGCGCGGAGCCGGCGTCGTCCGGCGCACAGCAGAAGCTGCTGGACACGATGTTCGGCATGGGCGCACGGCCCGGCCCGCTGCCGGGTCCGGTCACGCCGATCTCGATGGTGGAAGCGCCGATTGCGTCGCTTTTAGTGCGGAGCGGGAGCCTGAAGGGGAAGCGGCTCACGGTGCGGACGCCGGTGGTCAACATCGGCCGGGGTGACTACAACGATCTGGTCATTCCGGAGCCGAGCGTGAGCGCATCGCACGCGAAGCTGCAGCAGCGGGAAGGGATCTGGGTGCTGAACGATCTGGGTTCGACCAACGGGACCTTCGTCGACGGCGAGCGCGTCACCGAGGAGACCCCGCTCGGCCCCGGAGCAACCATTCGTTTTGGCGAGGTAGCGACACTCTTCGAATCTACGGACGACACGACCGGCATCCAGCAGCGGGTGGGAACCCGGATGGTCGAAGGGCTTCGCACGCCGCCTGAGAGGGAAGCCACCCCCCCGCGGCGCCCCCTCCGCGTCGCCCCGCCCGAACCCAAGGGATTGCCCCGTTGGGTGCTCGTGGCCGCGGTGATCGCGGTTGTCGGGGTGATCGCGTTCATGCTGTTGAGATAACGGAGCCCCGTGCACTTCACCTGTGCCGCCCGCACCGACGTGGGTGTCGTCCGGTCGGGCAACGAAGACAACTACCTCATGCTCTCCGACCGCGGCATCTTCATCGTCGCGGATGGCATGGGGGGCCACGCTGCCGGCGAAGTCGCGAGCGAGATGGCGGTCCGCATCGCATCGCGGGAGATCGGCGCGGTCCGCGGGCTCACGGAGCCGCAGGTGGGCGAGCGGATCCGGTCGGCCATCCGGGTGGCAAACGATGCCATCTTCGAGCGGACCCTGGCGGAGCACGACAAGCGGGGCATGGGGACCACCGCGACTGTGCTGGTCCTCATGCGCGGGCGGTATCTCGTCGGCCAGGTCGGCGACAGCCGGGCCTATCTGCTCCGGGACGGCCACTTCAGCCAGCTCACCAAAGACCATTCCTACGTGCAGGAGCAGGTCGACGCGGGATTGCTGACCCCGGAGCAGGCGCGGGTCCATCCCTACAGCAACGTCATCACCCGCTGCGTGGGCGCGAGCGTGGACGTGGTGCCAGACCTCTACTTCGGCTCGCTCAAGACGGGCGACGTCGTGCTGCTCGCGTCGGACGGCCTGACCGGGATGCTGGAGGACGAGCTGCTGGTGAAGATCCTGTCGTCCGAAGGAGACCCGCAGAGCTGGGTGGATAAGATGATCGCCGAGGCGAACCGGCGCGGCGGGCTCGACAACATCACGGCCATCGTGGTGCGGATCGACGCAGTGGACCAGCCCACGGGCGAAACGCCGGTGATCACCGGGGCGACGGGGGCGAAGACGTAAACTGCGGGGGAAAGGGGGAAACGGGGAAAGGGTCGTAGACCAATCGCCTTTCTCCCTTTCACCCTTTCTCCCTTTCTCCCTTTCCCCTTTTTCTCGCAGTTCTGATCTTCCTCATCGACAGCACCACCACCCCAAGAATCGCCACCGTCCAGACGATCGCGAATAGAAGCTGAACCGCCTGGCCTCGCCCGCGAACACCTCCCAGAAACAGAATCGCGATCGCCACGGCGTCGATGGCCGTGACCAGCCCGATCATGATCAGCAGCTGCCGCCGCATCTCGCGGGTGTCAGCCATCGCGAGCCGGCTGCTCCCCTCCCGGCGGACCGTAGAAGATCACCCACACCTGAAAGTCGGCGGTGAACTCCTCGAACCGGTGCGCCGTGCCTGCCGGAACGAAGAGCACGTCGCCGGGGCCGAAGCGATCGCGGGAGGGGCCGTTCACAAACCAGCCCGATCCGGCGAGCACCAGATAGACCTCGTCCCGGGTATGGGGACCCTGCGGGTCGGCTCCCCGCGGCGCATAGAGACCGATCTCGAGCGTTCCGTGGCGGAAGAGCACGACATACTGCTCGCCCGGCGGCTTGGGCAATGCCGCAACCGCCTGGTCCACCGTGAACCGATGGGGCACGGCTAGGCGGAAAGCCCCGCGATGACGTCGCGCAGCGACCGCTGGTAGTCCTGCCACGCACTCTCGCCGCCGCCCAGCACTCCGTGCACCGGTGGGTGCTCCAGGAGATCGAGCAGCGCGGCAACGGCGCGGTCTTCCACGTCGGCGAACTCCTCCCGAACCGCCTCGGGGCTCAAGCTTCCGGCCAGCACCTGCCTGGCGCGTTCGGCGGCGCGGCGTCTGACCGCGAGCTCTACCTCAGTCACGGGCAACCTCCTTGAATGCGAGGGCGTTGGTGCGGATGGCATGGATGAAATCGGTGTACGCCGGCTCGTGCCCCGCGCCGCGCACCAGGGCCGCGATCTGGCCCCGGTGGTAATGCGAGTGCAAGAGAACGTGGGTCGCGATATGGGTCACCGAATTGCCAAACGACTGGCCCTTGGTGTTGACGTAGGCGACCTGCCGGGACGCTTCCTCGGGGCCCAAGGCCTCGAGGTAGGCGCGCCACTGGTCGGCGGCCTCGATGAAGAGCCGGGCACAGCCCTCGAGCGCCAGCTCGGGCCATACCGGCACGGGCGAGGGGCGGCCGTGGATGCGGGCCAGCCAGAGGTGCTCGGTGCCGGCAACGTGAGCAACCAGCCGCACGGCCTTGGGGGCTGCCTCGGCCGCCGGGCGCACCGAGTGCAGCGTCTCCCGATTGGCCCACGCGTTGTAGGCGAACAGGTCGAGCAGATCAGCCGGCGACATAGGAACGAGCTATACACTACCGCGCCATCTCGGGGGACGGTAGGGAGCAGGACTTAAGATTCGGGAACATGCCGAACGACCTCCCCACGGTTGTCGCGGTGCTGCCGGCACTCCGTACCGCTCTGGCAGAGCACGGCACCGCCGTGCTCCAGGCTCCCCCGGGCTCCGGTAAGACGACCCGGGTGCCGCTCGCATTGCTCGACGAGCCCTGGCTCGCGAACGGGCGGATCATCCTGCTCGAGCCGCGCCGGCTGGCGGCCCGGGCGGCCGCCACCTGGATGGCCCACCTGCTGGGCGAGCCGGTGGGGGCGACCGTGGGCTACCGGATGCGGCGGGACACCCGGGTGAGCGGTGCCACCCGGGTCGAGGTGGTGACCGAAGGAGTACTGACCCGAATGCTGGCGAGCGATCCGGGCCTCGACGGTGCGGGGCTCGTGATTTTCGACGAGTTCCACGAGCGCAGCCTGCAGGGGGACCTCGGGCTCGCCCTCACCCTGCACAGCCGGGCTCTGCTTCGCGACGAGCTTCGCGTGCTGGTGATGTCGGCAACCCTCGACGGCCAACGGGTTTCGGAGCTGCTGGGCGGTGCTCCGCTGGTCACGGCCGAGGGTCGGCCCTATCCGGTCGAGACCCGCTACCTCCGTCCCCGCGCGGATGCTCCGGTCCACCAGGTGGTGGCTGCGGCCGTGCGCGACGCCCTCGAGGCGGAATCGGGAGACGTGCTCGTCTTTCTGCCGGGGGCGGCCGAAATTCGCCGGAGCGCCGATCTCCTGGCCGCCGCCGGTCTCGATCGCGGTGTAAGGGTGCACCCTCTCTACGGTGACCTCGAGCCCGAGGCCCAGGAAGCCGCGATCGCGCCGAGCCCGCCCGGGGGGCGGAAAGTGGTGCTCGCGACCTCGATTGCGGAGACCAGCCTCACCATCGAAGGGGTTCGCATCGTCGTGGATGCCGGTCTCGCGCGGGTCCCTCGCTTCTCGCCCCGGACCGGAATGACCCGGCTCGAGACGGTTCGGGTCTCTCGTGCGGCGGCCGACCAGCGGCGGGGCCGCGCAGGCCGCACCGGGCCAGGCGTGTGCTGGCGCCTCTGGCCCGAGGCCGCGACGTCCGAGCTCAGGCCCTATGATACGCCGGAAATTCTGGAGGCCGACCTGGCGCCGCTCGCGCTCGAGCTCGCCGATGCCGGTGTGCTCGACGTGGCAGAGCTGGTCTGGCTGGATCCGCCGCCGGCGGCGGCGCTTCGACAGGCGCGCGAGCTGCTCGCCGAGCTGGGTGCACTCGATCGCGACGGTCGGCTAACTGCACACGGCCGTTCGATGGCCGGCCTCCCGCTGCATCCCCGGCTCGCGCACATGCTGCTCCGGGCTCGGCCCTTGGGGCTGCAGGATCTGGCCTGCGATCTCGCAGCGTTGCTGAGCGAGCGGGATCCTTTCCGGGGAGGGTCCGACACGGGCGCCGACATCTCGCTGCGGCTCGATGCGCTGTATCGCCCGAGCGCCTGGGCGAGCCCGGCGATATTGCGGCGAATCCGGGCCGAGGCTCGCTCGATCCGGCGGCGTCTGGGAGTGACGGAGGGCAGGGCGGCCGAGGCATCTCCGTCAGAAGCGGGATTGCTGCTGGCGCTGGCCTATCCGGACCGCGTCGGGCAGCGCCGGCCGGCAACGTCCCGGTTTCTGCTTCGAAACGGCATTGGTGCCTTCGTGGGAGAGACGGACCCTTTGGGCCGGGAGGACTACGTCGCCGTCGCCGAACTGGACGGGAAGCCTCGGGAGAGCCGGATCTATCTCGCAGCACCCCTGGCTCTCGCCGACCTGGAGCGTGAGCTCGGCGACCAGATCTCGATGGAAGACGAGGTGGCGTGGGACGACGCTGCCGACGCGGTGCTGGCGCGGCGCTCGGAGCGGCTCGGGGCCATCGTCCTGCGGGAGGCGCCGATCCGCGATCCCGATCCCGATGCGGTGGCGGCGGCACTGCTCGATCGAGTGCGCCGGGTCGGAATTGGCCGACTGCCCTGGAGCGATGGGGCGCAGCTGATGCGGGAACGGACTGGCTTTCTGCGGACCCTGGATCCTGCCTGGCCCGATGTCTCGGACGCCGGCTTGCTCGACTCGCTGTCAGACTGGCTCGGTCCGGCCGTTCGGGGGATCAGGCGATGGGAGGAGCTCGGCCGGGTGGATCTGGCTCAGTTGCTGCGGGCGCGGCTGTCCTGGGAGCAGCGTGCCGCGCTTGACGCGCTGGCGCCTACCCACATGCAGGTGCCGAGCGGCTCCCGGATCCCGATCGACTACGCCAATCCGGAGGCGCCGGTGCTCGCGGTCCGGCTGCAGGAAGTGTTCGGCTGGGCGCAGACGCCGCGAGTGGGTGGCGGCGCGGTCGCCCTCACGCTCCACCTGCTCTCACCGGCACGGCGGCCGGTGCAGGTGACCCGGGACCTCGCGAGCTTCTGGCGCACGACCTACTTCGAGGTGCGGAAGGACCTGAAGGGCCGCTACCCCAAACACCGCTGGCCCGACGATCCGCTCCAGGCTAGTGCATCGCGTAGACCGAAGTAGTGCCCGACTTCTGGAACGTGAGGACCTCATAGGGCGCCTTCTCATCGCCCGGTTGGTACATGCCGGGCGCGCTCTCCGGCATACCCGGCACAGCGAGCCCCGCGACTTTGGGCCGCTCTTCGATGAGCCGCTGGATATCATCCGCGGGGACGTGACCCTCGAGGACGTAGCCGGCGACCAGCGCCGTGTGACAGGAGCGGAGGGGCTTGGGCACGCCGTTTCGGTCCTTTATGGGGTCGACCGAATCCAGATCGTGCGCCTCGGTGCGGAAGCCGTTCAGCTGCAAGTGCTCCACCCACTGCGCGCAGCACTTGCACTTCGAGGTCTTGTAGACCGTGACCAGCGCGCGCGGCGAGAGCGCCAGCAGCGGGCGGACCGCGGCACCGACCGCGGCCAGGCCGGCGGTCGCCGCCAGAAATTCGCGACGCGAGATCATGGATTCTCCTTGGATGCGTCGGCCACTGCCATCTCTGCGCCGGGGCCCTCCCGCGAGAGCAGGAGGGCGAGAAGCAGGGCGCCGCTGGTGATGCCGATATCCGCCATGTTGAAGGTCCAGAACCGGATGTTCCCCACACCCACATCGATGAAGTCTACCACACCCCGGGCGGACCGCAGCCGATCGAGCAGGTTGCCGACTGCCCCGCCCGCCACCAGCGCGAGGGCAGCGGCCCGCCATGCGTCGCTCGCGGAGCTCCGCCGGTAGAGCGTGCCCAGCAACCCCAGGGCGAGCAGCGCCACCAGCGACAGGCCAATGCGCGAGTAGGGACCCAACAGCAGACCCATCGCCGCACCCCGATTATAGGCGAGCGTGAACCGGAACCAATCGCCCACCACCTCGTGCGGTATGTAGGGCGGCGAGAGGTGGTAGATGGCCAAGCGCTTGGTCGAGCAATCAGCGAGCACGAGCACGCCGAGCAGGGGCCAGAATGCCTTGGCCTTGGGGGTCCAGCTCACTCAGAACTCCTCTCCCGTTGCAACCAGCCGCTCGGCGCGGGTGAGCGCCGCGCAGTGCGCGTCGAGGGCGTCGTACTCCTGGCGCCGCGCGGTGCGGAAGGCGTCGAAGGCAGCGCGCGAGACCCACCGATCCACCGTGACGTAGCGAGTCGGATCTGCCGCGCTTCGAAACAGCTCGGTGCCGAGATAGCCCTCTCCATGACGGAAAAAGGCGACCCAAACGCCCGCGGCACCGTACGCCCGCTCGAACTCCGCGGTTCGGCCTGGCTGCGCCTCGAACTCCCAGACAATGCGGTACATGGGCTCGCTAATGGTCGGGACACCCGTGCTTGCGACGGGTGTCCATGAGCGCAACGATGCGCCACTCCTGGCCGTCGCGGGCAATCTGGAACGCGTCGATGCCACAGTGGCTGAACTTCGCTCCCGCATAGAACGAATACTCGGCCCAGACGGACGCCAGCGGGCCGTCCAAGTCCACCTGGGTCCGCCGGATCCGCTCGTCCCATACCTCGGAGTGCGGGGTGCCGACCGCGCGCACGAAGGCGTCGACCGTGTCGATCTCGACCTGCGGCTTGCCTTGCCGCGCGGCAGCGGTGGCGAGCAGGGCTTTGGGGTGAAAGGTGGCACGCACTGCGGCGCTGTCACCGGAGCGCATCCCGTCGAACAGGCGTCGGACCACGGCGAGCACAGCGGCCCGGTCCTGAGCCGGGTCCTGCCCGCGCGCTGGAGCCGCGACGACGCCGGAACCCAATGCCGCCATAATGGCGGGGGCGAGGCAACGGCCGAGACGCATCAGAGACCCTCGCGGGAAGAGAGGTTGGAGGCGCAAAACGAGACCGCTCCGGGGCCCGCGTGGTCCGCGCGATGCCGCCCCAATGTAACAATGCGGGCCGGAGTCTGGTCGCGCCAAGAGTTGCACTCGAAGCACCGTCGGGAGCCGGAGCACTGTCCTGCGCGCGACTTGCGAGGGACGCTCGCAGGTCGGTTTCGGCGCGGCGTCGTCGGGTTTTCGCTCACCACCACTTTCAGAACACTTGAGAGGGCCCTCGGCCGGTCCCGATACTGCGCGGCACGACCCGCAAACAGGGGGACTCATGGCCGACCGACTGTGCTACAGCCGGACGCTGAACCCGTACGCCGTGGTGCTGGTGCT
>JBIOTT010000003.1:0-2172 GCA_044866195.1 Gemmatimonadales bacterium
GCCGCGTTGGCTCTCTCCAGGCTCGGCGTCCCGCTGCGGCGGGCGGAGCCGATGGCAGTGGTGGCGCGCGCAATGGCGGAAGGAACCCTGCGGCTCGAGCCCGGGGCCGACCTGCCGTCCACCCTGCGCGCGCTCACGGAGATCCCCGGCCTGGGCCGGCGCACGGCGGCGGCGATCGTGATGCGGGCGCTGCACTGGCCCGATGCCTTCCCGTCGACCGATGCCACGCTCCAAAGGGCCGCCGGCGTGGCCGGGGCGCGCCCCCTGCTCGGCCTCGCGGAGCGGTGGCGCCCCTGGAGGGGTTATGCCGCCGCGCATCTCTCCTGCCCCGACTCTCAGGCCCTGAGCGCTTGAAACAGCGCGACGGCGCTTATCACCACGCCCAACGCTATCTTCGCCCCGGCCGCAGCCGCGCGGCCCAGCACCGCGCCCCATCCCGCTTTGGTGGCTGCACCTGAGCGCCAGGCCCGGGTGTACTCGAAGAGCGCTGCCCCCGCAAACGCCCCGACGAAGCCTCCGATCACCGACCCGATGAGCGGGACGGGCACGCCCACGACGGCGCCGACCAGCCCGCCCACCAGCGCGCCCCAGCCGGCTCGGCTCGATCCGCCGTACCGCTGCGCGAGGCGGAAGCCGAGCCACGCTTCGACCGCCTCCCCCACCAGTGCCAGTACGATGATGAGGCCGATAATACCGGCGGTCATCGAGCGGAAATCGGTGAGCCAGCCGTAGGCGCAAACGCCGAGCACCATCACCCAGAGCCCGGGCAGCCCAAACGGGATGAGCACGAGCCCGGCGACGCTGGCGACGGCGAGCAGGAGAACGGCGACGAGATCGGTCAGCTGCGCCTCAGCGCTCGATTGTCCGGGTTTCGGCGTCGAAGTAGAGCGAAAACTCGTAGCTGCCCTTCCAGCCGTCGAGCTCCACCCGATCGAACGATCGGTCACGGTCCCACGACCGGTCACGGGTCCAGGCGCGCCCCACGCCCTCGACCCTGCGGCCGAACACCTCGCGCAAGTCGAGCGGGATCGGCCCGAAGCGCAGGTCACCGCTCCAGCGGCCGGCAAACTGGTACGTCGAGTCGCCGTAGATCACGAGCTCAAACTCGTCGTTCCCGCCGAGTCGGAGCTGGGCGCGGTCGACGTCGTGGTCACGGCCCTCCGAGTCCCGAAAGCGACCCTCGCCGATGCGGGTGACATCGAGAACAACCGACGCGCCGCCCCAAGCGGCGGTCTGGGGCCTTGCCGTGTTCTGGCGGCCATCCACAACCTGGGCTTGAGCCAGCGGGGCCACGCCGACGCTGGCGGCCACCGCCGCCGAGAGCAGGGCGAGACGAGACAAACGCATGAGAACCTCCTGCGGGGTGCTCCTAAGATTACCGCCCCGGCGTCTCACTCAGCCATCGGGCACATTGCGCCGGAGCTCCTCCAGCCACACCTCCGCCCCCGCATCGCTCGGCGCCCGCCAGTCGCTGCGGGGCGACAGCGAGCCGCCCGAGCCCACCTTTGGTGCGTTCGGTATCGCGGAGCGCTTGAACTGGCTCAGCTGGAAGAACCGGTGGAGGAAGACACCCAGCCACTTCTTGATCGTGACCAGGTCATACTTGTCGGCCCAGGCACAGTGGGCCAGGTACGCTACCTTGCTGGGCCGAAAGCCGAAGCGGGTGATGTAGTAGAGATGGAAGTCCTGGAGCTCGAACGGGCCCACGACCTCTTCCGTGCTCTGGATTTGCTCAGCCTCCTCCGCTCCTGCCGGCACCAGCTCGGGTGAGATCTCGGTCTCCAGAATCGAGAGCAGCGTCTCGTTGGCCTCCTGCTCGAGCTGGCCCGAGTCGACCACCCATCGGATGAGATACTGGATCAGGGTCTTGGGGACCGACGCATTCACGTGGTAGTGCGACATCTGGTCGCCGACGCCATAGGTCGCCCATCCCAGCGCCAGCTCGCTCAAGTCCCCCGTGCCGAGCACCAGCGCACCGTGCAGGTTGGCGAGGCGAAAGAGATGCGAGGTGCGCTCGCCGGCCTGCACGTTCTCGAAGGTGACGTCGTGCACCAGGTCACCCCGTGCGTAGGGGTGGCCGATATCCCGCAGCATCTGGGTTGCGGATGGACGGATGTCGATCTCGTTGGCGCTGACTCCGAGCGCCCGCATGAGCCGGTGCGCGTTGGCGCG
>JBIOTT010000004.1:0-2076 GCA_044866195.1 Gemmatimonadales bacterium
CCGCGGCGAGACCGGCCAGCGCCCAGCGGACCCGGCGGGTCCGAGTGCGCCCGGCTCGCAGCCGGCCGAGAACCCGCTCGCTCACGTGGTGCGGGTCCAGCCCGGCGGCCACCTGCCGGCCCAGCCCACCGGCAGCGATCACCAGCTCCCACTCCAGCCGGCACTCGGGGCAGCTCGCGAGGTGGGTCTCTTCGTCCCCGCTCCACGAGGCTTCGTGCCGCGCCACGGCCGGCATCCGATCCGACAGCCGTTCGCAGTCCGTCATTTCACAGCTCCTTGAGCCGCTTCACTGCGTGATGATAGTGCACTCGCGCCGCGCCCGGTGTGGTCCCCAGCGCGGCCGCGATGTCGTTGTACTCCCTGCCCTCCTGCGCGCGAAGCAGGAACACCTCGCGCTGGAGCCGCGGCAGCTGAGTGAGGCCTTCCCGCACCCGCCGTTCGGCCTCGCTCGCCGCGAGATCGCCTTCGGGATTGGCGCGATCCGGGATGTCGCGGTCGTCGATGGAAATCACCTGCCGCCCCTTCCGCTTGCGGTAGTCGTCCCGCAGCAGGTTGCCTGCGATGGTGAACAGCCAGCTTCGAAAGGATGCCTCGCCCCGCCAGCTGTCCACCCGCCGAAATGCCCGGAAGAAGGTTTCCTGGGCCAGGTCTTCGACGTCGCTTCGGCCGGCTCCCGAGGCATACAGGAACCGCCCGATGGCGCCGACATGGCGCCGGACCAACTCGGTCGCCGCCCGCTCGTCACCGGCTCGATACGCTGCGACCAGCGCAGCGTCGGACGGTTCGCCCGCCCCGGCGAGTGGGCTCATGTGGGGGACCAAGACGGCGCGAGGCCGCAGCCGTTAAGCAGCGGGAACCCGCTGGCCCACGCGGGCCTTCGCATCCATCGCTAATGCTGCCCTCTAGGTGTGTCCATTTAAGCCACGCGTTTGCAAGATGTTACGAGCGCAGCTATCTTTGGCGGCCATGCCTCGACCGAGCGTCATCGCGCATCGCGGCGCATCCGGTTACGAGTACGAAAACTCCCTCGCAGCTTTTCGCCGCGCAGTCATGCTAGACGCGGACGGAGTGGAGCTCGACGTACACGCGACCCGGGACGGCGCCATCGTGGTCCACCACGACCCCGAGCTCCCAGGCCTGGGCTCCATCGCGCAGAACGACGTGGGAACCCTCCGCCAGGCCCGCCTGCGAAACGGCGAGAGGATTCCCCTGCTCTCCGAGGTGCTGGATCTGATGGGGGAGCGGGATGTGTGGGTCGAGGTGAAGGCGCTCGACCCCGGATGGGACCCCGCGCTCCTCGCGACCCTGGACGCCGGCCCAGCGCCAGACCGCTACGCCGTTCACAGCTTCGAGCATGCAATCGTGGGCCGCCTCGGCCGGCTGCGGCCGCGGCTCAGGCGGGGAGTGCTGCTGGACTCTGCTGTGCCCGATCCGATCGCCGTCCTGACTGCGGCAGGAGCCTCGACGCTGTGGCAGAACTGGCGGCTGGTAGACGAAGCGCTACTCTGCCAGGTCCACGCGGCTGGGTACGCTGTCATCGCCTGGACAGTGAACGAGCTCAACGATCTGCGCCGGCTCGCCCGGCTCGGGGTGGACGGTCTCTGCGGCAACTATCCCGACCGGATCAGGATTGCAATCGGGTTGGGTTCCGAAGTTCCGTCCATCGGCTTCTAGAGCCCGCCCGCCACGTCGACGGTGCGCGGAGCCGGCGGGGGCGCTTCCATTGGCGGTGCCGCTTCTCTGACCCGGGCACTTCGCCGCTCCTCGAGCTGGCTCTCCAGCCGCGCAATCTGCGCGGCAGCGTCGTCGAGTCGAAGCAGCGCGGCGTCGATCCGTCGGGGATCCACCTCCCCGCCCCGCTCGCGCCGATGAATCAAGAGACCCAGATCGCGGGCTGCGCTGTCCTGCTGCCGCCGATGGCGCAGCAGCTCCATCTGCAGCCGGCCGTCGCCCAGCGCTGCGTGAGCCCGCTTCCCCAACACCTCCAGCTCGTGATTGAGTCGATCGAATAGCTGTGCCATGAGCGGATCCTCCCGTTCCCCAAATAAAGCACGGGTGGGGTGCGGAATCACTTCC
>JBIOTT010000005.1:0-14605 GCA_044866195.1 Gemmatimonadales bacterium
CTCCCCTTTCCCGACGCGGTCGCCCGCCAGCTCCGCGCGCTCGATCGCCGGGTGTCGACTGACGCGATCCGGGACCTGGTTGCCGGCCGGCGCGAGGACGACGTCCGCCGAGCCCTCTCGGCCACCCGCCGCGAGCGCCCCGCTGACGTCGAGGCCTACTTCAAGGCCTGTCTCGGCCGGCGGGTCGCGCCGGAGGTCCTGGCGCCGCGGCGCGGAATCCCTGCCGTGCGGGGCGGCGCGGATCCCTACGCACCATAGTGTTCGAGACCGCTCCCAACCACTTCCTGCAATCGCTTGCGAGCGCACCGCTCACCGCGCTCATGTCGGGCATTACTCTCACCGGCTACTTCCCCTTCTATCTGCTCCTGCTGGCCGTGATCATGTTTGGGGTCGATCTGCGCAGGGGGGTGCTGCTGTCACAGCTCCTGCTGTGGTGTCTGGCGGTCACCGACCTGCTCAAGATCACGATTGCGTTGCCGCGGCCGGTCGACGTGGACGCGACCCTTCGCCAACTCGACTCCGGGGCTCCCAACCACGCCCCGTTCACCGCTGCCGGTGGGCGCGGCTTCTTTACCCTCCCAGCCGAGTGGGCCATCGAATACTACCGCGCGCTGAGCGGCTATTCGTACGGCTTTCCCTCCGGGCACGTGAGCAGCGCCACGACCTTCTGGGGCGGCGCGGCCCTCCTGTTCCGGCGGCGCTGGATGCTGCCGGCCGCAGTCGCCATCATCGTGCTGATGGCGCTCTCGCGGATGTATCTGGGGCGCCATTTCCTGGGCGATGTGCTCGGGGGCGGCTTGGTCGGCGTCGTGGTGCTGGCTGCCGGCGTCTCCCTCTTTGCTGCGCGGTGGGCCCCGATCCCGCTGATCGGACCCGCGGAGCTGCGTCTGAGCATTCTGGCGCTCGCCGGACTGGTCGGGGCGCCACTGCTGTTTTTCCTGTTGCCGGGAGCGGAGCTGAACGCCGGCCGGCTCTTGGGGCTCAACCTCGGCTACGTCGTGCTCGCGGCCGGCGGCGGCTTGCCCAGCGACGCCGGCTCGATGCTCCAGCGGGCCCTGCGCATCCTGCTCGCAGTCGTGCTGGTGGCGATAACGCTGGGGCTGATGCCGGGCACAACGCCGCTGTCTGGTTGGGAGTGGGGGGGCGGGCTGGGCGAGCTGCTCGCGGGCGCGTTGCCGCCCTTCGTGATGCTGACGGGGACCGTGCTGCTGGGCCGGCGGCTCGGGCTCTACCGCGCTATCGTCCCGTAACGCCGTAGTGTGTGGTCAGGTATTCGATGAGTGCTGGCTGCTGCTCTTCGGGCAACGGCGCGCCCCAGGCTCGCATCTGCTTCACCGTTTTGGCCCATCCCGCCGAGTCCTTGTGCTGCTGTTGGATCATCGTGGCGCCATGGCAGATCAGGCAGTTTCCTTCGACCAGGACTCGTCCTGACCCGGCCGGCAGCGCCGCGAGCGACGCCCGCTCCTGCTCCCCTATCACCCGCTCGAGCGCTGCGGGCGGTCCCGGTGGCCGCTCGGCCGGCGCGCCTGCGCCGCTTGCCTGACCCGAAGCGGGCCGGCATGCCGCAACCGCCCCGGTCAGGCAGACGCCGCCGGCAACCAGCGCCTCAAGTCCGAACCGCATCGAATGCGATCTCCGGCATGGAGTTGTTGCCGAACCCCCCCGGATTCGGATCCGCGTTCCGGGGCTGAACTGCGCCACTGCGGTCGGTGGCCCGCGCGAGCAGCCGTTGGGCTCCGGGAGCGCCGACGCCCAGCTCCGCCTCCCAGCTGCGCCAGGCATAGGGGGATTCCTTGCCGGTGAGTCGCGCCGGGTGCCAGGTGCGCCCCTCATCCAGCGACACCTCCACGCTCCGAATCCCTCCCGCACCCAGTCCCGCCCATGCCTGTCCGGTCACCCGCAGCCGCCCTACCGGTACTCGCGCGCCGGCCAGCGGTGTGGTGATCAGCGATTTGACCCGCAGCCGCTCGACCGGACTTCCGTCGGCGAAGCGATATCCCGTCGCCATGAAGAAGTTGTCCGATACGACCGGCCGGGCATGAATGTGGGTCAGCCACTTGGTCGATGCCATGCCGAACCAGCCGGGCACGAGCAGCCGCAGCGGTCCTCCATGAAGCAGCGGGATGGGGCGGCCGTTCATCTCCCACGCAAGGAAGGCGTCACTCATTGCCAGCTGGCTGGGAATGCTGCGCAGGAACTTCGGCACCGTGGATAGCGGTGCCCGATCCAGTGCCTCCATCCACAAGTATCGGGCATCGGGCGTGAGCCCGGCCCGCTCCAGCAGGAGCGCCAGCGGCACACCGGTCCACTCGGCGGTGCTCACGGCGCCGTATTGCCACTGCACGCCGGCCGTTCTCGGCAGCCGGAGCCGTCCGCGTCCGTTGCCGGCGCACTCCGTCGTGATCGGGGGCGTCGCGGCGCCCAATTTCCGGATTTCGTCCACCGTGAGCGTCAGCGGCCTGCGGACTGCCCCGTCGATTGTGAGGGTCCATCGAGACGGCAGCGATGCCGGCGGGCCGAAGTGGCTGCGTACGAAGAAATGCTCGTTGCGGGTGAGGAACCCACGGAGCTCGGCGATCGGGGCCTCGGCGTCGAGCGGCCGGGGATTGCGGATGACGAGTCCGCCGGCCGGTGGCGCGGCGGGGGGTCCTGGGCGGGAGTCCGGGCCGGCCAGGCGGCACGCGACCAGCCCTCCGATACTTGCCAGGCCGGCCGCCAGCATGGTCCGGCGGCTCAGATTGGCGGACTGTGGATTCACCTGCCCCCTCTGGGTCGACTCAGGAGCAAAGGTAGCACGGAAACCGGCTTGTGCTTGGACCGGATGGTTGAATCCAATTGATGAACTGCGAACCTGATGAACTGCGAACCACAGAGGCACGGAGTTACAGAGGACAACAGGTACAAATGTTGTTACCTCCGTGCCTCCGTGGCTCCGTGGTTTGCAGTTGGCGACCGGGCGCGGTTAGTCGAAGAAGTACCGGAGCCCCACCTGCGCTTGCCAACGCGAAAGCAGTCCCGGGTCGCCGACGAAGGTTTGGGCGGGACCGGTGAACCTCAGGATCGGGGCTCCGCTCGCGTCGAAGGGGGTGGTTGGAGACAAGGTGAGCGGCGAGGTCGCAGCCGAGCTCGCCACATCCCGCACGCCCCAGTCGCTGTCGATCAGGTTGCCGATGTTGAGCACATCCACACTGAACTGGAAGGTGTGGCGCCGCCCTCCACCGCCCAAGCTGAAGTCCTGCAGGACCCGGAGATCGACGTTGTTGTACCACGGGTTCACCGCCCCGAAGCGCTCCGCGATCTGCCCCCGGTGCTTGCTCAGGTAGGGGTCCTGCTCGATGAACGCGTTGAGTCGGGTCCACTGGTCGGCCACCGAGATGGTGTTGCCGGCGGCGTCTACAAACGGCTCCAGCACGATCTCGCTCTGGTTCCGGGGGATGTAGATCAGGTCGTTGCCCCCCTGCCCGTCGCCGTTCACGTCGCCGGAATAGATGAAGGAGTAGCGATTCCCACCTGCACCGGCGAAGCGGTTCCCGTCGGCCACCTCGACGAACACGCCGACCTGAGTGCGGAGCGTTTGGGACCACTGCTTGGAGTAGGTGGCGGCGCCGACGATCCGGTGCTTGTGGCCGAACTCCGACGGGGCGGAGACCGGAACGTTCGGGTCGCCCGGGGTGGGCTGGCTCTGCCACAGCACGCTCGCGATCTCAGTGCTCCTGAGCGCGTTCTGGGCTTTGGTGTAGCTGTAGGCCAGGCTCGCGTTCAGCCCGAAGCGGAACACCTTGCGGAGCTGGGCGGTGAGGTTGAACGAATACCCGAGGCTGGTGTTGTCGATGATGTAGATGCCCGCCCCGCCGTCGGGGTTGAGTTCGTTGTTGCCGAAGCCCCCGTAGTAGGGGCGGCCGTCGGGCAACGTGCGAACCGGCGCCACGAGGTCGGCGTTCCGCACGAAGACGCCCTTGAGGTCATTCGAGTAGATCCCCTCGAGCGTCCCGAGAAAGCCTCCGCCGAGCTGCTGGTCGATCGCCAGGTTGGTGGTCCACACCTGAGGCCAACGGAAGTCCGGCGTCATGGCATTCAGGTCGAACGATGTTTGCAGGATGGCGTCGTCCTTGGTCCGGATCTGAGTCGACGCAATCGGGAACAGATTCGGGTTCTGCCCCGGGTTCGAGATCACGTTCCCGACCCACACGAACGGTACCCGGCCGGTGAACAAGCCGGTGCCCCCGCGGATCTGGGTGCTGCGGTCCCCGATCGCGTTCCAGTTGAACCCGATCCGCGGCGAGAACATCACCTTCGTCCCCGCGAGCCGGCTCTGGTCCACCGTCTCCGGATTGCCGTTCTCGTCCAGCGCGACGAGGTTCCGGGAGAACGGGTTGTCCACCGGATCAGTGAAGTACATCGGGAAGTCCACCCGGAGGCCGTACGTCAGGTTGAACCTGGGGGCGACCACGAACTCATCTTGGGTGTACACCGACAACTGCCCCACGGCGATGTTCTCGCCCTTGAACGGACCGGCCCCGACAAACGAGTTCAGGTCGATCTGATCCGGGTTGTTTGGATCGGTGGCATCCATGAAGTCGTCCACCGACGAAAACGTCGTGCCGATCGAGACCGGAGGTGCGGGCAGGAAGAACACCCCGTTCCGGAAAATGTTGAATGAATTGAAGAAGCCGAAACGCTCGAAGTTCGCGCCCAGGGTGATCGCGTGCTTGCCCTTGAACCAGGTAAAGTTGTCGGTGAACTGCCAGACATCCTGGTCCAGGATGTTGTGGATCGAGAACGGTTCGTGCCCTGCCGTCGTGAACGTGACCCCGTCCTCGCCGATCTCGACCGTAGGGAACGGCGCGCTGAACGGCGCGCGAAAGTCGCGGAACCGGTTGTAGCTCGCAAAGAAGCGGTTGGCGAATCCGCTCGAGCGGCTGTTGAGCTCGAGCGCGAAGGAGTTGAGATCGTTGTTGATGGCGTAGCCTGCGTTGCGGAACGGTAGGCTGCTCTCATTGGGCCCGCGGCCCGTGTTCTGGAAGCTCAGCACGAACGGGTGCGGCGGGAGGTCCCGCTTGGCGTCCAGGAAGTTCCAGCGGAACGACAGGTTGTTGTCGTCGTTGATGTTCCAATCGAGCTTCGCCAGGATCTTGTTGTTGTCAGTCTCGTGGATGTAGCCCTCGTACGGGCCGGTCTCATAACCGTACTCGTCCCGGAGCCGCTGGCTGATCGCGTCCATCGTCGCCGCGTCCACCCGCGACACTCCGAAGCCCGAGACTCCGGGCCGAGCGGCCACGAAGTTGGTGCCCGGATCGTCGGTCCGCTCGAGCTCCCCATTCACGTAGAAGAAGAGCTTGTCCCGGATGATCGGGCCGCTGAACGCCAGCCCCGATTGAACGAAGCTGAGGTCCGGGCGAGCGACGACGTCCGATCCGCGCACCTTGTTCCCCTGCAGGAAGTCCTCCCGGAAGAACGAATACGCCGTCCCGCGGAAATCGTTGTTGCCGCTCTTGGTCACTGTATTGATGCTCGCTCCGGTAAACCCGCCCTGCCGGACGTCGAACGGTGCCACAGACACCTGCACCTGCTCCACCGCGTCGTAGGGCACCGGTTCGGCGTTGGTCTGCCCGCCCGGCGCCGGATCATCGAGGCCGAACGGGTTGTTGAAGTAGGAGCCGTCCAGCGAGATGTCGTTGTATAACCAGTTGCGGCCGCCGAAGCTGAAGTTGCCATCGCTCCTCGGGTCGAGCCGGGTGAGGTCGCGCGTGCTGCGCTTGATCGACGGCAACGCCGCCACCAGCTCCGGGCCGACGAAGGTGGCCGCGCCGTTCCGGCCGGCGTTGAGGACCTCGTCGCGCTCACCGACCGCCTCGAGCTCTGCGAGCTGGACCACCTGGCGCGTCAGCTTGACATCGACCCGGAGGTTCTGTCCCAGGTTGAGGTTCTCGATCTCCTGGGTGCCAGGCTGGAAACCGATCGCCGTCACGGTCACCCGGTACGGTCCGCCAACTCTCAGGTTGGGCAGGTTGTACACGCCGCCGGACCGGGAGAAGGCCCGATACTGGGTCCCGCTGGGAACGTGCAACGCGACGACGTTTGCCTCGGAGAGCGGCGCGCCGTTCTCGTCGGTGACCAGACCGTTCATGGCAGCGGTGGTGACGCCCTGACCGACGAGCGTCGAAGGAAGGATGACGAGCACGGCGAGCGGAGCCCAACGCCGTGCCTCAAGCAAACGACCGAATACGTTCACGCCATCCTCCTTGGGCCAGGCATCTGGGGGTGGTTTTGACGTCAGCGGTTCAGGGGAGAAGCGGCTGCGCCTATCCTACCCGCCGCAGCGCGGGCGTCAAGGCTTGATCGCGTCCCGACCGGGTCGGCGGCGCTTGCAACCCGCGCTCCGCGGCGCCATTCTCCACCCGTGAAGCTCGCCCATATCGCCGACCCGCACCTCGGGGCGCGGCAGTACCATCGCCAGACCCCCACCGGCATCAACCAGCGCGAAGCCGACGTCGCCCAGGCGTTCCGGACGGCGGTGGATGGCGTCATCGCCGCCCGCCCCGACATCGTGGTGGTGGCGGGCGATCTGTTCCACACGGTTCGCCCGACCAACGCCGCGATCGTCTTTGCGTTCCGCCAGTTTCAGCGTCTGCGCGAGGCGCTGCCCGACGCCCCGGTGGTGCTGATCGCGGGCAATCACGACACGCCCCGGTCCTCGGAGACCGGCTCCATCCTGCGGCTGTATGCGGAGCTGGGCGTCACGGTGGCCACCGACGAAGCCCGCAGAGTGGTGTTTCCGGAGCTGGATCTCGCGGTGCTGGCTGTGCCCCATCAGGCGCTCGTGGCGCCCGACCGTCTGGGGCTGCGCCCCGAGGGCGAGGCCGGCCGGCAGGTGATGGTGCTCCATGGCGAAGTCGAGGGGGTGTTCCCGTTCGACCGGAGTGCGATCGAGTACGGCGGGGCGGCCATTGCGCCGAAGGAGCTGGCCCTCGACCAGTGGACCTACGTCGCGCTGGGCCACTATCACGTGCAGCACCGGCTGGCGCCACGTGCGTGGTACGCCGGATCGCTGGAGTACGTGACCCCCAACATCTGGTCCGAGCTGGAGGACGAGCGGGCCCACGGTCTGGACGGCAAGGGATGGCTCCTGGTGGATCTCGACAGTGGCACTGTCGAGCGGCAGCCGGTGCCGGCCGCCCGCAAGGTCATCGATCTCGAGCCGATCCTGGCCGTCGGCCTGACCGCCGCCGACCTCGACCACCTCATTGCCGAGCGGGTCGAGGCCGTGCCGGGGGGAATCGCAGACCGGATCGTCCGCCTGCGGGTGCTCGAGGTTCCCCGCCACATTGCGCGGGAGCTCGACCACGCCGCCGTCCGGGCGCTCAAAGCCGAAGCGCTCCATTTCCATCTCGACGTGCGCCGGCCCGAGCTGCACCGGACCCTGGGATTGGGGTCGCCCGGGCGGCGGCAGACCCTGCCGGAACTGGTCGTCGCCTATCTCGCCGGGCGCCCGCTCCCGGCCGACATCGATCGCGACGCGTTCGTACGGGCGGGGGCGGAGCTCATGGACTCGGTCGAGCGCGAGCTGGCGGGCGGCTGATGCAGATCCATCGCCTGCGACTCCAGAACTTCCGGCAGCACGAGCACACCGAGCTGGTGCTGGGGGCCGGGCTCACCGGGATCATCGGACCGAACGGCGCCGGCAAGACGACCCTGCTCGAGGCGATCGCGTGGGCCATGTACGGCATGCCGGCGGCGCGGGGCAGCCGGGACACCATCCGGCGGCGCGGCTCTCCGCCTCGCGCCAGGGTCGAAGTCGAGTTGGAGTTCTCACTGGGACCGCACCACTACCGAGTGGTGCGGCGGCTCTCGGAGGCGGAGCTCTACCAGGACGGCGATCCCGCGCCGATCGCGAACAGCCTCGGCGCCGTGACCGAGCGGATCGCCCGGCTACTCGCGATGACCCGCGACGAGTTCTTCAACACCTATTTCACCAGTCAGAAGCAGCTCGCGGTCATGGCCGCGATGAACGCCCCCGACCGGGCTCAGTTTCTCTCTCGGGTGCTCGGCTATGAGCGGATCCGGACGGCGCAGGACCGGTTGCGGGAGCACCGCACCGCACTGCGCGCCCGGGTGGAGACCCTGCGGAGCGGCCTGGCGGATCCGGTCGAGCTGGAGCGGGAGGAGTCCCTCGCCCGGGAGCGGCTCGAGGCGGCCAAGGCCGGCGAGCAGCGCGGCAGCGAAGCGTTCCGTGTGGCCAGCGCCCGGTTGGCCGAAGTGCGGCCTGTGTGGGAGCGCCTGCAGCAGCTCCGCGATCGGGCGCTCGCCCTCGAGAGCGATATTCGGCTTGCCGACAGGGAGCTGGCCGGGGCGGCGGAGCGGGCCGACCGGCTGGAGCGGCAGGCAGCGGAAGCCGCCGCGGCGGCGGCCAAGCTTCGCGAGCTGTCGCGAGGGCTCGAGCCTCTGGCTGCGCTCCAGAAGGAGGTCCAGGAGCTGGCTCGTCAGGCCGAGGGCTTTGCGGCGCGGCAGCGAATCCAGGCGCAGCTGGCGGAGGTGCGGCGGACCCTCAAGGGCACCCGTGCGCGGCGGGCCCGCCTCCCCCTGCCCGACGCGATCGAGGAAGCGCGGGCCCGGCTCCAGTCGCTCGAGCAGGCCTTGAGCCAGGCGAGCGCGGCGGCGGAAGCGGTGCGCACCGCCTGGGTGCGCGACGCCCAGGACGCGAGCACCAAGCGGGACGCCTTGATCGACCAGTTCCGCGAGCTCAAGGAGCAACGCGAGCGCATCGTGCACGCCGGACCCGACGGCGACTGCCCGACCTGCGCCCGCCCTCTCGGGGTCGAGTACGACAAGGTGCTCGGCCTGCTCGACCGGCAGCTCGACGAGGTGGTCTCCAACGGGAATTTCTACCGCCAGCGGATGGACCAGCTGAAGCCGGAGCCGCCCGATGTGATCGAAGCCGACCGGCGCCGGGAGGAGCTGGCCCAGGCGCGGCAGGCCGTGGCGGCCGAGCTGGCCCGCCGGGCCGCTCAGCTGCAGGAGGCCGTAGGGCTCACCGCCGAAGAGGGGCGGTTGCGCGACCGGATCCGGGCGTTCGAGACGGAGCTCGCGCCCCTGCCGGCTGCGCACGACGTGCAGCGGTACGAAGAGCTAAAGCGGCAGGTCAAGACGCTCGAACCGCTTCAGCTCGAAGCTGCCCGGTTCCGGCCGCTGGCAGAGCAGGAGGCGGCGATCGCCGCGGAGTTGGCGGCTGCCCGCGCGGCGCGAGTCGAGGCCGCCTCCCGCGACACCGCGCTGCGCAGCGAGCTGGCCGCGCTGGGCTTCGACGAGCGGGCGTTCCGCGAGGCCCGCGACGCAGAGCAGGGCGCCGACCGCGCCCGCCGAGAGGCGGAGCTAGCGCTGGTTCACGCTCAGGCGGAGCGCAAGGCTGCTGCGGAGGCCATGGACGCCGTGGCCCGCCGCCGGGCCGAGCGGGCCGCGCGGGAGGAGGAGGCCCGCCGCGCCGGGGTCGAGCTCCAGCTGCATCAGGAGCTGGACCGGGCGCTGAGCGATCTGCGCAGCGAGCTCAACGCCACCTTGCGTCCCGATCTCTCCGAGCTGGCCTCGTCTTTCCTCGCGGACCTCACCCGAGGGCGCTACACCGAGCTCGAGCTGGATGACGAGTACCAGGCTCGGCTCCTGGACGACGGCGACGCCAAGATCGTAATCTCCGGAGGCGAGGAAGACGTGGCCAACCTGGCGCTTCGTCTCGCCATCAGTCAGATGATCGCGGAGCGCGCGGGACAGCCGCTCTCGTTGCTGCTGTTGGACGAGATCTTCGGCTCGCTCGACGAGGACCGCCGGGTCGCGGTGGTCGAGCTGCTCCGCAGCCTGGCCGACCGGTTCCCCCAGGTCATCCTGATCACGCACATCGATTCGGTGCGAGAGGGGTTCGACCGCGTCATTCGGGTAGGCTACGACGCAGCCAAAGGTGTGGCTGTCGTGCAGGACGACGCCGGCGGCGGAGGCGGACACGATGTGGCGGCCTGATCGCAGCCTCCGGGGGCCGGAGCGGCCCACCCTGCGCGACGTCGATCCGCTCAACCGCGTCTTCGCGGAGGCATTCACCGACCGGTACAGCCGCGACGGGCTCGTCGGGGTCCGCGTGCCGCAACTCAACCCGGCCATCTGGCGCTACGCGCTGGAAGATGCCGGCGACGGGGCAATGGTCTGGCGGGACGCGAGTGGCGAGCTGGTCGGCTTCAACATGGTGCACCGGTCCGGCACCGAGGGTTGGATGGGTCCGCTCGCCGTCCGCCCCGAACGACAGGGCGAGGGCCTCGGCTCGAGCATGGTGCTCGCCGGGATCGACTGGCTCAAGGCGGAGGGCGCCCGAACCATCGGGCTCGAGACCATGCCCCGGACCGTCGATAACATTGGCTTCTACAGCCGGCTCGGGTTCATGCCGGGCCATCTGACGATCACGCTGGTGCGCGAGGTCGCTCGACGCTCCGCCGAACCGGGCGAGCTCTTGTCGGCCACAGCGGACGTCGGGCAGGCGCTGGCCGACTGCCGCACGCTCACCCAGGAGATCTCGGCCGGCATCGACTTCACCCGGGAGCTGGCGCTCACCCACGAGCTTCGCATCGGCGATACCTGCCTGATCCGCCGGGGCGGCGGGCTCTCGGCCTTTGCGCTCTGGCACTCGGCACCGCTCGCCGCGGCACGCCCCAGGGACGAGATCCGGGTGCTCAAGCTGGCGGCGCGGACACCGGAGGACTTCGATCGTGCCCTCGACGCCGTACAACGCGCGGCCGCCGCGGAGCGGGTCCGCCGGGTGGCGGTCCGCTGCCAGAGCGCCCAGGCCGAAGCCTACCTTCGGCTGGTGGACCAGGGATTCCGGGTCCACTGGACCGACCTCCGCATGATCCTCCGCGGCTATGCGACGGGAGGGCCGAGGCAGGGAATCATTCTGTCGAATTGGGAAATTTGAGAACGGCGTAAACGGTGAACGGTGAACGGGGGGCGCCTGCGATCGGAGTCCCCCGTTTACCGTTTACCGTTTACCGTTCACGCTGTTTATGCACCCATCCCTGCTGATCTTCGGGCTGACCTACTTCTTCATCGCCGTGCAGCGGGTGCGCTGGCTGCATCTCAACCGGCCAGCCGCCGCGCTGCTCGGCGCGGTCGCCATGGTGACCCTGGGCGGGCTTTCCCTGGACGATGCCTACCGCGCGATCGATCTCGATGTGCTGGTGTTCCTGCTCGGGCTCATGCTGCTGGTGGGGCACCTCGAGCTGGGCGGATTCTTCGAGTGGGCGGCGGAGTGGCTCATCGCCCGTTCCACGACTCCGCGCGGCCTGCTTGCGGCCGTCGTGCTCGGCAGCGGCCTCTTGTCCGCGTTCTTTGTGAACGACACTGTCTGCCTGGTCTTCACCCCGGTGCTGCTCGCGGCGCTGGGGCCGCTCCGCCTTCGCCCCACGCCCTATCTGATCGGCTTGGCGCTGGGATCGAACGTCGGCTCCGCGCTCACCGTCGTGGGCAACCCCCAGAACATGCTCATTGGTCTCTGGAGCGGGATCGGGTTCGCGGCATTTGCATTCCGGATGCTGCCGGTCGTTGCCGGCGCGCTCGCTCTCACCTGCCTGATCCTTCTGCGGTTGTTCCGGAACCAGCTGGCCCCCGTCTTTCCCGAGCGGGTCGTGCCCCAGCGGGCCCAGCTGGACCGGCGAATGGTCTTCGCGGCGCTCGGGATCTTCGGCCTCGCCTTCGTCGCCTGGCTGGTGGGCGCGAGCTTACCCAAGGTCGCGATCGCAGCTGGGGCGCTCATGTTGGCCGTGGCCCGGCGGGATCCCCGCCCGGCGCTCGAGAAGGTGGAGTGGGAGCTGCTGCTGTTCTTCGGCGCGCTGTTCGTCGTGATGCGCGGGCTGGAGGCGTCGGGCGCGATCGGACTCATCAATGCCGAAGGCAGCCATGCGATTGAGCTGGGCGGGGAGTGGACCACCGCGGCCGTGGTGAGTGGCGTGATGCTGGTGCTCTCGAATCTCATCAGCAACGTGCCTGCCGTGCTGCTCTGGCGCAACGTGGTCCCGACGCTGCCCGATCCGCCGCTGGTCTGGCAGGTGATGGCCATGAGCGCAACCTTCGCCGGGAACCTGCTCCTGGTCGGCTCGATGGCGAATCTGATCGTGGCCGAGCGGGCCGAGGCTCGGGGTGTAGCGATCGGGTATTGGGAGTACGCGAAGGCGGGGATTCCGGTGACGGTGGCGACGTTGGCTTGGGGAGTGGCGGTCCTGGTCTTGACCGCGTGAACGGTAAAGACGGTGAAAGGGGGAAAGGGTGAAGGGGGAAAGGGCGCGCCGCTTCCCCCTTTCTCCCTTCCCCCTTTCACCGTTTTACCGTTCACCCTTCACGCGGTCTCTCAATGCGATCCACCTGACCAGCAACGTGGCCCCAACGGCCAGCGGAACATGAATCCATCCGGAGGGCGGAAGCGCCAACAGCAGTCCGACCCACACCACCAGCGCGAGAACCGCGACCACCAGCGTGAGGTTCATGTCTTCCTCGTCGAGTTGGCAAAAAAACCGTTGACGGCTTCAGGGCCGGTTTCTATCTTGGGTCCGTGCGGCAGCGGGGAACACGTTATTGAGCCAACAGGTCCAATGATGGGCCCACATGCTGTGGCCGATGCCATGCCCCCCGGGGGAAGGCAGATGTTACGGTGAGGGCGCCAAGCTTTGACATTGGGCTTCAATCAACACTCTCCGTTGCCGTTTGCGGTCGAGTCGCCGGTCCTCTACAGGCCGGCGATTTCGCGTTTGCGGTGTCGCAGTCGGCTTGACGGGGGCACCGGTCCCGGCTCTCTTCCGGGGAGCCATCCTCGAGGCCCTTGATGCCGCGATGCAGCGTGACGCGGCGTGTGCACTTCAATGCCGCGCACCGTCTCTACAACCCGAACTACTCGGACGACTGGAACCGGGTCACCTTCGGGAAATGCGCCAATGCCAATTTTCACGGGCACAACTACGAGCTGGACGTCACGGTCGAGGGCGACGTCGAGCCGGACACGGGTTACGTGATGGACTTGACGCTGCTTCACAAGGTGGTTGAAGACAAGCTGGTGCGCCACCTGGACCACAAGAACCTGAACGTGGACGTGCCCTGGTTCAAGGAGCTCATCCCGACCGCCGAGAACATTGCGGTGGTGGCGTGGCGCCAGCTTTGTCCGGCCATTCCCGCGGGGCTGCGGCTCCGGCTTCGGCTGTGGGAGACACCTCGCAACTATGTCGAGTATGAAGGTGGCTGACCGCGCGCGGATTCGGAGCGCCGCCGCGCGCCCGGGCGAGCCGTTCGCCGACCTGGTTGAGCGGATCCTCAGCTCGCTGGGCGAGGATCCGACCCGGGAGGGCCTGGTCAAAACCCCGGAACGGGTGGAGAACGCGCTGCGCTGGCTTACCCAGGGCTACAACCAATCGGTCGCGGAGGTGGTGGGCGACGCGGTCTTCGAGGAGACCCACCAGAGCATGATCATGGTGCGGGACATCGAGCTGTACTCGCTGTGCGAGCACCATCTGCTGCCGTTTTTCGGGCGGGCCCACGTGGCCTACATCCCCAACGGCAAGATCGTGGGACTGTCGAAAGTCGCTCGCATCGTGGACGTCTTTGCCCGCCGGCTCCAGGTGCAGGAGCGGATGACGGATCAGGTTGCGGATGCGATCATGGACACGATCCAGCCCCACGGCGTCGGGGTGGTCATCGAGGCGGCCCATTTCTGCATGATGATGCGGGGCGTCGAGAAACAGAATTCCCGCGCCGTGACCAGCGCGCTCCGCGGCATTTTCCGCGACGATTCGAAGACGCGGGACGAATTCCTCCGGCTCGCGCATAACCGCACGGGCGAGTGAGTGGGCTCGCCGGCCAGATCGCTCTGGTCACCGGCGCGTCCCGCGGCATCGGTGCGGCGATCGCGTCTGCCCTGTCGAACGCGGGGGCCCAAGTCGTCCGGGTCGCCCGCAGCCTGGCGCCTGGCGCGCACGACCGGTTCCACGACCTGGCCTGCGACGTCAGCGACCCCGCTACCGTTGCCCGGCTGGCCGATCAGGTGCTGACCCAGATCGGTATCCCGGACGTGGTGGTGAACAACGCTGGTGTGTTCGACCGGATCCCCTTCGAGCAGACCTCGGTCGCCGAACTCCAGCACCAGCTCGGTGTGAACCTGATCGGTCCCTTCGCTGTTGCCCGCGCGTTTCTCCCTTCCATGCGCCAGCGCGGACGCGGGCTCCTGGTCACTATCGGCAGCGTGGCCGATCACCGTGCGTTTCCCGAGAACACCATTTACTCGACCACCAAGTTCGGGCTCCGCGGCCTGCATGAGACGCTGGCGTTGGAGTATCGCGGCAGCGGGGTCCGCTGCACCCTGGTATCGCCTGGGCCTACCGATACGCCGATCTGGGATCCGGTGGATCCGGAGGACCGGCGGGGCACGGTCCCGCGTCACGCGATGCTCAAGCCGGCGGACGTGGCGGAGGCGGTGCTCTTCGTCGCGACTCGCCCGCCGCGGGTGCACATCGAATGGCTCCGAATTGTCCCGGCCGTATGAACGTCGAACTGCAACTGCAAACCGCAGAGGCGCAGAGGGCACAGAGAGGGC
>JBIOTT010000006.1:0-2265 GCA_044866195.1 Gemmatimonadales bacterium
CTCGCTCTGCACGTGGAAGAGGCGGGAGCGGTGGCGGACGTTCGTGTTGAAGCCGGACAGCATGGCCCGGGTCTTCACCCCCTGGTGCGGTGCGCCGCGTGCGCTTCCGTTACCAGAGCCTCGGGAGGTCCCGCAACACCTGCCACGGGCCAGGCCCTGCGGGCTCGCGCACATCGGCCGCCGCCTTGCGGCCTCCCGTATCGGCGGGGCGCGCCGCGGGCTGAACGCCCCGGCGCCGCAGGGGCCCCGGCGCTTCCGAGCGCCGGGGCCGTCGGGCGACGTCTTGCGGTCGCGGGGCTCTAGCCCGCATTTCTCACTGAAACGAGCACACCGCGCTCGCCATCTCTGCTAAGTGATTGTTGTCTGAAGACAAACACTGTGCAGGGAGGAGAGCGCGGTGCAAGCAGACTGTACGTCGGTTCAGCTCGAGTTCCAGGGTCTTGGCAAGCGGCGGGTGGAGGGCCGCTTCGATGGGGGGCGGCTGAGCTCGGAGGGGGGCGTGCTGCTGATCCGCGAGGCGGAGGGGCGGCTGGGCTGGATGGCGCGGTTCAGCCGCTGCTTCGTGGACCATCGGCGCCGCAAATGGATCGAGCACCCGCTGGAGACGCTGATCCGGCAGCGGGTCGTGGGTCTGGCGCTGGGCTACGAGGACCTGAGCGACCACGACGAGCTCCGCGATGACGCGCTGGTGGCGCTGGCGGCGGGCCAGGCGGACCTGGTGGGAGCCCGGCGACGACGGCCTCGGGATCGGGGCCATGCGCTGGCGGGCAAGAGCACGCTGAACCGGTTGGAGCTGACGCCGGCCGAGGCCACGGCGAACGATCGGTACAAGAAGATCGTCTACCAAGGGGAGGCGATCGAGCGGCAGTTCGTGGAGTGCTTGCTCGAGGCCCACGCGGGGGCGCCGCCGGCGCGGGTGGTGCTGGACCTCGATGCGACGGATGACCCGCTGCATGGCCACCAGGAGGGTCGCTTCTTCCACGGCTACTACGGAGGCTACTGCTACTTGCCGCTGTACATCTTCTGCGGCGAGTGGCTACTGGCGGCGAAGCTTCGGCCTTCGAACGTCGATGCGGCGACGGGAGCGGTGGAGGAGCTGGAGCGGATCGTGGGCCAGATCCGGGCGCGCTGGCCCGGGGTCGAGGTCTGGATCCGCGCCGACTCGGGCTTCGCGCGCGACGCGATCATGGCCTGGTGCGAGGGGAACGACGTCCACTACGTGCTCGGGCTGGCCAAGAACCCCCGGCTGATCGCTGCGGTGGGGCGCGAGCTCCACGAGGCCAAGCAGCAGCAGGAGGCCACGGGCCAGGCCGTCCGTCTCTTCAAGGAGCTCCGCTACCGAACCCGGAAGAGCTGGAGCCGCGAGCGGCGCGTGGTGGCCAAGGCCGAGCAGCTGCCCGGCAAGGCGAACCCCCGCTTCGTCGTGACGTCGCTACCCGCCGATCGCTTCCCCGCCCAGGAGCTCTACGAGGCGATCTACTGCGCCCGGGGCGACATGGAGAACCGCATCAAGGAGCAGCAACTCGGGCTGTTCGCCGACCGCACGAGCACGGCAACGATGCGCGCCAACCAGCTGCGGCTGTGGTTCTCGGCGATGGCCTACACGATGCTGCAGGCCATCCGGCACTACGGCCTGCGCGGCACGGAGCTGGCGCGCGCCCAGGCCGGAACGATCCGCCTCCGGCTGCTCAAGATCGGCGCCCTCGTCCGTCTCTCGACCCGGCGGGTGGTCGTCTCCTTCAGTAGCGCCTTCCCGCTCCAGGCCCTCTTCGCTCGGGTTCTGGCGAGCCTACAGCGCGCCTCACCGCGGCCAAACTGACCCAGCGAACGACTGTGCCGATCCTCCCACGCTCGACCTGCGTCTGCGCATCGATCGGCGCCGCCAGGCCCTCGCCCCACGGCCGCTCCGCGGCCCCCAGCCGCCGTGCTCACGCCCTCGAGGACGCCCTCGACGGACCCAGCCGGTCGCAGCGCTCAAGATCCGGCGCGTAGTGAGAAATGCGGGCTAGCTGGGGGATCCGCCCCGACGAACGCGCCGGCGTCTGGCCGTGCGACCGCCTGGCGCCCGACGAGGCGGCCTCTCTCTGGCGGGGCACCGGTGTTCGCGCGCCCGCCGAGCGCGTCTACCGCTGGCTCTGCCAGCTCCGCGCCGCGCCCTACAGCTACGACTGGATCGACAACTTCGCCCGCCGCAGCCCGCGCGAGCTCACGCCCGGCCTCGACGACCTGGCCGTCGGTCAGACGGTCATGCGCGCGTTCGAGATC
>JBIOTT010000007.1:0-8847 GCA_044866195.1 Gemmatimonadales bacterium
CAGCCAAGGTCAAGCGCAATCGCGTTTTGACTTCGCCTTCTCCGGCGTATAACGTTCCCCCGGCCTTCTCCTCGAGACCCCGCCGCTGCTCCAAGACATCATTCTCGCGCTACCGGTGCTGGTTTTCTCGCTCGTAGCGCACGAGTATGCTCATGGTTCGGCAGCGCTCCGGCAGGGAGACGACACCGCCTACATGCTGGGTCGCCTCACGCTGAATCCGGTGCCGCACATCGACCCGATCATGACCGTCATCATGCCGGCTATCCTGCTGCTTGTGTCGGGTGGGGCCTTCGCGTTCGGCGGCGCCAAGCCGATCCCGGTCAACCCACGGAAGTACCGCCACTTCAAGCGGGGGGACATCATCGTCTCGGCCGCCGGCGTGGTGACCAATCTCGCCATTGCCCTGGTCTGCGCGCTGCTGTTCGTCGGGCTGGGATTTCTGGCGGCAGCGGCGCCAGCGGCGGCCTTCGTGGCCGACACCGCCCAACGGATGATGATGTGGGGCGTGTGGCTCAACCTCATCCTCTGTTTCTTCAACCTGATTCCGATCCCCCCGCTCGACGGATCTCACCTTTTCTACTACTTGCTGCCGCCGGGCATCGGCGCCCGGTACCGGGAAATCCAGCGCTTCGGAATCCTGCCGATCCTGGCGCTGATGTTGCTCGCACCAGGCGTGATCCACTGGCTGCTGGGGCCGGCCTATTACGGCATGGCGCTGTTGCAGCACTTGATCGCGCCCTTCGCCGTGGGCGATGGATGGAAGATCTTCAGCGCATGACGGTGCGCGACGCGGGCCCGCCCACGGCCGCCCTCGGTGCCGAGCCCGGGTTCGTGGTCCAGCTGGACACGTTTTCCGGGCCGCTGGATCTGCTGCTTCACCTGCTCCGCGAGGAGCAGATCGAGATTGCCGACATCCCGATCGCCCGGATCTGCGATCAGTTCCTGCAGGCGATTCACGAGCTCGGGCTCAACCAGGCGGCGGACTATCTCGAGATGGCGAGCCGGCTGGTACGGCTCAAGGTGCAGTTGCTGCTGCCCCGCAGCCTGGACGACGAGGGTTGGGAGGATCCCCGAGCCGAGCTGGTCCGGCGACTGCTCGAGTATCAGCAGATCAGGGAGATCGCGCAGTGGATGGGCAGCGCCGTGGAGCGCCGAGCCGAGCGGTGCGCCCGCGGCTATGTGCCGCCGGCGCCTGAGCTGCCGCCGCCCCCGCTGACGCTCGACCTGCTGGGACTGCTCCAGGCAGTCGAGCGGGTGATCGCGGCGATTCCGATCCCGGTGCTGCACCGGGTGGTGGCCCGGCCCCTGGATGTCGAGGGCGCCACCCGCCGAATCGAGTCATTGCTGGAGACTCGCCACGAGATTGGATGGCTCGAGGCTCTCGGTCCCGAGCCCACGATCGCCGACGTGCTGTCGGTTCTCATCGCCCTGCTCGAGCTTGCGCGGCGGGGCGCGCTTCAACTCCGGCAACCGGCGCCCTTCGCGCCGATGGTGATCGCCCGTGAATCCGCTGACCCAGCTGTGTGAGGCCGCGCTCTTCTCCGCCGCACGGCCGCTGACCGTCGAAGAGCTCACGACGCTCGATCCGGAAGCGGCCCTGGCGCACGTTCGAACCGCGCTCGACGAGCTTCGCGAGCACTACGAGTTCGGCCAGCACGGCGTGGAGCTGGTCGAGCTGGCTGGAGGATACCAGATCCTCACCCGCCCGGTGCACGCGGCGGCCATCGAGCGGGCCCAGTTCTCGACCCGCGCGCCGCGGCTCACTGCGGCCGCGCTCGAGACGCTCGCGGTGATCGCATACCGGCAGCCGGTGGGACGGGCGGAGATCGAGGAGATCCGGGGCGTTTCGGCCGGAGGCGTGCTGCGGACGCTGCAGGAGCGGGGGCTGCTCGAGGTAGTAGGGCGGAGCGAGGCTCTGGGCCGCCCGCTGCTCTACGGCACCACGCCGCTCTTCCTCGAGCTGCTCGGCCTGCGGGATTTGACTGACCTGCCCAAGGCGGAGGAGCTCACGATCGCGCTCCAGCCGCATCGCCCCGAGAGCCAGGGGCCGGATGACGCCGAGGCCTACGTGCCCGCCGAATCGTGAGCGAGATGCGGCTCCAGCGCGCCCTGGCCCAGGCCGGGGTGGCGTCGCGCCGAGCTGCGGAGCGGCTGATCGAGGAGGGGCGGGTCCGGGTGGATGGTAAGGTGGCGCCGCTGGGTTCGAAGGTCGATCCCGAGCGGCAGACCATCACCGTCAATGGTCGCCGGGTCCGGGCGCAAACCCGTCGTTGGTTGGCGTTCCACAAGCCCCTCGGCGTGGTAACCACCGCGTCTGACGAAGCCGGCCGGCGGACCGTGCTGGACTTCATCGCCAATCCGGCCGGTCTCACCTACGTCGGGCGCCTGGATGTCAACACGACCGGGCTCCTGCTCTTGACCAACGACGGTGAGGCGGTCCACCGCCTGACTCACCCCCGCTATCGGATTCCGCGGCACTACACAGCTCTGGTGCACGGCCGCCCGCTCGATGAGATCGCCGAAGCCGTCAAGGCGCGCGTGCTGATCGACGGCCGTCCGGTCGTCACCTCGGAGGTGCGGGTCCGGCCGGGCCGCGAGGGGCGCAGCATTCTGGACGTCACGCTGACCGAGGGACGCAACCGGATCGTCCGCCGCTGGTGTGAGGCCCTGGGTCTCAGGGTGGAGCGGCTGGCCCGCACCTCCTACGGCCCGGTACGGCTCGGCGACCTCGAGCCGGGCGAGTCGCGGGTGCTGAGTGAGCGGGAGACCGGTGCGCTATACCGGGCCATTGGGCTGTAAGGGCTATCCGCTGTCCGCTATCCGCTATCCGCTATCCGCCGCTATCCGCGAAGTCGGCAGCGGATGGCCGCGGATAGCGGATAGCAGATAGCGTCTATCTTAGGACACTGATCCACTCATAGGAGACCCGCCCTTGCACGCCAGTCCTCGCCCCTCCGCAGCCGTCGCCGCTCCGACAGCCGATTCCCTGCTGGTGCAGCGGGTGGTCAAGGAAGTGGCTCGCCGGCTGGTGGGCCAGGATGCCATGGTTGAGCGCCTGCTCATCGGGTTGCTCACCGGCGGCCACATCCTGCTGGAAGGCGTCCCTGGGCTCGCGAAGACACTGGCCGTACGGACCCTGGCGCAGATCATCGACGCGTCGTTCTCCCGGATCCAGTTCACGCCGGATCTGCTGCCGGCCGATCTGATCGGGACCATGGTGTTTGATCAGAAGACCCAGGACTTTCATGTCCGGAAGGGCCCGCTCTTCGCGAACATCATCCTGGCTGACGAGGTGAACCGCGCGCCAGCCAAGGTTCAGTCCGCGCTGCTCGAAGCGATGCAGGAGAAGCAGGTCACCATCGGCGGGACGACCTTTGCGCTGGGGGAGCCGTTCCTGGTGCTCGCCACCCAAAATCCCATCGAGAGCGAGGGTACCTATCCGCTTCCCGAGGCTCAACTCGACCGGTTCATGCTGAAGGTTCGGGTGATTTACCCGAATCGGGACGAGGAAAAGGAAGTCCTGCTTCGGATGAGCAGCGGGCGGGAGATCGCGGTCGACCGGCTGCTCGAGCCAGCGGCCATCCTCGCAGCCCGGGCCGGCATCGCCGATCTCTATATGGATCAGAAGGTGGTCGACTACATCGTCGATCTGGTTCGCGCCACCCGCGAGCCGGCCAGCGTGGGGCTGCAGGATCTCAAGCCGCTGGTCGCCTTCGGCGGCTCGCCCCGTGCGTCGATCGCGCTGGCGCAGGCCGCACGAGCCCACGCCTTTCTGCGGGGCCGCGGTTACGTCGTGCCGGAGGATGTCCGCGCGCTCGCACCCGACGTCCTCCGCCACCGGATCGTGCTCACCTTCGAAGCCGAGGCTGAAGACCTGACGACCGACGACGTGGTGAGCAAGGTGATCAGCGCAGTAGGGATGCCGTGACAGGTGAACGGTAAACGGTAAACGGTGAACAGGGCGCTCCGTGCCAGGCGGAGTCCCCGTTCACCGTTCACTGTTCACCGTTCACGCTTTCTCCGATATGTCCATCTCCCCCGAAGTCCTCAAGCAAGTCAAGACCATCGAGCTCCGTACCCGGGGTCTCGTCGGGTCGATCTTTGCCGGCGAGTATCGCTCCGTGTTTCGAGGCCAGGGGATGGAGTTCGCCGAGGTGCGGGCGTATCAGGCGGGCGACGACTTCCGGGCGATCGATTGGAACGTTTCGGCTCGGCTGGGCACGCCGTTCGTGAAGACCTACACCGAAGAGCGCGAGCTGACGCTGTTTCTGGTGGTCGACCAATCGGGCTCCACCCGGTTTGGTGATCCGGTCACCAAGGGCGGGCTCGCGGTCGAGGTGGCGGCCGTGCTCGCCCTCGCTGCGGCCTTTCAGAGCGATCGGGTGGGCGCGCTCTTCTTCACCGATCAGGTGGAGCACGTGGTCCCTCCCCAGAAAGGGCGGCGGCACGCGCTCCGGGTCATCCGCGACCTGGTGGCGTTCGAGCCCCGCGGGCGCGCCACCAACCTGGCTGCGAGCCTCACCTACGCCGGCCGGCTGCTGCGGCACCGGAGCATCGTCGTGCTGCTCTCGGACTTCTTCGCCGAGGGATGGGAGCGGCCGCTGCGGCGGCTGGCGGCGCGGCACGAAGTGGTCGCGATCACGGTGGAGGATCCGCGGGAACGCACCCTCCCCGATGCGGGCTGGGTCGAGCTGGCCGACGCCGAGACCGGCCGGCGGGTGCTGATCGACACCGGCAATCGCGCCCTGCGCCAGCGAGTCGAGCGCCTGGCCGAGCGACGGCGGGCGGAACGCCGGCGAGTGCTGTCGGCGGCCGGAGTGGATCATCTCGAGCTCGAGACGGGGACAGATTACAAGCTTCCGCTGCGGCGCCATTTTGCGCTGCGAGCGCGGCGGGTCGGGCGCCGGTGATCGGGTGGCTGCTCCTGCTCCAGGCCGGGCTCCCGACGGTGGGCGACACCATTTGGGTCCGCCGCATGGTCGCCCTGCCGGCCGGACGGGCGGTGCGCGCGGCCGAGTGGCCGGCGACCGGCGAAATCGAGGTGCTCGGTCATGCGCGGGTGCTGCTGCGGGGAGACTCCGCTGAGGTGTCGTATCCGATCACGCTGTGGGCGCCCGGTACCCGTACCGTACAGGTGCCGGGACCGCTGCTGGTCGGGGGCGATGGCCAGGTCGACTCGTTGCCCCCCGCCACCGTGACCCTCACCGCCGCGAGCGTGTTGCCGGCTGGCGCCCATGACACCTTGCGGCCCCAGCCGACGGCGCCACCGGTCGCGCTGCGGGAGGAGAGTGTCAAGCCGCTGCTCGCGTTGTGGGGGCTGGCGGCCGCGCTGCTCGCTCCGCTGCATTGGTGGTGGCGGCGGCGAGGCAGGGCGGTGCCAGTGGCCCCGGTAGGAGCGTTGCACCCCGCCGACCCCGAGGTCGCGCGCTGGGCCGAGGCGGGCGAGCCGAGAGCGGTCGTCGGAGTGGCCGTGGAGCGCCTGCGGGCGGCCATTGCCGCGCAGCTTCCCGCAGCCGGCCCAGAGATGGATACCGAAGCCTGCCTTGCCGTGCTGGCCGCGCAAAGGCCAGCGTGGCCGCTGGCGGAGCTCGCGGATGTCCTCCGCGCGCTGGATGAGGCCCGCTTTGCCCATGGGGCCGAGGTCGACGCGCTCGGCATATATCGCTGGGCCGATGAACTCGAACGCCGTATCGCGGCCCCGACCCGATGACCTTCGTCCGGCCCTGGCTACTCCTGCTGCTCCTCGCCCTGCCGCTCTGGTGGTGGTGGCGCCGGCGCGCGGGGCCTGCTGCGGCCTACAGCGATGTCGGCATCGCCGGTGCGGTCGGCCGGCCGGCCTGGTGGGTGCGCCTTCCAGTCATCCTGCGATCGCTCGCGATTGCGACCTGGCTGGTGGCAGTCGCCGGGCCGCGAATCGGCGGAGACCGCATCGAGCTGAAGAAAGAAGGCATCGCGATCGTCATCGTGATCGACATTTCGAGCAGCATGCTGGCCGAGGATTTTGCGCCGTCCAACCGCCTCGAGGTGGCGAAGCGTCAGGCCATCGCGTTCGTTCGCGGCCGCAGCGCTGACCGGATCGGGGTGGTCGCGTTCGCGGGTGAAGCCCTCACGCAGGTGCCGGTGACGCTCGACTATCCGGTGGTCGAGCAGGCAGTCATGGATATCAAGATCGGCACCCTCGAAGACGGCACCGCCATCGGAAGCGGGCTCGCCGTGGCGGTCAATCGGCTCCGCCGCGCGCCGGACAAGAGCAAGGTGATTCTGTTGCTGACCGACGGCGAGAACAACAAGGGGTTGATCGATCCCCGGACGGCCGCGGCCACGGCCGGCGCGTATGGCATCAAGGTCTACACGATCGGCGTGGGCACCGAGGGCGAAGCCCCGATCCCGACCGGCCGGGGGCTTGGTGGCGGGTTTCGCTACGAGATCCTTCCGGTCAGGATCGACGAGGTCCTGCTGAAGGAGATCGCGACCAAGACCGGCGGCCAGTATTTCCGGGCCAAGGACAGTGAAGCGCTGAGCCGGATCTTTCACCAGATCGACCGGCTGGAGAAGACGCCAGTGTCGGTGACGCGCTACACCCGTTTCGACGAGGCGACGCAGCCGTTCGTCCTGGCCGGCCTGTTGGCGCTCGCGCTCGAGCTCCTGCTCAACGCGACCCTGGTGGTGAGGATCCCGTGATCTTCGAGACACCGCTGCTCCTGGCCCTGGCCCCCCTGCTCGCTCTCGCGCTGGGGGCGCTGGCGTGGGTCGCCCGGCGCCGGCGGGTGCGGTTTGCCACGGCATGGTCGCCGGCTCTGGGGCGCACTGCGCGCGGCCGGATGCGGCGGGCGTCGCTGGGTGTGGCGCTCGCAACCCTCTGCGCGGGGGTGGCGCTCGCTGGGCCCCGAGGTGGCCGGGCAAAGGTGACGGCAGAAACGCACGCGCTCAATCTGGTCCTCGCCGTGGACATCAGCCGCTCGATGCTGGCGGAGGACGTCGGCCCCAACCGGCTCCAGCACGCCGTCCGCGAGAGCCGCCGCCTGGTGCAGGACATCGAAGGCGACCGGGTGGGACTCATCGCGTTCGCGGGACGGAGCTACATCCTCACCCCGCTCACGGTCGATGGCGGCGCGGTCCGGATGTACCTCGATGGGCTCGACCCCGAGCTCGCCAGCGAAGGAGGCACCAGCCTGGCCGCCGTGCTGCAGCAGGGAGGCCAGTTGCTGGCGGCCGGTGGCGATGGGGCCGACCGCGTGCTCGTCGTCTTCACCGACGGCGAGTCGCACGATTCCCTGCCGGAAGCCGTAGCCCAGGCGCAAACGCTCCGGGCGCGCGGCATTCACTTGGTGCTGGTGGGTGAGGGCCGGCCCACGCCGGTGAAGATTCCCATTCGAGACTCGACCGGCTCTCTGATCGAGTACAAGCTGGACGAGCAGGGCCAGCCGGTGCGGACCCAACGCCGCGACGACATCCTGCGGGCGCTGGCCGATGCTGCAGAGGGCACCGTGGTGCCGGGCGACCTGCCCGACCAGGCCGGCGCCGTGAAGAACATCGTAGCAGCCTTCAAGCGGAGTCCTGTCTCCGAGACCCGCGTGGCGGATCTCGTCCCCCGCGGCTGGATCCCCACGCTCGCAGCCGTCATCGTGCTGCTCGGGTTGACCTTCGCCGCCCGCGGCCCCGCTCTCGCCGCCATAGGCGGCGTGCTGCTCTTCGCCGGAACGGCCCATGCGCAACGCCCGGCCCGCGGCGACCGCGCCCTGGCCGCTGGCGATCCGCTAGGTGCCGCGCAGGCCTGGCTCCAGCAGGCCGGCCGAGGCGCAGCCCGTGACACGGCGTTCTACAACGCGGGCACGGCGGCGCTCGCGTCGGGCAAGTTCGACGTCGCACGGAGCGCGCTTGCCGAAGCGGCGAAATCGGCAGACCCCGAGCTTCGGTACCGCGCCCTGTACAATCTCGGCACCGCCGCACTGGTGCAGGCGCGCCGCGATTCGGCCCGGCGGGACGCGCTCCTGGACGAAGCCACCACCAACCTCCGGAGCGCACTGGTCCTGCAGCCCGCCTCGGCCCGCGCGAAGTGGAACCTCGAGCTCGCCCTCCGCCAGCGCCCGCCGCAATCAGGCGGTTCCGGTGGCGGCAGGCCGCCTTCGGGTGGCGGGGGAGGCCAGCGGCCCGAGCCTGCTCGGCCGTCGGCGGGACCTCAGGGGCTGAGCGAGGCGGAAGCCGAACAGATCCTCAACTCGATGGAGCGGCAGGAGCGGGCCACCCGGGCCGAGCAGGAGAGCCGGTTTCGCGGCGCCAGTGGGGGGGTCAAGGATTGGTGACCTGGTTGCTGGCGCCGCTGGTCTGGCTGTCGTTGCAAGGCGGCGGGCTCGAGGTGCGGGTCTACACCGACGAGGACCGGATCACCGTGGGCGACGACCTGGTGCTCACGGTCCAGGCAACCGCGAGCGGAGCCGCGCCGGTCCAAGTGTCCTTGCCCAACATCGCGGGCTTCGAGATCACCGGCCGCAGCGAGCATACCGAGGTCTCCCAGCTGGGCAGCCCCAGCCGGACAACCACGCTCGAGTTGCGGCTGCGGGCACTCAAAGCGGGGCGCTGGGAGCTGGGGCCTGCGCGCGCGGCCCAGGGTGCGAACGTGGCGCGTGCGGATGCGGTTACGGTACAGGTGGATGAAGTGCCCGGCGCGGCGACGGTGGCCGCCAATCCAGTGCTCAAACGCCTGCTCGACCAGGCCGACCCGCCGCCACGGCCCGGCCAAGCGGCAGTGAGCCTGGTCCTCTCGAGCGACAGCGCAGCGGTCGGCGAGCAGGTCGACGTGCTCACCGCGGCCTGGTTTCCTCGCGAGCTGCGCAGTCAGCTGCGGCG
>JBIOTT010000008.1:0-10194 GCA_044866195.1 Gemmatimonadales bacterium
ATCCCCTGGCCGTGGGTTCGCTCTGCATTGGCCGTTCTCGCGTGTCTGTCCGCCTGGCCGCCCGTCCGCCTGTCCGCCCAATCGCTTGCCCGGCGCCTCGACGCGCGGCTCGACCGCCCGCCCCTCAACCGAGTCCTCTGGGGCATCTCGGTCATGGACTACCGCGGCCGGCTGCTCTATGGCCGGAACCCGGAGCGGTTGTTCGTGCCTGCGAGCACGGCAAAGCTGGTCGTGAGCGCAGTTGCTGCGGCGCTGCTTCCGCCCAACGGCACCGTCCGCACCAGTCTGTACGGGACCGGCCCGGTGGTGAACGGTGTGCTCCAGGGCGACCTCGTGCTGTATGGCCGCGGCGACCCCACCATGAGCCGCCGCTGCTACGCGGTGGATACCACGACCGCCTTTGCCTGCGAACCGGACGCATCGACGCGGTTGCGGCAGCTCGCCGGCGAGCTCCGCAACCAGGGCCTCCGCCGCGTGACCGGAGACCTGGTGGGCGACGGGAGTTGGTTCGAGCCGACGCTGGTGCACCCGGTGTGGGAGGGATACGACCTCAACTGGTGGTACGCGGCCCCAGTGTCGGGACTCGGGTTCAACGACAACAGTGTGGACATCGTCTGGGGCGGCGGGCCCGCGATCGGAGGGCGGGCGCAGGTGTCCGTGAGCCCGGTGGTGGGGGAGGTCACCCTGGAGAACCACACGATCACGACTCCCGGCGACGCCGGCGCTACCATCGACTTCTTCCGCGATCCGGGCACGTTTCGGATCCGCGCCGAGGGGCGGGTGCCCCGCGGTGGCAGCGGCCGCACCGAGCATTTCGCGCTGCCGGACCCGAACCTGTATGCGGCGTGGGCGTTCGGCGCGGCCCTTGGCGAGGCCGGTGTTGTACTGCAGGGCCGGATCCGGTCGACTACCGATTCATCGGCCTATCAGGCGGCCCGCACCGGCCCTCCGCTGGCCGAGGCAGAGTCGCGTCCTTACCGCGACTGGATCTTTCCCATTCTGAACAGCAGCCAGAACTGGTTCGCCGAGATGCTGCTCAAGCAGTTGGGGCGGCAGCTCGGGCGAGGAGGCTCCTGGACCGAAGGGCTGACCCTCGAGCGCCGGTTTCTGATCGATTCGATGCGGATCGACTCCACCCAGTTTTCGCTGGTCGATGGTTCCGGGCTGGGAACGACCAACGCATTGACGCCGACCGCGCTGGTGCGGCTGCTTCAGTTCGCCCGCCGGCGGCCGCGCATGGAGCCGTTTCTGGAAGCGCTGCCCCGCTCGGGCGCGCGGGGATCGCTCAGGAGCCGGTTTCTCGGCACGCCGGCGGAGGGGCGGGTGCTGGCCAAGCCGGGCAGCATCCGGGGGGTGAACGGACTCGCGGGATACCTTGATCTGGCCAACGGACGGCGGGTTACCTTTGCGGTGCTGGTGAATCACCACACGTTGCCTGCAGCAGCCATGATCGCCGCGATCGACAGTGTAGTCGTCGACCTCGCGCGCATCCTGGGAGCGCAACCTTAAGCCCGGTTCGGAGGACAGATGCTACTGCTGCTGGTGCGTCACGCAGACGCCGGCGACCGCAATTCGGACAAGTGGCCCGACGACACCCTGCGGCCGCTCACCGACAAGGGGCGCAAGGCCCAGGCGAAGGTCGCGAAAGCGCTGGGGAACCTGAATCTCGTGCCCGAGCTGGTGCTCACCAGCCCCTGGGTTCGGGCCGCGCAGACGGCGGAGATCCTGCAGGAGACGCTCGCCCTTCCCTCACCACCGGCCCCCTGCCTGGCGCTGGCCGCCGACCCGGAGCTGGTCGCACTCGACGCCGCGCTGGGCCCCCCGCGGGGCGAGAAGGCCGTGGTAGCGCTGGTGGGGCATTCGCCCTGGATAGAAGAGCTGGTCGGGCTGCTGCTCACTGGCGCCGCGCACGGGCTGGCCGTGGATTTTCCCAAGAGCGGGGTCATGGGGATCGAGGCCGACCGGATCGGGCCGAGAGCCGGGACGTTGCGATTCTTCCTACGGCCCAAGATGATATAGCAAAAGCGTGAACGGTGAACAGTGAACGGTGAACGGGGGGCACCCGAGCAGGGCAGCTTCCCGTTCGCCGTTTACCGTTTACCGTTCACCGCAGTCAATCGTCCTTCTGCCCAAAGATGGCCATGTTGGACGAGTGACCCGGGTTCACCTTGAGCTTCGGGTTGATGTAGTGAACCGCGTTGTTGACCGCGATGCAGGCTTCGCCCGCGCCGGTGGCGATCAGCTTGAGCTTGCCCGGATAGCTGGTCACGTCTCCCGCGGCATAGATGCCCGGCACGTTGGTGGCCATCACCTGGTCCACCTTGATGTCCGCCTTGTCGGTGTCGAGTCCCCACTCATTGATGGCGCCGAGATCGGAGTGGAAGCCCAGCAGGGGGATGACCGCGTCAACCTTGATGGTCTCCTCCTCCTTGGTCTTGCTCTGGAGGATGGTGACGCCCTCCAGCCGATCGGAGCCGTGGAGCGCCTTCACCTCCCAGAACGTCCGGATATCGCACTTGCCGCACGCAGCCAGCTCCTGCACCTGCTTCACCGTGGCACCGTGGGCCCGGAAGTGATCCCGCCGGTGAATCAGCCGGACCGACTTCGCGACGCCCTGAAGGTTGACCGCCCAGTCGAACGCCGAGTCACCCCCGCCCACCAGCAGCACGTCCTGCCCGGCGAACTGCTTCGGGTCGATCACCTTGAAGTAGAGCCCCCGCTCCTCGAAGCGGTCCTCGCCCTCGATGCCAAGCTTCCGGGGCTCGAACGCGCCGATCCCGGCGCAGATGATCACGGTGCGACTGGCGTAATCCCCCTCGGTGGTCTCCAGCACGAAATGGGACGACCCGTTCTGCTCGACCCTCCGGAGGCCGGTGACCACCTGGCCCAGGTGAGTCGGCGTCCCGAACTGGAGCGCCTGCTCCACCATCCCGGCCACCAGGTCTTTGGCCAGCACCTTGGGGAAGCCGGCCACGTCGAAGATGTACTTCTCCGGGTAGAGGGCCTGCAGCTGGCCACCCAGTGCCGGCAGGGCGTCGATGATCCGCGCCGACGCCGCTCGCATCCCGGCATAGAACGCGGCGAAGAGGCCGGTCGGGCCGCCACCGATGATGGAGATGTCGAGCAGGTCCATGGGACTCCCAGCATAAGGCGAAGCGAGAAAATATAAACGCTGTCCGCTATCAGCTATCCGCTATCCGCTCCCGTCTGCTCCCGCCCGCTCCCGTCTGCTCCCGCCTGCTCCCGCCTGCGGATAGCGGATAGCGGATAGCAGATAGCATACTTAGCTATGCCCATCTACACTCGCACCGGCGACGAAGGTACCACCGGCCTCTTCGGCGACGGCCGGGTGCCCAAGGATCACATCCGGGTCTCGGCCTACGGCGACGTGGACGAGCTCAATGCGGCCATCGGGGTCGCCCGAGCTACGCCCCCGGCGGACCTGGCCGAGCCCCTGCTGGAGGCGATTCAACGCGACCTCTTCGCGCTCGGCGGTCACCTCGCGACGCCCGACACCGCCAAAGTCGCGAAGGCGCTCGAGCGGGCCACGCTTTCGGAAAGCCGGGTGCTCGCGTTCGAGCAGGCCATCGATGCGGCCGACGCAGAGCTGCCGCCGCTCCGAGCATTCGTGTTGCCAGGCGGCACGCCCAAGGCCGCCGCGCTCCACCTGGCGCGGACCGTCTGCCGTCGCGCCGAGCGGAGCGTGGTTCGGCTGGCACACGAGGATCCGCTCCCGCCGCTGTTCACGGTCTACCTCAACCGGCTCTCGGACCTGCTGTTCACGCTCGCTCGACTCGCCAATCATCGCGCGGGCGTGGGAGACGTCACGTGGTAAGCCCCGCCAGAGCAAACCACAGAGGCACAGAGAGCGCAGAGAAAACCACCGCAATGTGGTTCTCTGTGTCCTCTGCGCCTCTGCGGTGAAAACCCAAGGCGCGATGGCCGCGATTACGGTGCGGCACGCGCTTGGGAGCTATCCCGTCTACGTCGAGCCGGGCGCGCTCGGCCGGCTGGGCCCGCTCACCGCGACCCATCTGCCCCACCGGAAGCTTGCCCTCGTCACCGACGAGACCGTGCAGCAGCTGTTCGAGAGCTTCCGGGCCGCCGAGCCCAGCCCGTGGCGTCCGGACGGCGCCAGCGCGGCGGAGCTGCCGTCGTTCGCCACCGAGCTGGTGGTGCCCGCCGGCGAAGCCTCCAAGACGCGCGACCGGTGGGCCGAGCTGAGTGACGCGCTGCTCGTGCGCGGCTTCGGTCGCGACAGCGCGATCGTCGCGCTGGGCGGCGGAGTGATCGGCGACCTGGCCGGCTTCGTGGCCGCGACCTACCTGCGCGGCATTCCCTGTCTCCAGGTGCCCTCCACCTTGCTCGCCATGCTGGACGCATCGGTCGGAGGGAAGACCGGAGTTGATACGCCGCACGGGAAGAATCTGATCGGCGCGTTTCATCCGCCGGTGGCGGTAGTGGCCGACCCTCATCTCCTGAGGAGCCTCCCCGAGCGGGAGTATCGCGCCGGCCTGGCGGAGGCAGTCAAGCACGGCCTCATCGCGGATCGCGACTACTTCGCCTGGCTGGGCGACCAGGCAGACCGGATCGCGGCTCGCGAGGTGGGGACGCTCACCAGGCTGGTGCAGCGGAGCGTGGAGATCAAGGCCGCGGTAGTTGCCGACGATGAGCGCGAGACCGGCCGCCGAGCGATTCTGAACGCCGGCCACACTGTAGCGCACGCCGTCGAGCACGCATCAGGCTACAGCCTGCCTCACGGTGAGGCCGTGGCCATCGGGCTAGTGGCGGAGTGCCGGCTGGCGGAGGGGCTGGGGGTGGCACGGGCGGGACTCGCCGCCGAGGTAGCAACACTGCTCTCGCGGCTGGGACTCCCGAACGGCCTCGACCGGCAGCTCCCGCGGGACCGGGTGCTGGCGGCAATGAGCCGGGACAAGAAGAACCGGGCGGCGAGGGTGCGGTTCGCGCTGGCGCGGGAGGTAGGGGCCATGTTTCCGGGCGAGGAGTGGACGGTGGCCCCGCCCGAGGGGGCAGTGGCGGCGTGCCTGGAGGGCCTCAGCTAGCGCCGGTCGGCAGCCCTACGTAACTTTTCCACACGAATGGGATGGGTGGAGAAAGGGAGGAACCATTTCTTCAGGAAGCTTTTGTGATGTGGATAAAAACGCTTGCTTGACCGTTCTGTCGCATCTTCGTATTTTCAGACGCCGCAACGGCTTACGACGCAGCCCCTGACTCTTATCGCATAACTCGTTGTTGGGTCAACCCTCTTCCGGGGTGGTCTATGCCTGCTGTCCGCAACCACGGGAAGCCTCGCCCGCTGTTCCGTTCCGCACCAGCCAGCGCCTTCGACCAGTACCTGCTCGACATCCAAAAGCTCCCCATGATCACGGAGCCCGAGGAGGAGAGACGCCTGGCGCGACGGGCCCAGGCTGGCGACCCTACCGCAGCAGAGCGACTGGTCACGGCCAATCTCCGCTTCGTGATCTCCTACGTGAAGAAGTATCAGGGGCATGGGCTCGAGCTCTCGGAACTGGTGGCGATCGGGAATGAGGGGCTGCTCAAAGCGGTCCGAAAGTTCGATCCGGACCACGGAGTCAAGTTCATCTCGTATGCAGTGTGGTGGGTCCGCCAGGCCGTTCTCAAAGCTCTCGCCGAACAAACTCGCAGCGTCCGCATCCCCTTGAACCAGAACTCGGCCCTGATTCGCATGTCGCGCGCGGAGGGCTTCCTTGCCCAGGAGCTGGGACGGGAGCCGACCGATCACGAGGTCGCGCTGGCGCTCAACGACACGGTCGAAAACATTCGCACCGCCCGCCGGATGACCGGCACCGAGGTCTCGCTCGACGCGCCGGTGGAGCGCCAGGACCGGGGATCCAGCACCTTCGGCGAGCGGGTCGCCGGCACCGGCCACGGCGAGATCGAGGAGCAGACCGACACCCGGCTCCGCCGCGAGTTCATCGACCGGCTGTTCGAGCGTCACCTCACGCCGCGCGAGCGAAAGATCCTGTCGCTCTACTACGGCTTGGAAGAGGGCTCGGAGGCGCTCACGCTGGAAAAGATCGGGGCGTTGCTCGGCGTCACTCGCGAGCGGATCCGCCAGATTCGCGAGCGGGCATTCGAGAAGCTGCGCGAATCGCCGGACGTGAAATCGCTGAAGGAAGGATGGGTGGCCGCGTAGGGGCTTTGCCCCTACGCGCTATCCGCTATCCGCTGTCCGCTGTCCGCTTGCTTCTTGAAACGACGGCCTTCCGTAGCGTGCCGCGGAGGGCCGTCCGCTTTGCGGATAGCGGATAGCAGATAGCGGCAACGCCGCGATTAGCTTTCCACCCATGCCGCCTTATCCCCTCCCGCTCTTCCCTCTCACCGTTGTTCTGTTTCCGGGCACGCCTCTCCCGCTCCACATTTTCGAACCGCGCTACCGCCAGATGCTGGCCGATTGCCTCATCGGCGACCGCCGCTTCGGTGTGGTGCAGCCCGGTGGCGAGGTGGAGGCACCCGACCGGGGCGCGGTGGGCTGCGTGGCCGAGATCCGCGCCAACGAGCAGTTGCCGGATGGCCGATCGAACGTCCTGGTGGTCGGCGGGGCGCGGTTCGTGGTGCAGCGCATGCTCGACGATCCCGCTCCATACCTGGTGGGGCTGGTGGAGGAGTTTCTGGAGCAGCCAGGCACCCTACCGGACGAGGCGGTACTGGCCGAGGTGCGCGGGCTCTTTGCGCGTTACTACGAACTGTACCGCCTGCTGTACGATGCCGAGCCCGAGGAGCCGGAGCTTCCCCAGGACCCGGTGCCGCTCAGCTTTGCCATCTCGGCCGCGCTCGAGTGCGATGTCTCGCTCAAGCGCCGTTTGCTCGCCACCCGGGCGACCCAGGAGCGGGTCGGCCTCCTGGTCCGGCTGATTCCAACCCTCACCCGCGTGCTGGAGTCCGCGCTCCGGGTTCATCGGCGCGCCCATCAGAACGGCAAAGGCAGCACTCACTCCGTGCTCCCCACCGAGTCATGACTCGCAGCCTGGCCGAGGCGCTTCGCCGCATCGTGGGCCCGCGCTGGGTTCGGGACCGCAAGGCCGAGCTCGCCACGTACATGATGGACGGGCTGCCGACCCACGAATCGGTGCCCGGGATCGTGGTCATGCCCGGGAGCCAGGCCGAAGTGGTAGAAGTCCTCCGGCTGCTGTACCTGCTCAAGCTGCCGTTCGTGGCGCGCGGGGCCGGCACCGGCCTCTCCGGCGGAGCGCTGGCTGAATCCGATGCCGTGCTGCTCACCCTCACGCGAATGAACGGCATCCTCGGGGTGGATCGCCGCGCGCGCCGGGCAGTGATTCAGCCCGGGGTGGTGAACGCGCGCCTCTCCGAAGCGGTGGCCCCGTTCGGCTTGCAGTACGTTCCCGACCCATCGAGTCAGACGGCGTGCACGGTGGGCGGCAACGTGGCCGAGAACGCCGGGGGGCCACACTGCCTCAAGTATGGGGTCACCACCAACCACGTCACCGAGCTCGAGGTGGTGCTGCCCGACGCCAGCGTGGTCCGGCTCGGGTCGGCCCATGGCGAGCCCTGGGGGCCCGACCTGGTGGGACTCTTCGTGGGCAGCGAAGGCATGTTCGGCGTGGCGACCGAGATCACGGTCCGGCTCGAGCCGATTCCCGCCGCCGTGCGAACCCTCCTGGCCGACTTCCCCAGCGTGCGCGCGGCCAGCGAAGCGGTCTCAGCCGTGATTGCCTCCGGCGTAGTCCCGGCCGCGCTCGAGATGATGGACCAGGCTTGCGTGCAGGCGGTCGAGGCATCGATCTACGCGGCCGGCTATCCCACCGATGCCGCCGCGGTGCTGCTGGTGGAGGTGGACGGGACGGCGCCACAGGTCGAGGCGGAGACGGCGCTGGTGGAGAAGGTGCTGCAGATCCACGACGCCCGCTCCATCCGGGTGGCCTCCTCTCCGGCGGACCGGGCCCGGCTGTGGCAAGGGCGCAAGAAGGCATTCGGCGCAATGGGCCGGATCGCGCCCGATCTGGCGGTGCAGGACGCCGTGGTCCCCCGCTCCGCTCTGCCGGACATTCTCGACTGTGTAGGCGAGATCCGCCGCCGCTACGGTCTTTCGATCAGCAACGTCTTCCATGCCGGCGACGGGAACCTGCATCCCAATATCAGCTTCGATCGGCGCGACGCCCGACTGGCCGCCCGGGTCCGGGACGCGAGCCGTGAGATCATGGCCGCCTGCGTGGCAGTGGGTGGGAGCATTACCGGGGAGCACGGTGTGGGCAACGACAAGATGGGCTACATGCCGTGGATCTTCGACGCGGAGACGCTGGGCGCGATGCAGGCAGTGCGGCGGGTGTTCGATCCCCACGAGCGCTGCAATCCCGGCAAGGTGCTCCCGGCACACGCCTGCCGCGAGTGGCGGGCCGTGCCGGAGGCCCGCTTGAACGCGCCATGATCTTCGCCCGCCTCAAGGCTCTGCTCGGTCCGGGCGCGGTGGACCGCGATCCCGACAACCTGCCCCGGGTCACGCCCGATTCGACCGACGCGTTGGCCCTCGTCTGCCGGCTGGCTCATGACGAAGGCTGGACTATCCGGATCGAGGGACTGGGGACGTGGCTGCCCACGGACGCGCCCGCGGACCTCGCCGTGAGCACGCGGGCGATGGATGAAGTCGTCTCGGTGAGCCCGGCGGACCTGGTGGCGACGGTGCAGGCCGGGGCTCCGATGGACGCGGTCCGGCGCCGCCTGGCCGAGGAGAGCATGTGGCTGGCGGTGGATCCGCCGGGAAGGCCGGACCGTACCCTTGGCTCGGTGATCGCCACGGGCACCAGTGGTCCGCTCCGGCTCGGTTTCGGACCGGTGCGCGATCATGTACTCGGTTGCACCGTGGTGACCGGAGACGGCCGCACGGTGCAGGCTGGCGGCCGGGTCGTGAAGAACGTCGCGGGATACGATCTCACCAAGCTGCACGTCGGCGGATTCGGCGGCTTCGGCATCATCACCCAGGCGCATCTTCGGCTCCGGGCGCTGCCCCGCGCCGACGTGACGCTGACGTCCCGAGGCGGACGCGACAGCCAAAGTGCGGTCGCGCGGGATCTGCTCGACGCGGGGCTGGCGCCCGCGGCGCTCGAGTTGGCGTCGCCCGGACTCGCCGGCGAAGCCGAGTGGGTGCTGGCCGCTCGCTTCCTGGGCGTCGAGGCTGGGGTGCAGGCGGAGGTACATCGGCTGCCGGCCGAGACTGACGCTGCATGGGAGCAGCTCCCCGCTGAGCGCACCGGGGAGTTCTGGAGCCAGCTCGCCCGGAGCAGCCTCAACGGCCCGATCACCTTCCGGCTGGGTGTTCTCCCAGGCGGGCTCGACGATACCCTGGACCTCCTCGCGCGCGAGCTCGACACCGGCATGCTGGCAGCAGGCGTGGCCAGCGGGTCCATCCGGTGGACCGGCGACGGGAGCGTCGAGCGGCTGAGGGCGGTGCGTCGCGGCTGCGCCGCGCGGGAGATTCCCATGACGCTCGAGCGGGCGCCCTGGAGCGTGCGCCACGCGCTGGGCCATTTCGGGGCGTACCGGGAGGGCGTGGGCCAGTTGGTCGGCCGGCTGCGCGACACGTTCGATCCGCGGCAGTGTCTCAAGGTCGCGTTGGAAGGCAGTGAGAAGTGAGAGGTGAGAGGCGAGAGGGAGTGACGACGTCTAGCGGCTACGAATCGCTCGATCCTTGCGTCCATTGCGGCTTCTGTCTTCCTGCCTGCCCCACCTATCTGGCAACCGGGGACGAGGCGGACAGTCCCCGGGGCCGCATTGTGCTCATGCGCGCGCTCGAGCGTGGTGAGCTGACGGCTGACGACGACGCCCTGGTGGGTCACTTGGACGCCTGCCTGGGCTGCCGCGGCTGCGAGCCGGTCTGCCCCTCCGGCGTGGGCTACGGCCGGGGGCTCGAGACCGCGCGAGAGGAGCTCTTCCGTAGCCGCGGTCTTCCGGCGCGGGCGCGCTGGGTCCTCGGCCTGTTTCGGAGGCCGCTGCTGTGGCGCGCGGCTTTCGGGCTGGCCCGCGTGCTCCGGGAGACCGGGCTGCCGGCGCGGCTTGCGAGCGGCGGGCGGCTGGGGTTCGCAATGGGGATGCTGGCGGCGAGCAGGCGGACGGGCGGACAGGCGGACAGGCGGACAGGCGGACAGGCGGACAGAGTGGCGCGGGCGCAAGCGCATCGTCCTTCACCGAAGCTACCGT
>JBIOTT010000009.1:0-21453 GCA_044866195.1 Gemmatimonadales bacterium
TGAGGATCCCAGCAACCGTCGGAGCGTAGAACGGGAGCTCGCCGGTGAGCATCTGGTAGGCGACGATCCCCAGGCTGTAGATGTCGCTGCGGCCGTCGATCTCCCGCTCGCCGGCCGCCTGCTCCGGGCTCATGAACGAGGGCGTCCCGATGGCGACCCCGGCGCCGGTCAGGGTCGCGCCCGACGCCTGTGACAGCGCCTTGGCGATGCCGAAGTCGGTGACCATCACCCGCCCGCGGGTGCCTTCGAGCAGGATGTTGTCGGGCTTGATATCGCGATGGATGACGCCGAACGTATGGGCGGCGCCCAGGGCGTCGGCGGTCTCCGCCATGATCCGGCGGGCCTCCTCGACCGGCAGCCGGCCCCGCCGCTTGATTCGACCGGCCACCGATTCGCCGTCGACGTACCCCATTACGAAGTACACCAGGCCCTCGCCCTCGCCGACGGTATGGATCGGAACGATGTGCGGATGGGAGAGCCGCGCGGCGGTCTGCGCTTCCCGGGTGAATCGCGCCCGGATGTCGGTCTGGAAAGCCAGCTCCGGCGGCAGGACCTTGATGGCCACCCGGCGCTGCAGCCGCTCGTCCCGGGCCCGGTACACCACCCCCATTCCGCCCCGGCCGATTTCGCCCTCGAGCGTGTACATGCCTCCCAGCGCCTGCGCGAGTCGGGTGGGAAGCGGCTGATTGTGTGGATCGCTCATCGGGCGCGTTGGCTCGCCGGGGTCAGTTGGTTGGCCGCTGAGAATCTGCGCTGGCGGCTTGGCATAAGGCAACACGGCGGCGCGCGTAGCTGCTTTACGGGGCAACGGATGCTGTGATTCAGCTCCCCGGTCCCCTGGTTGGCTTGCCACGTCAAACTGGCAGTCCCTCCGCTCCGTCGGACAAAATAGCGCGGTCCTCGGGGGCCGGGCACCCCAGGCCGGAACCGGACCGCCGCCACAAGTTGTTGAACCACATGGCGAAGCACCCCGTTCGCCATGGCACGCGGGATGCTTGAAGCTACCCGAGCTTGGTTTGACGTGTCATTCGGGCCCGCGAGGGCAGTCGAGAGGAGTAGTAAATCAGATGGCTGAACGCCTCACTTTGCCGGTGCTTCCCCTTCGGGAGGTCGTTCTCTTTCCCGGCGTTACGGCGCCGATCGGGGCCGGACGTCCCGGCACGCTGCGCGCCATCGAGGCAGCGCTCACCACGCCCGAGCGGCTGGTGTTCGCCGTTTCCCAGCGCCAGAACCTCGAGAGCGTGACCTCCGAAGTGCTCTATACCGTGGGCACCATTGCCCGCATCGGGCAGATGCAGCGTGGGCTCTCCGGAATGCAGCTCTTGCTGCACGGCGAGCAGCGCGGCATCGCCCTCCACTACACCGAGAAGGATGGCTATCTCCAGGCCGTCGTCCGCGAGGCGGAGGAAATGCTGCCGCTCAAGCCGGACGAGGCGGCGTTCGTGGCCCTGCACCGCGAGGCGCGGGCGCGAGCTGCCGAGCTGGGCCAGAAATCGGGTCTGCCGGAGGAGGTCGTCCAGCAAGTGCTGGCCGGCGTCAACGAGCCTGGTCGCTTCGCCGACCTGGTGGCCGGCTACATCGATATCACCCCCCCGCAGCGGCAGGCGCTGCTGGAGACGCTGTCGGTCGAGGAGCGGCTGCGCCGCGTGCTGGTGCACGTCCAGCGGCAGATCAGCATGCTCGACGCCCAGGAAGACATCAAGTCGCAGGTTCAGGAGGAGCTGGGCGAGCGGCAGCGGGAGATGTTCCTGCGCGAGCAGCTCAAGCAGATCCGCAAGGAGCTGGGCGAGGACGAAGAGGGCCTGAGCGAGCTGGAGGAGCTCAAGCAGACGCTCGCAGCGCTCGACCTGCCTGCCGACGCCCGGAAAGAAGTCGATCGGGAGCTCGGCCGGCTGGAGCGGATCGGCCGCGAGTCGATGGAGTCGCAGGTGATCCGGACCTACCTCGAGAATATTGCGGAGCTGCCCTGGAACATCCGGACCGAAGATCATCTCGATCATGCCGACGCGTCGCGGATTCTGGAGGAAGATCACCACGGACTGCAGGACGTCAAAGACCGCGTGCTCGAGTTCCTGGCCGTGCGGCAGCTGAGGGAGGCGGACAGGCGGACAGGCGGACAGGCGGACGGTGGTGATGGTGAAGTGCCGGCCGCAGCCCCCAACGCCGGTGTAGCCGAGCCGTCCGCCCGTCCGCCCGTCCGCCCGTCCGCCCCCCGCCTGCCCGGCCAGGAGGACGACAAGGTCGCCAAGGGGCCGATCCTCCTCTTCGTCGGCCCTCCCGGCGTGGGCAAGACCTCGATCGCCAAGTCGATCGCCCGTGCGATGGGACGGAAGTACGTCCGGATCTCGCTCGGCGGCGCCCGCGACGAGGCCGACATCCGGGGTCACCGGCGCACCTACGTGGGTGCGATGCCGGGGCGAATCATCCAGGGCATGAAGCAGGCGGGAACCAAGAACCCGGTCTTCCTGCTGGACGAAGTGGACAAGCTGGGCGTGTCCTTCCAGGGCGACCCGGCGGCCGCGCTGCTCGAGGTGCTGGATCCGGCGCAGAACGATACCTTCGTGGATCATTACCTCGGGGTGCCGTTCGACCTGAGCGAAGTGCTCTTCATCGCCACGGCGAACTTCATGCAAAACATCCCCGGGCCGTTGCTCGACCGGATGGAGATGGTGGAGTTCTCGGGCTATACCGAGCGGGAGAAGCAGCAGATCGCGCGGCAGTACCTGATCCCGCGCCAGTTCGAGGAGAACGGAATCGAGCCGGCCCAGCTCGAGATCACCGACGAGGCCCTTTCGGAGGTGATCACCGGCTACACCCGTGAGTCTGGCGTGCGGCAGCTCGAGCGCGAGATCGGCCGCTTGGCCCGGAAGGTGGCCCGGAAGATCGCGGCCCAGGAGGTCGAGCGGGTGGTGGTCGATCAGCCCATGGTGGACGATCTCCTGGGCCGGCCGAAGGTGCATCCTGAAAAGGCTGGCCGGGAAGATCAGGTGGGTGTGGCGACGGGGATGTACTACACCCCCACCGGCGGAGACATCATGTTCGTCGAGGCCAGCACCATGCGCGGCAAGGGCGAGCTGGTGCTCACCGGCCAGCTGGGCGACGTGATGAAGGAGTCGGCTCGCGCCGCCTGGACCTACGCGCGCTCGCACGCCGCGGCGCTCCAGATCCCCGACGAGATGTTCGAGCGCGACATTCACGTGCACGTGCCGGCGGGCGCCATCCCGAAGGACGGGCCCTCGGCGGGCGTGACAATGGCCAGCGCGATCGTCTCCTCCATGAGCGGGCGAGCGGTCCGGCCGGACGTCGCGATGACCGGCGAGATCACGCTGCGTGGTCGAGTGCTTCCGATCGGCGGGGTGAAGGAGAAGGTCCTCGGCGCCGAGCGGGCCGGCATCACGACCATCCTGCTGCCGAAGGAGAACGAGGCGGACCTGGAGGACCTCCCCAAGGAGGTGCGGGAGAAGCTCCAGATTCACCTGGTCAACGAGCTGGGCGAAGTGCTGGCCTTGACCCTCCGCGGGGCGTCGTTCCGCGAGGGGCGGCTCCTGTTCGGCGACGAGAAGAACCCCAGAGACGTGGTGCCGCTGTCGGCCGGATTCAGGCATTAACCGCGTGAACGGTAAACGGTGAACGGTGAGCGGGGGGCTCCGACGATCGGAACCCCCGTTTACCGTTTACCGTTCACCCTTCACGCTTTTCTGAGTTGAACGCTGCCTCCAACCGGCCGATCGCCTCCTCCAGTCTGGCCACTGCCCCTGCATCGGGGGCGGGGCGGCTGGCGATCCACAGCTCGGCCTCTTTTGCGATGGCGCTGACGTCGGGGAATCCGTACGATCCGCCCGACCCGGCGAGCCGGTGAAAGTGGGTCTTGAGTGACGCCGCGGCGTCCCCCGCGCCGTCGCGGAAGCCGGCGACATCGGATCGGAGTTCAGCCAGCCGGTCGGCGCTCTCGGCCAGGTACTCCCGGCGGAGCTCCTGGAACAGCTCATCGACCTCGTCAGCGCTCATGCCGGTCGGCGTAGCGCTCGAGCGTGAGCCGGGCGGCTGCGATCATCGCGGGGGCCGTGCTCCAGTGGCCGTGCACGGCATTCCCCTGCCGGTAGGCCACCACAGCGCTCTTGTCGTCCACTACGCAGAGGAGGGGCGTGCCCGGCCAGTCGAGGCCGCCGTCGACCACCGCGACCGTAGCAAACGGCAACTCGACCGGGCTGGTCGCCAGCAGCCTCAGCTCGACCCCACCCGAGGCCGGCCGGCGCAGGGCCGGCGCGAGCAGCGGGTAGGCCTCGCCTGGCGCAAGCAGCGCCACAGCCTTCGTGGCGCGGGCCACATCGTGCGAGATCAGCTGCAGCGCCGCGCGAGGCGAGTCGATCTCGATCAGAGTCGGCTCGCTCGGGATGGAGAGAGCCTCGAGGTCCGAGCTCAGCTTGTCCAGCGCCTGTCCGTGGTCGTTCGCGATGCGGGCAATCAGAGCCGTCGTGTCTTCCGGCCGGTAGCGCCGGGGCCGGCCGCCGTCCGCCCGCGCCGCGCCCTTGGCTACCAGCCCTTCCAGCGCGCTGTACGCGTTGGCGCGCGCCAGGCCGGCGGCCCGTGCGATGGCGTACCCGGTTCCTGGTCCGGCCGTCAGCAGGACTTCGTAGACCAGACTTTCCGTGGGGGTGAAGCCGAAGGGAGTGAGGTCGACCCGAGCCATGGGAGTAGTTTGGAGGGCTACGCAAAGGAAAGCAATGAGAGGAGAGCCGTTAGCTATTAGCCCTTAGCCGTACTCCACCGCCCAGCCCAGCAGCTTCGCGATCAAGCCAAGCCGGAACGTCACATCGACCTGGCGATCCTCAGGCGTCTTGGTTTCCAGGTGGAGAGGGTAGAAGTGGTAGGTCAGCTTGTTAAGGGGCTTGGGGGCGGCTCGCAATCCCTTGGGGTTCCAGACCCCGCTCTCCTCGCAGTCCTTGAGCACGCGCGCGAGGACTTTGGTTGCGACCGGGGCTGTATGCAGGGCCCTGATCCGCGCCAGCAGTTCGATGTAATGGAGCGCAAGGGGGAGATCCTTGGGCATCCCCTTGCTGTCAGCCTCGATCGGATCGCCCAGAAGCAGGTGAGTCGGTCTCACCAACTTCCTTCCCAGCTGAACGACGAACGCCTTCTTCGGTGCGGGCTGAGCCAGATAGTGCCCCAGTCGCTCGGTGAACCCGGCTCGTTCCCGTTGAAGATTCGGCATCGAGCCTAGCATCGCGACTGAATACCAACTGGGCGGGTGCGCCTCGGGATGGAGGACCACGTTCTTGCCCGAGCGGGTAAACGGCTTCTCGGCCAGCGGGCTCCGCAGGAACTGCGAGATGGCGTTCGCAATGCGATGTCCTGAGCCGCGGAGCCGAGGATCCTCCACGTGCCCGGCCTCGGCCAGGGCACAGGATGCCGCCTCCCGGATCACCCCGCGCACCCACTCTCCGGCGACGGGCTCGGCCACGACCAGCTTCTGGTACTCGAACAGCAGCGCCGGATTTTCGTCTCGGGTGAGCAGGCGGAACAGGATCCGATCGGCGAGCTTGAAGGGGCGACCGTCCAGCGGCCAGGCCAGCTGAAGCAGCCGGCGGTACTGCGGGATAGTCCCGACGTCCTTGATCCCCTGGGCTGCAGACGGAGCCAGGCCGAGGAGATTTCCTCCCCAGATGCCGTTGTCCTTTTGTTTCTTGGCAACCGCCGCTGCTGCCTTGGATTCGGGGATCGCCGCCTGGGCCGCTTGGACCACCTCAGGAGCCGCGTAGCCTTCGGGGGCCAGGTCCCGGTACGTTCGATACCGGATGGCCTCGCTGCCGAACTGGAGCAGCCAGGAAAGCGGAATCCGGTGCTGGGACGGCAGTTCCAGGGGCGCCCTCAAGGACCAAGGGGGGTGGCCGGGGATTAAACGGGCGCAAAGATAAACGCGGTAGTCGGTATTGGCTACCGATAAGGCCTACTTGAGCCTGGCCTCCCCCGCCGCCCGGAATTCCGATCTCGCTGCCCAGACCGGTTGGGTCGGGCTCTCGGCGACCGCCATCGCGGTGCGAACGATGACCCGCAACTGCTGCACGGCCCCGTGGTAGCTGTACCAGGGCAGCACCTCGTCACCCGGCTGATGGTAGCGCTGGTCGGTGTACTCCTGCTGCTTTTGCTTTCCCCACCCTTCCGGCTTTCCCACGAAGTCCAGGCCGCTCTCGAGCGACAGCGCCGGCACGCCGGCACGGGCCAAGGGAAAGTGGTCGGACCGGAAGAACGATCCCTTGATGAGCGCCTCCTGGTTGGTGGTTACCCGGAGCCCCTCCTGCTTGGCCGCCGTGGTGAAGAGCTTGCCGATTGACGACTGGTCCACTCCGAGCGCGGCGATGTCCCGGGTGCGCCTATAGAGGTTCATCACATCCATATTGAGTACGGCGGCGATGTTCTTGAGCGGGATCGTCGGCCGGGCCGCATACGCGGTCGAGCCGAGCAGTCCCGATTCCTCCGCGGCGAAGGCCATGAAGACCAGTGACCGAGGCGCTCGCACACCGGTTCGGACGAAGGCCTCGGCGGCGGCCAGCATTGCAGCCGTTCCCGACGCATTGTCGAGCGCTCCGTTGTAGATCGAGTCGCCGTCGACCGGCAGGCTGATCCCCAGGTGATCGTAGTGGGCCCCGATGAGCACCGCTTGGCCTGCCTTGGAGCCTCGGCCCGGTAGACGTCCGAGAACGTTGTAGGTCTCCGAGCGGCGGAGCGTGCTTCGCACCGTGGCCCCGAGCCGAGCCTGGAGCGGGACCGCCTTGAACCCGGGTCGGCTGGCGGCCTCGGTCAGCCGGTCGAGGCCTCCGGCCGGGGTGAGCAGGCGTTGGGCGGCGCTCTGACTGAGCCAGCCGGCCACGAGCAGCGGTCCCGGCTTCCGGGCGACCCGCGTCTGCGGCCCGGTCCAGGATCCGGTGACGGTGGCCCACCCGTAGGTGGCGCTCTCGGGCGTGTGGACCATCAGTATGCCGGCGGCGCCCTGCCGCTCCGCTTCCTCGATCTTGTAGGTCCAGCGGCCGTAGTAGGTGAGGATCTTGCCCTTGAATAGCGTCGAATCGCGGAGACCGGGCGTGTTCACCAGCACGACCACCACCTTCCCCTTCACGTCGAGGCCCTCGTAGTCGTTCCAGTGGTACTCGGGGGTCACAATACCGTAGCCCGCAAAGACCAGGTCGCCGGCGACCGAGACTACCGAGTCGTCGTGCATGGACCAGAGCACGTAGTCCTGCTTGAACTCGAGCGGGGTTTCGCCGCTGGCGATGATGCTGGCCTGCGGGGCCGGCGTGAGAGAGATGATGGGGACCGCGTGGAAGTAGGTGCTATCATCGCCAGCGGGCTCGAGCCCGAGGCGCTCGAACTGCGCCGCGACGTACTTCGCGGCGATGAGGCCTCCCCGGCTGCCGGGTGCCCGGCCCTCGAGCGCATCGTCACCCAGAAACTCGAGATGGGCCCGGATCACGTCGCCGCTCACCGCTCGGGCTACCCGGGTGGCGGGAGCCGACTGCTGCGCGGTGAGAGGTGAGAGGTTAGAGGTAAGAGGGATGGCCAGCGCGGAGAGCAGCGCGACGAAACGGTGCAAGAGACTCCTCCTCGGATAGCGGCTAGCGGCTAGCGGCTAGCGGATAGCGATTAGCGCCTGTATGGCGCCCCGCGCTTCCACCGGGCTTCCTGGGCCGCGTTTGCGACGGACACCAGCGTGCGGGCAAAGACCCGCAACGTGCGGGCGCCCGCCTCGTAATTGAACGGCTGGGTCAGGTCGTCGTTGGGCCGGTGGTACCGGTGCTCGAGGTACTCGTCCAGCTTCTGCTTGCCGGACCCCGGCACTGTCCCGCCGAGCTGGTCGCCGAAGTAGAGAAACAGCGCTGGGACGCCGGCACGCGCAAAGGGCGCCTGATCCGATCGGTTGAAAAAGTCCTGCCGCATCGCTTCCCGCATGATCGGGCTGTCGGGCGGCGTGATCGTGTACCCCTCTGCGGCGGCGGCCACTCGAAACGAGCTGCCCAGGGAGGACCATTCGGCCCCCAGCACGGAAATGTCGCGCGTATCGGCGATCAGATTCAAGCCGTCCATGTTGAGCATCGCAACGATCCGGCTCAGCGGGACCGGCGGTCGGCGGACGAACGCCTCGGAGCCGAGCAGCCCGGCTTCTTCGGCGCCGAAGGCGGCGAAGATGAGGGAACGGGTGGGTTGAAGGCCGGAAGACACGCACGCCTCGGCAATGGCGAGCATGCCGGCCGTGCCGGAGGCATTGTCGAGAGCGCCGTTGTAGATCGAGTCTCCCGCGACCGCCGGCCCTATTCCGAGGTGATCGTAGTGCGCGCCGAGCAGCACTGCCGCACTGCTGCGAGGGCCTCGCCCCGGAAGCCGGGCCAGGACGTTGGTCGCGTGCACCTGGCCGGTCTTGGCTCGCACCGTCGCCGAGAGCGCCATCCGGAGGGAGCGAGCCCGAAATCCCGGGCGTCCCGCAGCAACGGTCAGCCGCTCGAGGTCTTCGCCGGCCTGGCTCAGCAGGCGCGCTGCGGCCGGCGTGTTGAGCCACCCGGCGACTCGGACCGGCACATCCGCGGAATCAGAGAGCTGTAGTAGGTGGCCCACCCAGGTGCTCCCGATGTCGGACCATGGCGCTGGAAACGGCTGCCGGTAGATCACGAATACCGCGGCTGCGCCACGGCGGAGTGCCTCGTCGACTTTGTACTGCCGGAAACCATAGTCTTCCCGTTTGGGCTGACGGAATTGCGCCGAGTCCTGGTCGGCCGGCGTCCCCACCAGCGCGAGCACTACCTTGCCGCTCACGTCGGCGCCGGCGTAGTCGTCCCAGCTCTCCTCGGGCGCGGTGATGCCGTATCCCACGAACATCGCTTCGGCTGCCGCCGCCCCTGAGTCGGCCGAGCCTGTGAGATAGGCCACGAAATCGGTGCCGACTTCCAACGGCGGCCCGCCCGCCGGGCTCAGGCTCGAGCTGAACGACCGCGCGCGCACGGGGATGCTCTGGAAGTAGGTCCCGTTCTCGCCGGCCGGCTCGAGTCCGAGGCGCTCGAACTGGGCCGCGACATACCTCGCCGCGAGACGGCCTCCCCGTGCCCCCGTGCCTCGACCCTCCAGGGCGTCGGAGGCCAGAAACTCGAGGTGCGACCGGAGCGCGACCGCGCGCACCGCACGAGCCGTGGCGTCGGCCGGCGTCTGGGCCCCGGCGGCCGCCGGTCCAACCAGACCAGCGAGCACCGCGAGCCTAGCCCAGCCGGCGGCGTGGGTCAGGGGCCACCGCCAGACGCCGACCGGAAATCGGAGGTCGCGGCCCACGCAGGCGGGGCTGGTGCGTTCGCCGCAGCCAACGCGGCCCGGGCCAGCACGCGGACCTGCTGCGCGATGCCGTCCATGCTCATCCACGCCGCGAGCTCGTCGTTCGGGTGGTGGTAGCGCTCGGTCCAGTAGCGTTCCCGCTGCTCCCGGCCCCACTCTCGCGGCCGGCCGACGAAGTCCACGCCGTTGACCAGCCGGATGGCCGGAATGTCGACCCGGGCAAAGGCGTAGTTGTCTGAACGAAAGAATCGGCCGCGACGCAGGTCATCCGGGTCCTCGTTGACCGTCATCTTCTCCGCAGCAGCCGCCGCGCTGACCAGCTTGCCGAGCGACGACTGCGCCACGCCCACGGTGCCGATGTCGCGGGTCTTGCCATACAGGTTCAGCACGTCCACGGCGATGGCGCCGACCAGGCGGAGCCCGGCTGGTGGATGACGCACCAGCCACTCCGACCCCTGGAGCCCGATCTCCTCGGCCGCAAACGCTGCGAAAACGATGGACCGGCTGGGACGAGCGCTGCTGCCGGCGATCGCCTCGGCGCTGGCGAGAACGGCCGCCGTGCCGGAGGCGTTGTCTTCGGCGCCATTGTAGATCGAATCGCCGTTGATGGGCGGACCGATCCCGAGGTGATCGTAGTGCGCGCCCACCACGATCGCTTCAGTCGCGCGGTCGCCCCGGCCCGTCAACTGAGCCACGACGTTCTGGGTCGCGACCGGTCGGATCGTGGTGCGGATCTCAGCCTGCAGCTGCACGCCGAGCGGCACTGGACGGAAGTCTCGCTGCCGGGCCGCGGTGCGCAACTGCTCCAGATCCTGGGATCCTCGCGCCGCCAGCCCTGCCGCGGCGCTGTCCGCGACCCAGCCCCAAAAGGCAACCGACCCCGGTGCCGCGGCGAGCGAGATCCGTTCCCCGGTGAGCGGCTCGACCGCCGCCCAGGGAACGCCGCCGCGTCCCTCCGACTGGACTACCAGCAACGCCGCCGCGCCGTGCCGCGCAGCCACATCCGCCTTTTCGCGCACCGCACTCCAGGGCCGGCCGGTGAACCGGTCGAAGATGGTCGAGTCGGGATCACCGGGAAGCACCAGCACGACCTTGCCGTGCACGTCGGCATTCTTGTAGTCGTCCCAGCCGCGCGTGAGAGAGACGATCCCGTAGCCGGCAAACACGACTTCGCCCGCGACCCGGATGAGCGTGTCGTCGGGCAAGGGCGCAACGACGTAATCCGTGGGGTATCGGAGTGTCGTTCTACCCACGGAAACCGTGGGCGCCGGTTTGCGGGCCAGCAGCGGAACCGCTTGAAAGTAGGTCCCACTGTCACCAGCGGGAGCGAGCCCCATCCGGCGGAACTGTGCGGCGATGAACTCGGCTGCCACCCGGCCGCCCCGGGTGCCGGTGCCGCGACCCTCCAGGGCATCGTCAGACAGGAAGCTGATGTATGCTCGCAACGCCCGGGGGCTCACCCGGCCTGCAGCGGCGGCTCCGGCCGACTGAGCCTCGAGCCCGGCCGAAGCACCCAGCAGGAGCAGCAGCGCGCCGGCGGTATGACGGCTCATGCGAAAGACTGATTTCATCGGCCGGCGACCGGTAGGGGGAGCGAACATTCGGCGACCGCGACGGTGCCGGCTGGTAAGTACGACGCTTCACTGGTGAGCACGAGACGGCGCCGATCGAGCCAGCTTACGCCTTCGCCCTGGATTCCGAGCCCGCGAAGGTCGCAGGCCAGCGGGTCGCTCGGCACCTCGAGGTGGCCGCTCGGGGCGGTAAAGAAGAAATAGACGCTCGAGTAGGTGCGGATCGCGACAGTGCGCCCGTCGGGCGAGAGCCCGGCGCCGGTCACGCGGTCCTCACGCGAAGCAATCCTGATCGGCAGCCGCTCGATCAGCTCGGCCGTCACCAGCCGGCCGGACTTCCAGGCAGCCGCGCCGACCCGATAGTGCCGGATGGGACCGGAGCGACCCTTGGTCACCAGGTGCACGTCGCCGTTCGGCGCTACCCACATGGCTTCGACGTCGTGCGGCCCGTCGGGGTAGCGGAAGCGCACCGCTTCCGCCGGTCGAGTGTCCACAATGCGGCGCGGGTGCTTGGCCGGAAGAGCCGGCTCCGGCACCCGGTACAGCCCCACGAAGGGAGACCTCTCCCGGTTGTCGCCGGTATCCGCCAGATAGAGACAGGTCGCGGCACCGCAGGGGCCCAGCGCGATGTCCTCCCAATCCCGATCCTGGGCCCCCGCAATCCGAAAGGTCCCGAGGGAGGCGCCGGTGGTGTCCGTGGCGTAGACCAGCGGTGCGTTGCCGGAGTCGTTTTGGGTCCACAGGGTGCCCGGCATCCGCCGGCTGGCGGCAACCCCGGAGCTTTCGCCCAGTCGCCCATCGGCAAAACGTCCGGTGATCCGGCCTGCGACCGGGCGCTCGAGCTTCCACGCGACCTGCGAGGCCGCCGGCCGGCAGGCCAGGACCAGGAGAAGCAAGCTCGCGATGCAAGGTGCCAGAGGCATCGTGAACTTATAACACGCTTGAGGCGGCTCTATCTTCACTTGCCCATGACCTCGCTCCGATTCGGCCGGCGTATTCTGCTTCTCACCGACGACCCCGACCTGCTGCGGTTGCAGCTCGAGGGCGCCGACATTCCCTGGTCGGCGGAGATCGCGCTGCGGGACGATATCTCGACCGACGAAATTACGCCGGCCTGGGCCTGCTTTCACGCCGACAAGAGGCTGGGCGACTTCGTCTACAGCGGCCTCATCTGCCGGCGCGAGACGCCGGTCGGCGAGGGTTCGGTGCGCCGGGGCGGCTTTGCCGTTTCGGTGAGCGGGCGCCGACGAGGCAAAGGGTCGAGCCGGGAAGCATCGCCGTACGCCGAGCGGGCAGCCGGGATTCGGCTGGTGATCGCCGAGAGCTTCGAGCGGATCTACCGCGAGAATTGCCAGAACCTGGGCATTTACACCAGCACCGATTTCACCCTGTTGGACCAGGTGCGCGAGGGCCAACCGATTCCACTCGATCGGCTCATTGAGGGGGAAGCCGCCCTGAGCCGGGGAATCGTGGCCGCCGGTGGGACGCTTGCCTACAGCAAGGACCGCTTGGCCGGGCGGGCTTCCCTTGGCTTGCCCGACAGTACACCCCGGCCAATGACCCTTGCCGAGAAGATTGTCGCGCGGCATTGGGTGGTCGACCCGACCAGTGGTTCGACGGGCGTGCCCGCCGTTCGACCGGGCGATGAGGGCTTCGTGCGGACCGACCTCCGGTTCAGCCATGAGTACGTGACCCCGATGGCGGCGGAGCTCTGGGCTGCCGAGATCGGCCCGGCCGCGCCAGTGCGCGGGCCCGAATCGGTGCTGCTCTTCCGGGACCATCTCACGCTGCTCGAGCTGGTCATGCCGGACGCGCGGAAGGCCGAGGGACTCCTCGACCTCGCGCTCGACCTCAAGCGACGCCAGGAGGCGTTTGCCCAGGCTCAGGGGCTCACGCTCTATGACGAGCTCCCGCGCGGGCCGAACGGTCTCCCAACGCTCGGCTCCGAAGCGATCTGCCATGCGAAGGTGCTCGAGCAGCATGCGCTGCCGGGTCAGATCATCGTCGGGAGCGACAGTCACACACCTCACAGCGGGGCGATCGGTTGCCTGGCCTTCGGTGTGGGCACCACGGCGATCTGTGCCGCCTGGCTCACGCAGGACGCCCGGATCAGAATGCCCCCGTCCGTCCGGGTGCGGGTTCGGGGAAGGCTTCCGGCCAACGTGACCGCCAAGGATCTCATGCTTCACCTGCTGCGGCAACCGTTCGTGCGGGAGGGCCGCGCGATCGGCAGCATCGTGGAGTACGATGGCGAGGCGGTCGAGGCGCTATCGCTCGATGAGCGGGCCACGCTCACCAACATGTCGGCCGAGGTAGGTGCCTTTTCGGGCATCGTCCGGCCTGACCACGTCGTAACTGACTTTCTGGTGGCAGAGCGGGGGATGTCCCAGGACGACGCGGAACGACTCATCGCTGGGCTGGTGTCCGATCCCGACGCAGCGTACGCCGCCGTGCTGGAGCTCGACGCTGAAGTGCTCCGGCCGATGGTGGCGCTGCCCGGAGATCCCGGCAACGGACGTTTCCTGGACGAGCTTGCTGCGCCGGTGGCGGTGGATATCGCGTACGCGGGAAGCTGCACCGCCGGTAAGCGGGAGGACATGGATATGTACGCCCGAGTCTTCGGGCGGGCCGCCGCTCGTGGTGCGCGGGTCGCGGCCGGGGTGCGCTGCTACGTGCAGTTCGGGAGCCAGGCCGTCAAGCGCTACGCCGAGCAGCGCGGCTACCTCGAGATCTTCGGGGCGGTGGGAGCCGAGGTGCTGGAGCCGTCCTGCGGCGCGTGCATCAACGCGGGGCCAGGGGCCAGCTCGGACCGGGAGACGGTGACCGTGAGCGCGATCAACCGGAACTTTCCCGGGCGTTCCGGGCCCGGACAGGTGTATCTGGCGAGCCCGTACACCGTCGCCGCGTCGGCGTTGGCGGGGTACCTCACGCCCTGGAAGGCCGAATGATGAACCGCAGAGGCGCAGAGGACGCAGAGGATACTTCACTGGTCTTTCCTCTGCGCTCTCTGCGCCTCTGCGGTGAATCAGTTTACAGTCTCGCTGACGGACAGATATCCGCCAGAACGCACTCGGGACACTTGGGGTTTCGTGCGATGCAGATCTGGCGCCCGTGGAAGATGAGAAGATGGGAGAGCAGGGCCCACGACTCACGCGGGAAGAGTCGCATCAGCGCCTGCTCGATCTTGGCGGGATCGGTCTGCCGAGTGAAACCAAGCCGGAGGCTCAACCGGGTGACATGGGTATCGACCACGACCCCCTCGTTTACCCCGAAGGCGCTTCCCAGGACCACGTTCGCGGTTTTGCGACCGACGCCGGGCAGCGCCACCAGCGCGTCAATCGTGTTGGGCACCTCGCCGCCATGCTCCGCGACCAGCGCCTGCGCCATGCCGATGATGCTTTTCGCCTTGTTGCGAAAGAAGCCGGTCGGCTGGATCAATTTCTCGACGTCACTCTGGCGGGCTTGGGCCAGCGCGAACGCGTCGGGATAGCGGGCGAAAAGTGCAGGCGTCACCAGGTTCACCCTGACGTCGGTGGTCTGGGCCGAGAGGATGGTCGCGACGATCAGTTGGTAGGGGTTGGTGTGGTGGAGGGCGGTCCTCGCGTCGGGATACGCGTCGTGCAGGCGCTCAAAGATGATCGGCGCGCGGGCCGCTGGAGGGGCCAGGCGGCGGCGCTTTGCGCCTGCGGCCCTGCCCGCGCCGGTCCGCTTCCGCCCGCTCCCGGCCTTCACCGGCGTCTCGCCTGGGCGAAGGCCAGGAACTCCTCCGCCGGCCGGGCGTTGAGGATATCGCCGGGGCCAAGCCAGCCCTTGCGCGCCATGCCGACGCCGTAGTCCACGTTGCCGATTCCCGCAACGTTGTGTGCATCGGCGCCGATCGAGATGGTCACGCCAGCCTCGCGCGCCCGGCGCAGCACCCGCCAGTCGAGATCCAAACGGTGGGGGTCCGCGTTGATCTCCATCGCCACCCCGCTCGCGGCGGCCTTCTCGAACACAGCATCCAGGTCGATGCCATAGGGATCGCGCGAAAGCAAAAGCCGTCCCGTCGGGTGGCCGATGATGCTCACGTAAGGATTGTCCATCGCCGCCAGCATGCGGGTGGTCATCTCCCTGGCATTCAGGTTGAACCGGCTATGGATCGAGGCGATGACGAAGTCGAGCCGCTGGAGGATTGCTTCGTCATAGTCGATCCGCCCGTCGACCAGAATGTCGGCCTCGATGCCCTTGAGCACCCGAATACCGTCGACCTTTCGGTTGACAGCCTCCACCTCGTCAGCCTGGCGGGCGAGGTCTTCCGCTTGGAGGCCGCCGGCGTACGCGGCGGCCTGGCTATGGTCGGTCAGGCCGACGTAGTCGTAACCGGCTTCACGGCAGGCCAGGGCCAGCTCCTCGACCGTGTTGGAGCCGTCGGAATAGTTGGTGTGGCAGTGGAGCAGGCCACGAAGCTGGCTGCGCTCGAGCAGAGTTGGCAGGACGCCGGCCGAGGCGGCCTCGATCTCGCCGGTGCCTTCGCGCAGCTCCGGCGGTATCTCCGACAGGCCGAGAGCGCAATAGAGGGCGGCTTCCGAGGGCGTGGGGACGAACTCGTGCCCCCGCCAGAGTGCCGCGCCGCTCAAATCGTAGCCCTTCGAAGCGGCGTGCTCCGCCAGCGCTTCCAGATGGGCCTCACTGCCGGTCGCCTGCACCAGGACGGCGCCCAGGTTGACCGGAGTCGTCACCACGATCTGCGCGCTGGCCCCACCCGCGAAGCGCAGGGTCAGGCGGCGCTCGTCCTGCCCGGCGAACTCGTGCACGCCCGGGAGCCGGCTCAGCCGCTCGAACAGGTCCGCCGGCGGAACATCGGCGACTATGACAAGTACCAGATCGCGGATCAGGTCGGCTCGCCGGCGCACATCGCCGGCCACGATCGCCTGCACCACGCCGGGGAGCTTCTCCAGCGCCCGCCGGAGCCGTTCCGCTTCCTCGGCGGCGTGGTGCGAAAGCCGGAAGGCGGTCGCCTGTCGCAGGTAGGCAATGCCGCGAAGGATGTTCTCGGACGTCTTCGGTCCGAACCGCGGGAGCTTGGCCAGGCGGCCGTCCAGCGCGGCCGCCTCGAGCTCGGGCAGCGAGTCGATGTCGAGGAGGTCGTGAATCTGGCGGATCTTGGCGACGCCGAGGCCGGAGATGGCAAGCATCTCCACCAGCCCGGGAGGAACCTGCTCGCGCAGCTCCTCGAGCATCGAGGAGCGGCCGGTAGCGGCGAGCTCGCCGATGATCTGGAGGGTCGCGGGGCCGACCCCCTTGGTGCCGGCCAGCGAGCCGTCTTCCAGCGCTTGCTCCAGGTCGGTCGAGATTCCGCTGAGGGCCCGGGCGGCGGTCCGGAACGCACGGATCCGGAACGGATTGTCGCCTTTGAGCTCCATGAACGAGGCGATCTGCTCCAGCACCTCGGCAACCGCCTTCTTGTCCATCATCACCATTCAGTGGGTCTCTCCAGCCTCCCGAACCCGCCATGCCAGCTCGAGCAGCTCCTCGGTGCCGAGGATCGAGCGGAGCCGGGCGGCTTCGCCTCCGGGAATCGCAGGTGCGAACAGGGGTGAGCCGTCGGGGCGGAGCAGCCGGACCGGCCGGGCCCCAGCCGCTTCCACAACGGTGAATCCCATCCGGTCGGGGTGCAAGCCGAACACGGCCAGGGCCCGAAGCTGGCCGTCCGGCGCGAGATGGGCAAACCAGCCATCCAGCGGTTCGAACGCCTCGTCTTCCAGGGGACGGGCCCAGATCAGGCGCTCGGGTACCTGGACGTACGGCGCCGCCGCAGCCGGCAGTCCCGCTCCGGCAGGCTCGGCCTCCAGGAGCCGGTCCATAGCGCTGCGGCCAACCGTAACCAGCTCCGCGCCCACATCCCAGAACACAAAGACGTGATGCACCAGCGCGGCGAGGCGATCGATGTCCTCCCCGAGGCCCTCGTCGGGCCGCAGATCGTGCACCAGCTGGGCCGCTTCCGCGGTAAGCAGGAATGCGTCGCGGTCTAGCGGGTCTCGGCCGGCCGCGGCTAGGGCCGCGCGGATCGGCGGAAAGCGTTCCTCGGCCAGGGGGGCGAACACCAGATCGTACGGGGTGGGGCGCGCAGGCACCCCGGAATGCTAGTCACCTCGCAGCCCGGCCGCGTGCCGAGGTCTCTCTCCGCCGCCACGCGGCGCTGGCCTGCGCGGCTCGGATAGGATATCGTTCGGCTAACCCCGATCAACGACGTTTCCGTCATCCCACACCGGATCTCGTAGGTGGACCCTCGGGCCCAGGTGGAGGCCGCGTTGGCCGATCGCTACCGAGTCGAGGGCGAGCTCGGCCGCGGGGGCATGGCGACGGTCTATCTCGCGCAGGACTTGAGACACGACCGGCCCGTGGCGCTCAAGGTCCTGCATCCGGAGCTGGCGGCCACCCTCGGCCCTGATCGGTTCCAGCGGGAAATCCGGTTTGCCGCCCGCTTGCAGCATCCCCATATCCTCACCGTGCTCGACTCGGGCGGAGCCGCCGGCCAGCTCTGGTTCACGATGCCCTACGTCGATGGCGAAACCTTGCGGGCCCGGCTCCGCCGTGAGGGACAGCTGTCAATTGGTGAAGCCGTTCGGATCGCGCGGGAGACGGCAGCGGCCCTCGACTACGCCCACCGCCATGGCGTGGTTCACCGGGACATCAAGCCCGAGAACATCCTGCTCACCCGCGACGGCGACACGCTGGTCGCCGACTTCGGGATTGCCAGGGCGCTGGGCGGACGGTTAGGCGGACCGGCGGACCGCGGGGTCGAAGCGCCCCTGACCGAGACCGGCATGTCGCTGGGGACTCCGGCCTACATGAGCCCGGAGCAAGCGAGCGGCGACCGGGAGATCGATGCGCGGAGCGACGTGTATTCGCTGGGCTGCGTGATGTACGAGATGCTCGCCGGTGAGCCGCCGTTCACCGGGCCAACGGCTCAGTCGATCCTTCTCCGAAAGTTCACCGAGGCACCGCGGCCGCTGAAGGCGGTGCGGGACACCGTCCCCCAGGCGATCGATCGGGCGGTGGCGCGGGCTCTGGCTCGCTCGCCGGCCGATCGGTTCGCCTCGGCGGCAGAGCTCGCCCGGGCGCTGGAGGTCGCACCGGCCCCCGCGCCCGCACCGGCGAGCGGCGCGTCGACGGTGGCGACCGCGACTGCGCCTTCCGCGCACCGTCCGAGCTTCACCCGTCGCTATGCGATCACCTTCGCTCTGATCGGCGGGTTCGCCATCGGGCTGGGCGTGCTGTTCGCCTGGCGCCGCGGCCACCCGGCCGGCGAGGCCGACACTGCCGGCCCCAAGCGGCTCGCGGTGCTCCCGTTCGAGAACCTGGGTGACTCGGCGAGCGAGTACTTCGCCGATGGTATCACCGACGAGGTGCGAGGCAAGCTTTCCGCGCTGCCCGGACTTCAGGTGATCGCGAGCCAAAGCTCGGGTGAGTACAAGCACACCGCCAAGCGCTTGCCGGAGATCGCCCGGGAACTGGGCGTGGACTACGTCTTGATTGGCAAAGTGCGCTGGGAAAAGGGCCAGGGCACCGCTAATCGGGTACGGGTGAGTCCGGAGCTGGTCGCGGTGAGCAGCGGCGTTCCGACCACAAAATGGCAGCAGCCGTTCGACGCCAGCCTCACCGATGTGTTCCAGGTGCAAGCCGACATCGCCGGCCGGGTGGCCGACGCGATGAATCTGGCGCTGGGCACGACGCAGCGCGAGACCCTGAAAGAAAAGCCGACCGCCAACCTCGCGGCGTACGATGCGTATCTCAAGGGCGAAGCCGCATCGCAGGGCATCGGGGTGAACGACCCGGCCAGCCTGCGCCAGGCCATCGCCTATTACGAGCAGGCAGTGGCGCTCGACTCTACGTTCCTGCAGGCCTGGGCCCAGCTCGCCCGGGCGAACGCCTGGTACTACTCCGCTGGCACGCCGGTCCCGGCGGCTGCCCAGGGTGCGAAGCGCGCCGTGGACCACGCCCTCAGGCTCGGACCCGGCCGGCCGGAGAGCCAACTCGCCCTGGGCAATTACTACGCGGGAATCCGGGGCGAGCCGGCCCGGGCACTTGCCGCCTTCGAGGAGGGCCGGAAGACGGCGCCCGACAACGCCGACTTGCTGACGGCATCGGCGCTGGTGGAGGAGACGCTGGGCCGCTGGGATGCCGCGCTGGTGCATTTGAAGCGCGCGCAGAGCCTTGATCCCCGGGCCGTGCTCACGGCGCGGCGTCTGGGTGCGGCCTACATCTGGCTTCGGCGCTACCCCGAGGCGCTCGCCGCGGCGGATCGGGCGCTTGCACTCGCCCCGACCAATCTCTCGGTGATCCAGTTCCGGGCGATGGTTCCCCTTGCCCAAGGCGACCTGGCCGGCGCCCAGGCGGTCATCCGGGCGGTGCCATCCGAAGTGCAGCCGACGGCGCTCGCCGCGTTCTTTGGCGTGTATGCTGATCTCTACTGGGTACTCGAAGATGCCCAACAGCAGCTGCTGCTCCGCCTGCCGCCCAGCGCGTTCGACGACGATCGCGCCAACTGGGGGATCGTGCTGGCGCAGACCTACCATCTGCGGGGCGACCTCAAGGCGGCACGCGCGTATGCCGATTCGGCACGGCTTGCGTTTGAGGAGCATATCCGGGCCGCTCCCGACGACCCGCAACAGCACGCGTTGTTGGGTGTGGCCCTGGCGGTCATGGGGCGGAAGGCGGATGCCATCCGGGAAGGGCAGCGCGCAGTGGCGCTCCTGCCGATCAGCCGGGACGGCTTCGCTGGGCCTTATATGCAGCACCAGCTGGTTCGCATCTACATTCTGACCGGCGAGCCGGAGAAGGCGCTCGATGCGCTCGAGCCGCTGCTTAAGGTGCCCTACAATCTCTCGCTCGGCTTACTCCGAATCGACCCGAATTTCGCCCCGCTCCGGAAGCACCCCCGTTTCCAGGCGCTGGTCGCTCAGCAGTGAGCCGCCGCCCTTAGCTGCCCCTCGGCAGGAACCGATCCAGCACGCGCCGGAACTCGTCCGGCCGCTCCACGTGCGGACAATGCCCGCAACGGTCGAGCGGATGGAACTCCGCGCCCAGAAGGTTGGCGGTTTCACGCGCAGCATCGATCGGGATTGGATCGTCCATGCCGTGGAGGACGACCGATGGGACGCCGGTGAGCGCGGGGAGCCGCGGTCGCAGATCGTAGCCTCCCAGGCTCTTCCAGACCTCTTCCTGGGTCCGGCCGATGACCCGGAAGGGCGTGAGCTCGCGGGCCTTTGCCGGATCATAGAAGTACGGCACGACCGACAACTCGAACATCCGCCGCTGGAACGCCTCCGGATCCCGCACCCGGAGGCCGCTCGCTCGTACCGCGTCCCGCTGTGCCTGGAGCTTTGGCGCCAGATTCCGCTCGGCGAAGCGGCGCTCGAACTCGTCGCGCGCTGCGCGCCAGGACGGCGCGGGCGAGACCAGGGCGAGCCGCTCGACCCGGTCCGCGTGCTCGGTGATGTACAGCTGGGCTAGCAGACCGCCCCAGGAGTAGCCCACGATCGCCAGGCGCTCGAGGCCCCAGAGCTCCCGGAGTGCATCGAGATCGGCGACGTGCTCGCGCCACCCCAACGGCGTGTCCCGCGCCACCGGCGAGCGGCCCCCGCCGCGCTGGTCGTAGTAGATGAGCTCCCGCCCGTTGGCCAGCAGGTCGAAGCCGGGAAGGAGGTATCCATGATCGGCGCCGGGGCCACCGTGCAGCACCACCACCGGCGGGCCATCGCCCATCCGCCGCTCGAACAGCGTGACCCCCCGAATGTCCCGCATGGCGGTGCGCGGCGCGGCCCCGCCGGCGTCAGCCGTACGTCCTCCGGAGCTCGATCAGGGTGTTCGCATGGATGGTCACCACGTCCTCGAGCAGACGGGCGTATCCACCTGCCATAGTCAACACGACCGGGATCGCTCGTCGCCGGCAGGTCGCCAGCACTTTTGCGTCCCGCGTCAGCAAGCCGTTGAACGAGAGACTCAGCCGCCCGAACCGGTCGCCATGGTAAGGGTCTGCCCCGGCCAGGTAGAAGACGATCTCCGGCCCGGCCTGCGCCAGTGCGTCATCCAGGTGAGCGCTGAGAAGTGAGAGGTAAGAGGGGTCGTCCGCGCCATCGGCGAGCTCCAGGTCGAGCGAGCTTCGCTGCTTGTGGAACGGGAAGTTCTTCGCCCCGTGCATGGAGAAGGTGAACACGTCCGGGTCGTCGGCGAAGATGCATGCCGTGCCGTTACCCTGATGCACATCGAGATCCACGACCGCAGCCCGGCGAAGCCGTCCTTCGTGCTGCAGCACCCGGATCGCCACCGCCACGTCGTTGAAGACGCAGAAGCCCTCCGCGTGGTCAGAAAATGCGTGGTGGGTGCCCCCGGCGAGGTTAACGCCGGCGCCGAGCGCCAGCGCGTCGCGCGCCGCCTCGACGGTACCCTGGACGGTGCGAAGAGACCGCTCCCGCAGCTGCTCGCTCCAGGGAAACCCGAGACGCCGCGTCTCGGCGGGAGCCAGCGTCCCCTCGATGATGGCATCCACGTAGGCGCGGCTGTGCACCAGCTCGAGCGCCCAGCGCTCGGC
>JBIOTT010000010.1:0-2528 GCA_044866195.1 Gemmatimonadales bacterium
GCGCGATCGAGGTCACCGGGGCGGCGCCGACGCCGCGGAATTTGGAAAGATCGACTCGCCGCCGCGACTAGGCAACCGACCGGGCCCTGCCGGGGGTCCGGGCGTAGCCCCTCAAGCGGCGCAGCATCTTGCGATCCATCCTGTTGCCATCGTTGCCCTTGGGCGTCTCGAGGATCTTGACCACCGAGGCGAACCGAGGGTCGGTCATGAGTCGCCGGAAGGGCTCGGGCCCCAGCGTGCCCTGGCCGATGAGCTCGTGCCGGTCGCGCCGCGCTCCGAACGGGGTCTTGGAGTCGTTCAGGTGGATGCAGCGGAGCCGGCGAAGGCCGACGACCCGATCCCAGCGTTCCCACACGCCGTCGAAGTCTCCCACGAGATCGTAGCCCGTGGCATAGAGATGACAGGTGTCGGCGCAGAACCCGATCCGCCGGCGGAACGGGGCGGGGATGCGGGACCGAAGCTCGGCCAACTCCTCGAAGCTGCTGCCGAGCGCGGTGCCCGTGCCGGCGGTGGTCTCCAGCAGGACCATCACCTGGCCCGGTACCGCGGCCAGGCAGTGGGTGTAGGCGGCCGCGTTGCGACTCAGGCCTAAGTCGCGGTCATCAATGTAGTTGCCCGGGTGCGACACCAGGTAGCGGATTCCCAGCGCGGTACAGCGCTCGAGTTCGGCCTTGAAAGCCCCGATGGAGCGCAGACTTACCAGTGGGTCGGGCGAGGCCAGGTTTATGAGGTACGAATCGTGCGCGACGACGGCCCGTAACCCCGATGTCGCCACGGCACGCCGAAAGGCGGCGCAGGTCCCGGTCGAGATGACCGGCTCGCGCCACTGATTCGGCGTCTTCGTGAAGACCTGGATCGCGGTTGCGCCGATGGCGACCCCGCGAGCTGGGGCTGTGTCCACTCCACCCTGGATGGAGACGTGAGCGCCCAGCCGTTCCGGCGGGACAGACCGATGCATCTCGACTCCTTGTGCCCGTGACCGAGCTCGCGTCCGACAACGGTGAGCGGCCCCGCGTTCTGCTGGTCGGGGACGTCGCGGCGCGCCCTTACGGGATGGAGCGCGCCCTGAGCCGTGCCGGCTTCCATGTGATCGAGGCTGCAGCCCCCGCGCAAGGGCCGGGCGAGACGAGCGGCAGGCCCGACGTCGCAGTCGTGACGGCGGGCGAGGCCGACGCGTCACTCGGCTTGCTGGTCCAGGCCCTGCACGCTGCCTGGGGCGGGCAGGTACCGCTGCTCGCGGTGCTGGGCTCGCCCGACCGCGAGGGACCCGCTCGTGCGCTGGGGCTCGGCGCGGATGACGCGCTTGCCTCGCCGGTGCACCTGCCGGAGCTGTGCGCGCGGGTGGAGACCCGGGCCCGCCGCCGCGTGGGCGACCGGCTGACTGGCAACGGGCGGGTGCAGGAGCTGCTACTCGATCTCATCGAGCACGCGTGGGTCGATCGACGGCCCGCCGAGGTGCTCGAAGTGCTGGCGGAACGGGTTGGACGCGTCTTGCCGCGCTGGGAGGTCGCATTCGTGCTGGTCCAGGACCCCGCGGGCGGGGCCCGCATCGTGGCGGGTACGCGGGGCGTGGCGTCGCGCGATATCCGGCTCGACATCGAGCGCTACCCCGAGCTGGCTGAGGCCCTCCGCACCGCACGTGCGGTGATCGTCCCCGACGTACAGAGCGATGCCCTGTTCGAGGCCGCGCGCCGCCGCTGGAGTTACGAGGGTACCGAGGTTCCGGTCCGCGCCGTCGCAGCGCTACCGATGACGGTGGCCGACCGGCTGGTTGGCGTGCTGCTGCTCCGGACCCGCGAGGCAGGCGCCCGGCTCACTGCAACCGAGGAGATCTTCCTGATGCAGGTGGCGCGGGCCGCGGCCCGGGTGGTGGACGCCGATCGGCGGGCACCAGCCGAACCGGGCGGCGCGCGTGCCACTGATCCGCTCACCGGCCTGCCGACCACCGATGCGCTGGATCAGCGGATCCTGGAGGAGTCCGAGCGGGCCAAGCGCTACTCGCTCTCATTCAGCCTGGTGCTGCTGGACGTGGATCAGCAGGAGGCGCTCAACCAGCGGCTGGGTCGCCCTACTGGCGATCGGCTGCTGGCCGAGCTGGGTCGCATGCTGCAGGCCGAGGTGCGGGCGTCGGATTTCGTGGCCCGCTACGGCGGCGACGAGTTTGCGCTGGTGCTGGCGGAGACCGGCTCCCACGGGGCCCGGGAGCTGGTGCATCGGCTGCGCGCGCGGCTCGGGGTCGAGTCATTTGCCGGTCTGCCGCCGGGCGAGCGGCCGCGCATGACGGCGGGGATCGTGGCGTTCCCGCATCCGGCGGTGGAGGAGACGAGCGACCTGCTGGTGTTGCTCGAGGCGGCGCTCAGGCGGGGCAAGGGGCAGGCGGAAGAGCGGATCGGGGTGGCGGAGTAGGCGGGCGGGAGCAGGCGGGCGCTCCCGCGGCGGGGATGCCCCGCCGGCGCTGCAGTTTCGCTCAGTCACCCACGCATCTAACCCGTGAACCGCTTACTGACGCGCCTCTGGGGCACCCCCAC
>JBIOTT010000011.1:0-3892 GCA_044866195.1 Gemmatimonadales bacterium
GGGTAGTTCGTCTCCCCCCGGCGAAGCGCCCCTTCGATGCGCTCGAGCAGCGGCCGCGGAATCGGAAACTCGCGCGGATCAAAGTCGCCGATGCTGAGGTTGCAAATCTGCCGGCCGCTCGCCTGCAGCGCTCGCACTTCGTCGGCGATCGCCAGAATGCGGGATCCCATCAGACCGGCAAACCGGGGAGGGGCCGTTGTCATAGCGCCGCGGACTTACGCTTGACCAGCGTGAGGATGGTATAGACCGCCACCGGCTCGGCGTTCTGGTTGGTCACTTCGACGTCCCATGCCACTACCCCCTGGGGCACCTGCCCGTCGGTCGTGTCTTTCGCCGTCTTCTGCTTGCAGGTGAGCCGAGCCCGGATGGTGTCGCCCGGGTAAACCGGCTTCACGAAGCGAAGATTGTCCAACCCATAGTTGGCCAGCACCGGCCCCGGTGCGGGGTCGACGAAGAGCCCCGCCGCGGCCGAGAGGACGAAGTACCCGTGGGCGACGCGCCGCCCAAAGATAGAGGCCTTCGCCGCGCCATCGTCCATGTGAGCGTAGAAGAAGTCGCCGCTGATGCCCGCGAAGTTGACCACGTCCGCTTCGGTCACGGTGCGGCCGTGGGTGAGCCAGGTCTCGCCGATGCGCAGCTCCTCGAAGTGCTTGCGGAATGGATGCACGCCGTCGCTGAGCTCGGGGCCGCCCCTGACCCACTCGCGCCCCACTGCGGTCAACGTGGCCGGCGTCCCCTGAACCGCGGAGCGCTGCATGTAGTGCAGCACGCCCCGCACGCCCCCCATCTCCTCGCCGCCGCCGGCGCGTCCGGGGCCGCCGTGGATCAGATGGGGCAGCGGCGAGCCGTGGCCGGTGGACTCCTTCGCATTATGGCGATTGAGGACCATGAGCCGGCCGTGATAGGCAGCCGTGCCGAGCACGACCTCGCGCGCCACCGAGTCGTCGGCGGTGACTACCGAGCCGCAGAGGCTCCCGCGCCCCAGCCGGGCGAGCGCGATCGCCTCGTCCAGCCCGCGGTACGGCATCACCGTGTTCACCGGCCCGAAGGCCTCGATGTCGTGGGGCTCGGACTTCCGGAAGGGCGCATCACAGTAGTAGAGCAGCGAGGGAAAGAACGCGCCCTTCGCAGGGTCGGCGCCCACCACATCGAAACGAGTCGGGTCGCCGAAGACGCGCTCGCACGCGGCGGCGATCCGCTCCGCACTGCCGCCGACCTCGCCGACCTGCGCCCGGCCCGCCAGCGGTCCCATTCTGACACCGTCTACGGCGGGGTCGCCCAGCGTGGTCCCCTCCAGCCGCTTGGAGACCGCCCGGACCACGTCCTCCGTCATGCCTTCCGGCACGATAGTGCGCCGAATTGCGGTGCACTTCTGGCCCGCCTTTACCGTCATCTCCTTCGCCACTTCCTTGACGAAGAGGTCGAACTCGTCCGAGCCGGGCGCCGCATCCGGCCCCAGGATGCAGTAGTTGAGCGAGTCCGCCTCGAGGTTGAACCGGACCGACTCGGCGATCACGCGCGGGTGGCTCTTGAGCTTGCGGCCGGTCGACGCGGACCCGGTGAAGGTGACCACGTCCTGGCAGGTCAGGTGGTCGAGCAGGTCGCCGACGCCGCCGCAGATGATCTGGAGTGCGCCCTCCGGGAGAATGCCGGTATCGAGCATGGTGCGCGCCAGCCGCTCCGCGAGGAACGAGGTGACCGTGGCCGGCTTCACGATGGCAGGCATCCCGGCGAGGAAGGTGGGAGCAAGCTTCTCCAGCATTCCCCAGCAAGGGAAGTTGAAGGCGTTGATGTGCACCGCCACCCCCTCCAGAGGCACGCACACGTGGCGGCCAAGGAAGGTCCCTCCCTTGGAGATCTGCTGGACCGCGCCGTCGATGTAGAAGGTCTCGTCGGGAAACTCGCGGCGTCCCTGGCTCGCGTAGGCGAAGAACGTGCCGATGCCCCCCTCGATGTCGATCCAGGAGTCGGCCTTGGTCGCCCCGGTCGCAGCCGAGACCTGGTAGAGCTCCTCCTTGCGCGACATCAGATGCTGGGCCATGGCCTTGAGCATCCGGGCGCGCTGGTGGAACGTCAGCGCCCGGAGCTTCGGTCCGCCGACCCGGCGCCCGTAGTCCAGCATGCCCTTGAAGTCGAGACCCTCGCTGGTCGCCTCGCCGATCTTCTCGCCGGTGACCGCGTGGAACAGATCGGCTGCCTTGCCGGTGCCGGTCACCCATTCGCCTTGTGCGTAGCTCTGCAGTCGCATCGCCCTACTCTCCGTCGGCCGGCGCCTCCGGCCTGGTCTGGTGCCACGTCTGATAGGACGCCGGCTGCTGCGGCCGCTCGGGCGGTACCTCGCGGAGTGGCTCGCAAGGCGCGAGCGACGCGTGCAGCCGCCCGGGCAGTGACTGGTAGAGACGGGTGCCTTCGGTCTTCCACTGGAGCATGGCGTCGGAGACTTCTTTTACCACCCGGGCGGGGTTCCCGGCTACGACCGTCCGCGGGGGGACGATCGTCTCGGCCGGGACAAAGCACAGGGCGCCGACAATCGATTCCGCACCGACCACCGCGCGGTCCATGACCACGGCATTCATTCCGACCAGCGCGTTCCGGCCGATGCGAGCCCCGTGAACCACCGCGCCGTGGCCGATGTGGGCGCTGGTCTCGAGCACGACGGTGACGCCGGGGAACATGTGAATCGTGCAGTTCTCCTGCACGTTGCAGCCGTCCTCGATGACCACGCCACCCCAGTCGCCCCGAATCGCCGCGCCCGGTCCGACGTACACGTCCCGGCCGATCACGACGTTGCCAGTCACCGTGGCATTGGGATGGATGAATGCTGATTCATGCACGACGGGAACAAAGCCTTCGAACGCGAAGACGTTGGGCACGGACTCCTACACCCGGGCGATGATCGTCGCCATGCCCTGCCCCACGCCGACACACATCGTGCAGAGCGCGCGTTGATTCCCGGTCTCCTTGAGCTCGAGCGCCGCGGTGAGCAAGAGCCGCGCGCCGGACATGCCCAGCGGATGGCCCAGGGCGATGGCGCCGCCGTTGGGGTTGAGCCGGGGGTCCTGGTCGCCGAGGCCAAGCTGCCGGGTACAGGCGAGCACCTGGGCCGCGAAGGCCTCGTTCAACTCGATGACGTCCATGTCGGCGAGCGTCAGCTTCGTCTTGGCCAGGATCTTTTGAGTAGCGGGAATCGGCCCGAGTCCCATGGTCCGTGGCTCGACCCCGGCAACCGCGGTCGCAACGATGCGGGCCAGCGGGGTCAGATTGAACTCGCGTGCCGCGTCCTCCGAGGCCAGCAGCAGGGCGCACGCGCCGTCGTTGATGCCCGAGGAGTTGCCCGCGGTCACGCTTCCCTTGCCGTCGGTCCGAAACGCCGGCTTGAGCTTGCCCAGCGCCTCCAGAGTCGAGTCCGGGCGGGGGAACTCGTCTTGGGTAAACTGGCGGGAGGGCTCACCCCGCGAGGCGCCGGGCACGGTGACGGCTACGATCTCGGATTGAAACCGGCAGCGTTTCTGGCTGGCGGCCGTCTTCTGCTGCGACCACAGGGCGAACTGGTCCTGGTCCGCCCGGTTGATCGCGAGCTCCGTCGCCACGTTCTCCGCGGTCTGCCCCATGGAGTCCACGCCGTAGAGCTCCCGCATCTTGGGATTCACGAACCGCCAGCCCAAGCTGGTGTCGAAGAGCTCCGCGTTGCGGGCGAAGGCCTGACTCGACTTGGACAATACGTAGGGGGCGCGGGTCATCTGCTCGACGCCGCCGGCGACGTAGAGGTCGCCGTCGCCCTGGCTCACCGCCCGGCTCGCGTTGGCCACCGCGCTCATGCCGCTGGCGCACAGCCGATTGACCGTCTCCCCCGGCACCGAGACCGGCAGCCCAGCGAGGAGCAGCGCCATGC
>JBIOTT010000012.1:0-8761 GCA_044866195.1 Gemmatimonadales bacterium
CCGATCTTCTCGACCGTCACGTCGGAGATGAGCGGCTCGGTGATGATGTACGCGGCGTCATCCACATTGGTGGCCTGGAGGCCCAGCTCGAGCCGGCTGAAACGACTGAAGGGATACTGCGCCGCGGCGAACGCCGAGCGGAAGACCAGCCGCCGGATCTGCTCGACAAACAGCGGCTCCCCAGTATTCGGGTCTCGGGTGAACACCGCGCGGTCGAAGTAGAAGTACGGCTCCTGGGTCAGACCCACGCTCCAGTTGAGCCGGTGGGTCAGGTTGGTGTAGGCGGCGATCGCCTGCGCCTCGTCGATCCGACCGTTGACGGCCAGGCCAAACGCGAGCTGGTGATTGCCCAGCATGTCGCTGAGGGTGATGGCGCTGCCGCCGTAAAAACCCTGGCCAAAGTTGTCGCGCACGTAGCCGACCTGGGGCCGGGCCACGTAGTCGGCGGAGAAGCCCACGCGATAAGGCTTGATGCTGAACTCGCTGGTGTCCGGCAGCGCGTAGGTGGCCGAGTCGAGCAGTCCGGCCACCGTCACCGGGGGAACGAACTTCGAGGTATCAGTGGCGCGGCCGAGATCGGCGGAGGGGCGGAAGCCCTGGGGGCTCCGGTAGATCGAGCCGCCCTCCCCGATCTGGGGGTTGCGGTCGGTCGCAGCTGCACTGGTGTCGCGCGTGACCCCCTGGGCCACCGCCGTGGCGGTGTCGGGCCGGGCGGGCGTGTAGGGCGACCGTTTGAGGCTGCGGGGATTGTCCAGCGCATAGACGTCGTACTTCCCCGCCTCGTAGTACTGGAACGCCAGCCGGTCGGCGCCGGCCGACCAGGAGAGCACCGGCGAGAGCGGGGTGATCCCCTGCGCACCAGTGTAGAAGTCGGTCAGCTGGTAGATGTCCTTGGCCGCGAAGTCGTACAGGAAGATGTTGCTGACACCGTTCCGGTCGGAGACGAAGGCGAGCGACTGCCCGTCCGGCGCCCACTGCGGGCTCACGTTCTTGCCGTCGTCCATGTGGTATAGGATGTCGATCGCGCCGGTGTCGAGGTGATACAGCGCGATCCGGAAATTCCCGATCTTGAGCGTCCGGAAGTCGGTCTCCGGCCCCCGATCGGTCGCGAACGCGATGGTTTTGCCGTCGGGCGACCACACCGGGTGCAAGTCGGCGTACTTGTCTTCGGTGAGCCGCTTCAAGCCGCTCCCGTCCCGATTGACCACGAACAGGTCGGTGAGCCCTCCGTCGTATCCGGTGAAGACCAGCTTCTCTCCGTCGGGGCTCCAGGCCGGGGTGGTGACGCCGTTGAGCGCCACCTCGATGTGCTTCACCTCGCGGTTGCGCTGCACGTCGACGATCACGATCACGTCCCGGCGGCCCCGCTTCGCGGCGAAGGCCAGGAACTTGCCGTCGGCCGACCAGTTTGCCTGCGAGTTGATGAAGCGGTAGGTCTCGTAGTTGCTCGACTGGGTGGATTTGAGAATCCGCCGCTTCACGTGACCCGTCTTTCCATCTGCCAGCCAGAGATCCACGAAGAACCAGTCGCGCTCGCCGAAGTAGGCGACTTGGCTGCCGTCGGGCGAAAGGGCGGGGGCGAGATGGAGCGTCCCCTTGTCCCGCTTTTCGGTCAACAGCTCCTGGGACACGGCCCGGGCGCGGACCCGGGAGCCGACCTCGGGCAGATACTTCGCATTGACCGCGTCGCGCCACTGGACCGACAGCTGCTGCAGGCTCAAGCCGGTGATCCGCTTGATCGAGCCCTCGATGCCGCCTCCCTGAACGGTGCCCCGGAGGATCTCGCCGATGGCCTCGTCCCCCCACCGCTCGCCGATATAGGCCCACAGCGCATGGCCGAACCGATAGGGGAAGATCCGCGGGTCGTAGGTGAGCTGCTCGATGGTGGGGAGCTTGTTCTGGAGCGCGGCGTCCCGGAGCCACATGGCGGTCTCGGGGGTCACCGGCCCGAGCGACATGTACTCGGCCATACCCTCCATGAACCAGAGCGGAGGTTGAATCTGCAGCACGCTCTGCAGTGCGGAGCCGCCCCGGCCGCTGGAGAAGACGTCCAGCTGGAACTGGTGGGTCATCTCGTGGGTGAGGACGTGGTCGATGTCCTTGTAGGCCCCCGTCAGCGGCATGATGTTGCGCTGCTTGAAGAAGTCGGTGAATCCGCCGGTGCCTTCGCCGACCTCGCCTGGCGTGGTGTTGGTCTGGGCGAAGTCCGAGTTCGAGGCGTAGAGAATGATGACCTTGCGCTCGCGAAACCGGTGGCCGAGGACCTTGGAGAGCCGGCCGTAGGACCGCTCGGCGATCCGCGCGGCATCCATCGCCGCTACCCGCTCGGCCGGGTAGAAATGGACGTCGAAATGCTCGGTCTGGATGATCTTCCAGTCGAACGACTCGTACTGGACCTTGTTCTGGCCGAAGTATTGGGCCTCGAGCAGCGCCGGAGTCCCGAGCGCGAGGGCGATGGCCACGCCGCAGCGTCCAAACATAGATCGAACTCCGCTCACGAAGACCGGATCAGGAGCTCGGGGGCATCTCCCCACAGCCGCTCCAACTGATAGAACGCGCGGGTCTCCGGGTGGAAGAGGTGAATGACGAAATCTACGAAGTCGAGCAGCACCCAGCGCCCACCCAACCCCTCGACGTGATGGGTCCGGTGGCCTCGGCGGCCGAGCCGCTCCATCACATGTTCCGCAATACCTCGGACGTGGGCATCCGAGGTGCCGGAGGCGATCACGAAAAAGTCGGTTGCGTCACTCAATCCGCGAAGATCCAGCACCACCGGTTGCACGCCCTTGAGATCGTCGATTGCCTGGAGCGCGAGCCCGAGCGCCTCCGGAGGCCGCGCCGTCACGCCCGCCACCCGTCGGTCACGCGGCCCTGCTCCAGGCGGGTGGGGGTCCCGTCTTCCACCTGGTAGAACACCCCCCAAGCTCCCTCGCCGACGTGAGTCCCCAGGACCCCGGTTGCGAGCGAGACGAAGCAGTCCCGCGGACGGTACGCGGCGACCAGCGCCGTGCGCACTCGCTCCGCCACGTCCGGGGCATCGGCGTGAGCGATGCCGAACCGGACCGCCTTGGGGCGAGGGGTGAGCCGCCGCTCCAGCAGAGCCAGGACCCGCGGCGCCACGTTTTCCCGACCCCGCACCCGGTCGACCGGGATCACCCGGCCGGCGCGATCCAGGGAAAGGATGGGCTTCACGTCGAGCAGGCCCGCCACCCAAGCCTTGCCCCGGGTTACCCGCCCGGACCGGAGCAGGTTGTCGTAGCGGTCGACGGTGATCAACGCGCCGGTCTGGGCCTTGAGCCGCTCGAGCTCGGTCACGATGTCGCCGGCCCGCCACCCCGATTCGGCCAGCTCGGCAGCCCGGAGGGCGAGCATGCCGGCGCCCAGGGAGACGGTGCTGCTGTCGACCACCTGCACGCTGCCGAGACCCGCTGCCTTGACCGCTGCAACGCCGGCGTGGTGCGTGCCGGAGAGGGCGCCCGAGAGCAGCACCGCGACGACCTCATCTGCCTCCTGCAGGGCGTCGCGGAACACCTGGACGAACTCGGCCGGGGCCGGCTGCGAGGTGGTGGGCAGATCCTTTGCGCTGCGCAGCCGCCGATAGAACTCGTCCGGCCTCAGTTCTACGCGATCGCGAAAGCTTTCGTTGCCGAACACCACCTGGAGCGGGACGATCGCGATGTGATGCCGGTCCACGATGGCATCAGCGAGATCGGCCGAGCTGTCGATCACCACTGCCACGGGGCGCCGCTCGCCGTGCGACAGCCGCCGGTGCTGGGCCCGCATGTCGTCGGCCTTGGTGGTCTCGATCCGCCCCCAGCGCGCAGCATAACTAAAGACGGCCTCGGGTGTATCGGTGTGCACATGCACCTTGAGCACGTCGGTCACCACCGCGACCTGCACCGAGCCTCCGAAGTTGTGCATAGCGGCCCGCACCTCGTTGGCCGGGGGAAGCTGTTCCCCACGCACCAGCACTTCGGTGCAATACTGGAAGTCCCGCTCCACGGCCACCTCGACCAGTGCCGCCGGAATGAAGGCGGCCGGCCCGCTATCGGGCGAGGCGGGGAGAATCGGGTCTCCCTCGATGAACCGGACCACGCCCTCCAGCATCCGAACGAACCCCTTGCCGCCGGCATCGACCACGCCGGCCTCTTTCAGCACCGCCATCAGCTCCGGAGTCCGCGCCAGGGCCAGTTCGGCCTCGGCCAGTAGCCGGCTCATGAACTCCCCGATGTCCGCCGAGTCGGTCGCGGCGCGCTCGGCCGCGGCGGCGGCCTCGCGCGCGACGGTGAGGATGGTTCCCTCGCGCGGGTCGTCCAGCGACTCGTAGAGCCGGTCGGCTCCGTGGCGCAGCCCGCCGGCGATGTCGCGCGCGGTCGCCTGCTCCCGATTGCCCAGGGCCTCGGCGAAGCCCATCAGGAAGTGCGCGAGCATCATCCCGGAATTACCGCGGGCGCCCAGGACGGCGGCCCGGGCTGCGGTGCGGGCCGTCTCCGGGAGGGGCGCGTCGCCGAGAACGCGGAGCGCATCGGCGACGGCCCGAAGGGTGAGGCTGAAGTTGGTACCGGTGTCTCCGTCGGGGACCGGAAAGACGTTGATCCGGTTGATCTCGTCCCGGCCGGCTGCGACCCAGTCGGCCGCGGCGAAGAGCGAGCGTGAGAGCCGCGGGCCGTCGACGTAGGCGATCCCGACCGTCATGGCCGGGCTACTCGCCGACGACCTGGACCCGAACCTCTGCGTGAACATCGGGGTGCAGCCGGACCACCACCGTGTGGAAGCCCAACGCCTTGATTGGCTGGCTCAGCTCGATCCGCCGACGATCGACCTCCAGCCCCTGCTTCGCCAAGCCCTCGGCGATGTCGTGGGTGGTGACCGAGCCGAAGAGCCGGCCTTCTTCGCCGGCCTTGCCGGCAATGGTGATTGTCACGTCGGCGAGCCGACTTGCGAAGCTCTCGGCTCCGGCTCGCTCGGCCTCGACCCGGCTGGCACGGGCCTTCGACTCCGCCGCGATCCGCTTCTTGTTTCCCTCGGTGGCCTCGTAGGCGAGCCCCTTGGGCAGCAGGAAGTTCCGCGCATAGCCGGGCCGCACCCGCACCAGCTCGCCCGCCCTCCCGAGCGACTTGACGTCTTCTCGCAGGATGACTTCGATCATCGGTCGAATCCTCCGGTACCGGACGACGCCGGGCGTCGCCGGAAATCTAGCCAGGTGTCCGCCAGGCCGAGGAGCGTGAGTCCGCCGACCACGAACGGCAACAGGAAAAAGGCTACGACGGCGACCACGGTGGCCGTCAGCCGCGGAAGCCGCCCCGCTCCCGCTCCCACCACGGCGAGGCCGCGGGCGGCGTAGAGGGCCACGGCCACCAGGAGCAGGTTGGCGCCCCCCTCCCGCAGGCCGGCCGAGACCGGGAACAGGGCCAGAGCGAGCCCCGCGACGGGGAGCCAGACCATCTGGTCGCTGAACCTGAAGCTGCGGAAGGGCGCAGGTGGATCACCGATGGGTCGGACAGCGATCCCCTGATAGAGGCTCCAGGCGAGCAGGGTGCCGAGCAGGCCGTTCAGGAATACGAGGCCCGGCGTCAGCGCGGCCCAGGCGGGGGCGCTGTTGGCCATCTGCCGCAGCAGGTCAGCCGTCTCGCCGCCGCCCGCACCCCCCGCCTGCTTCGCGAGCTCGCTGAAGGTGCGGGCGGCATCGCGCCCGACAGCCGCCTTGAGCTCGGACCATTCGAGGTGAAAGGCCACCGACCAGAGCGCCAGCGCGACCGACGCGAAACCGAGGGCCAGCACGGCGCGGCGAAAGACGGGTGCCGGACGGGCGAGCGTGATGGCCAGGAACCCGCCGGTCACCAGTACGGCTGCGGCGCGCAGCAGTTGTTCCGCCACATTGCCCGCCGGCACCAGCCAGGCGCCCATCCATACCGCCGCCACGCCCAACCAAGCCCATTCCCGGAAGCTCCCCGGCCGCGACAGGGCGAGGAGTCCCGCGAGCGGTCCCAGGAGAAATCCGGGCGGAGCGAGCAGCAGGTACGCGAACGCAACGAGCAGCACGCCCGGGCGCGGGTGGCGAGCGGGGGGGCGACCGCTCATTCCGTCGGCCTGAGTCAGCCGCCGAAGCCCTTGATGTAAGGCAGGAGGGCGAGCTGGCGGGCCCGTTTGATCGCGGTGCTCAACTGGCGCTGGTGGCGCGCACACGTGCCGGACAACCGGCTCGGCAGGATCTTGCCGCGCTCGGTCAGGAACCGCTGCAGGGTGCGCTCGTCCTTGTAGTCCACGATGCGAACGCCGGACTCGCAAATCGCGCAGGTCTTCTGGGGGCGCCTCATTCGTCGTCCTCCTCCTCGCCCTTGGCGGTGGTCACGGGCACCGGCTGGGCACCCTCGTTCACGACGACGAGAAAGCGGAGCACCGCATCGTCCAGCTTGACCGCCCGCTCGAATTCGGGCAAGGCGGTTCCGTCGGTGTCGAACTTGCTAACGACGTAGTATCCCGTCTCATGCTTCTTGATAGGATAGGCCAACGTCCGCTTGCCCCAGTGGGACACCTGGGGAGCCTCGGCGCCGGGCTGTTGGATGAGGGCGTGAAAGCGGGTGAGTCGTTCGTTGATGGCCGATTCTTCGAGCGCACTGTCGAAGATGTAGACCACCTCGTACTGGCGGGTCATCAGCACCGTCCTTTGGTCTGAGCGCTCCGGCTCTGGTGTGGAGCCGAAGAGGGAAGTTGTTGACGGACTGAAGTATAGGTTGGTGGACCCAGGCGCGCCAGAGCTACGCCGGTCAGCTGCTGAACCGGAACAGCATCACGTCGCCATCCTGAACGACGTATTCCTTGCCTTCCGCCCGCGACAGCCCCTGCTCCCGAGCGGTCTTCCAGCCGCCCACCCGCACGAAGTCGTCGTAGCCGACGGTCTCCGCCCGAATGAACCCCTTCTCGAAGTCGGAGTGGATCACGCCGGCGGCCGCCGGGGCCCGGTCGCCGCGGTGGATGGTCCAGGCTCGCACCTCCTTCTCGCCGGCCGTGAAATAGCTCTGCAGGCCGAGGAGGTGATAGGCCGCGTGGGCCAAGCGGTCCAGCCCCGATTCGGCGAGTCCAAGCGAGGCCAGAAAATCCTGGTGGTCTTCCGGCGCGAGCTCGGCGAGTTCCGCCTCGACTTTGGCCGAGAACGTGACCACCTCTGCCTCTTCGGCATCGCGCGCCACCGCGCCACGCAGAGCCTCGACGAAGCGATTGCCGCCGGCGATCTCCGACTCCGCGACGTTGGCCGCGTAGAGGACCGGCTTGCTGGTGAGGAGGTTGAGTGAGCGGTACACCGCCAGCTCTTCCGCCGTCGGCCGGACGGCGCGGGCGGGCTTTCCCTCGGCCAGGGCGGTGCGCACCGCCTCGAGCACTCGTTGCTCGATCCTGGCCTGCGGATCGCCTGACTTGGCCGTGCGAGCGGTCTTGTCCAGCCGCTTTTCGACGGTGGCGAGGTCTGCCAGCCCGAGCTCGATATTGACCACCTCACGGTCTCGCACGGGGTCGACCGGGCCCATCACGTGCTGGACATCCGGATCCTCGAAGCAGCGCACGACGTGCAGGATCGCGTCCACCTCGCGGATGTTGGCGAGAAACTGATTGCCGAGCCCTTCGCCCTGGCTCGCGCCCTTCACCAGGCCCGCAATGTCGACGAACTCCACCGCGGCCGGCACCACCCGCTCGGGACCGACGATCGCAGCCAGCGCATCGAGCCGAGGGTCGGGCACCTGCACGATCCCGGTATTGGGCTCGATGGTGGCGAACGGATAGTTCGCCACCACGGCTTTGGCCGAAGTCAGGGCATTAAAGAGTGTGGACTTGCCGACGTTGGGCAGGCCGACGATACCGAGACGAAGCATTCACGGACTCCGCATCAGAACAAAGCAAGAGAACACCGCAGAGGCACAGAGGACGCAGAGAAAACGCTAGACCATTTCTCTGCGCTCTCTGCGTCTCTGCGGTTCAAATCAATCGTGATCTCAAGTCATTTGTTGAACTGAGTCATGGCGCGCTCGATGCCTTCTGCGAGCCAGCACTCCACCGCCTCCGCCATCGGATCGAGCAGGCTCTCGATCGCGGCCCGCTCCTCGGGAGTGAACTCGGCGAGCACGTAGTCGGTGAGGTCTTCGATCTCGGGGGGCTTCGGCCCGACCCCGATTCGGAGCCGCGCGTAGTCCTGGCGCTGGAGCACTCCCTCGATGCTCTTGAGCCCATTGTGGCCCCCGGCGGAGCCGGCCCCCCGGAGGCGGAACCGGCCGGTCGGCAGCGCGACGTCGTCGACCAGCACCAGCAGATGTTGCGTGGGATCGAAATCCGGAACGGCCCGAAGCGGAGCCAGCACGGCCCCGCTTCGGTTCATGTAGGTCTGCGGCTTCAGCAGCTTCACCGGGGTCCCGGCCAGCGTGCCGGTTGCCTCTCGGGCCCGCGCACCCCGCCGGAACGGCCCAAATCCCCAGCGGTCGGCCAGTCGGTCCGCCAGCCGGAAGCCGGCATTGTGCCGGGTGTCCGCGTACTCCGGGCCGGGGTTGCCCAGCCCCACGATCGCGTACAGGGCCTACTCTTCTGCCTCGCCTTCGGCTTCGGCCTTGGGCTTCCGGATAAGCTCCGGCTCGGTCGGGGCTTCCTCGACCACTTCGGTTGGCGCGGCCGGCGCCTCTTCGGTGCGCGGCGCCACGACCGAGCAGATCGGCGACTCGGGAGAGTTGAGCACGCGGGCCTTCGGCACTTGCGCGTCGCGGACGAAGAGCGCGTCACC
>JBIOTT010000013.1:0-6050 GCA_044866195.1 Gemmatimonadales bacterium
CTGGGGCCTTCCCGCCGCCATTCCTTGAGCGGCGTGAGAATGCCAAGCAGGTCGATCTTGCGCCGGAAGTTACGCTTGTCGAGCGGGCGGCCAAGGATCGCCTGGTACACCCGCTGGAGCTCGGTGAGGGTGAACTTCCTGGGCAGGAGCTGGAAGCCGACTGTGGTGTACTCGAGCTTGTTGCGCAGCCGCTCGACCGCATAGGTCAGGATCGAGTCGTGATCGAATGCCAGTGACGGGCGCTCGGCCACCGGCCACCAGCGCGCAGCCGCGGCGTCCGTGCCCGCCATGAGCGACGCGCGGTCGGCCGAGACCAGGGCGTAGTAGGCTACGGTGACGACGCGACCCCGCGGGTCCCGGTCCGGATCGCCGAAGGTGTACAGCTGCTCGAGAAATACCTCGCGAACCCCGGTTTCCTCCTCCAGCTCGCGCAGCGCCGCGGCCTCCAACGATTCGCCCTGGCGAATGAACCCGCCGGGAATGGCCCAGCGCCCCTCGAACGGCGGCACGCCGCGGCGTACCAGCAGCACCTGCAGCAGGTCGCTCTGGATCGTGAAGATCACGATGTCTACGGTTACCTGAACCCGAGCCGGGGTCATGCGCGACCGTCAGCCGGCGGGGACGACGAGGCGCGCCCGCTGCGGAGCCGCTCGCACCCGGCCGACTGCGCCGGCGTTGAAGTGCAGAAAATCGGCTTCGATCCCGTCGCTGAAGATCACACCTCCGCTCGGCATCAGCGACTCGAGCCCCAGCTCCTCTTCGGGCCCGATCATGCCGGCGACGATGGTCGCGGCGGAATGACGGCTGGCAAATGGCTCCCGGACAGCATAAATGAGGCGACGGTCCTCCCAATCGAGCCGGATTCCATTCCCCCCGGAGCCCCCGGCAAATGCGGTCACTCCGGCGGCCATGTTGAACACCGACGACATCCACCCGGTCGAGCCCGCCCCGGTGGCAACGAGGACCCCGCTGGAGGATTGAGCCTCGCTCGCGGTGCCGGCGCGAATCCGATAGCGGGCCGAGACGTGGCTCCGCGCGCCAATGAACAGATCGTTGAACGCAAGCAGCCGCTGGCCATCACCCAGCAGGGCTTCTGCCAAGGTCACCGCCCGGGTCCGGGCCCGGCCGCTCAAGGTCTCGGCCACGACCGATCGCGCGGCGCCGACGTCAAACGGAAGCAGCACGCCATCGAAGCGCGCAGGATCGGGGTTGAGGCCGACAATCGGCTGCTCGCCGGCATACTTGGCGACGTTGGCGACCAGTCCGTCCTGGCCCAGGGTCACGACGACCTCGGAGCGGTCGAAGGTGTACGTCGGCACCAGGGCGCGGTCCAGGAACTGGCAGGGGAGGCCGAACGCCACCGCGCGCCGGACCTGGTCCAGCGCGCGGCGGTAGATCTCATGCTCCCGCTCGTAGTCGGTGAAGTCGCCTCCCGCGTGCTCGAGGTAGAACTTGGCCTGCCCCCGGGTGTTGAAGCGCTCGATCAGCTCCTCGAGCCGGGTCCGGCGAGTGACCACCACCAGGCGTTCGTACATAGGGTCGCTCCGTGCGGCTTACCGACCTGCCGGCGCGCCGGGCGTCAGCAGGGAGCGCAGCAGATCGGGCGTCACGTTCAGCTCGCCGATCTTGGCGGCATTTTCGGCCAGCTCGCGGAATGCCAGGGCGATCATGAGCTTGGGATCGGCATTGCCGGCGCCCACCGCCATCAGGGTGCGCCAATCGACCCCGCGGAGCGGCTCGAGCGTGGCATTGAGAGCATAGGCCCGGGCGTCGGCGTCGCGCCGGTCGTTCTCCACCCGCCGCTCGAGCAGGATGGCCCGCCTCTCCTCGGCCGCAATATCGGCTGCGATCTGGGCCTCGCGGATCCGGCGCTGCTTCTCCTGCACGGCAAGCTCGGTCTCGAGCTCGCTTTCCTTGATGCGGCGCTCCTGCTCCACCGCCGAGTTCCGGCGGGCGTAGATGGCCTCGTCGGAGCGACCCTGGAGCGCTTCGCGGGCTTCGGCTTCCAGAGCCCGGGCGATCTCCGGGGTTGGGCGGATGGCGAGCAGGGCGAACCCCAGGATCTCTACCCCGAGCGCGGTGACCGCGTCGGCGCCGCGCAATCCGGCGAGCACTTCCGCAACCACGTTCTCGGAGCTGACCAGGGCTTCCCGCAGCACCAGCCGCTGCACCGCGGCCCGGGCGAGCACCTGGGCGACCTGCAGCAGCCGCTCGGGCAGCTTGTCGGGGTCGTCGGAGACATGGCTGCCGTTCGGCCGGATGCTGTAGTCGAGTGCGCCGGCCAGGCGGGCCGGGTCGCTGACCCGGTAGGTGAGGGTGCCCTGGAGGGTTACCGTCTGGAAATCGGCGGTGGCCTCGGTGAAGGCGAAGGGCACGTCGGCGCTGGCGAGGGGCACGGCGGCAATGGTCGAGCTGGGGGCGAAGTAGAAGAAGGTGAGTCCGGGCCCCTCGCGCCGGAGCCGGCCGTGCTGCCAGTGGAGGATGTAGGTGGTTGGAGCCGCCCGCATGAACGCCAGCATGGTGCCTCCTGGTTAGTGTTCCACTGACACTAATATCGTGTATTAGAGACACTATGTCAAGGCCGCCGGCCACCCGGCCGGGGCTCGCGCCCCAGCGGCGGCCCCACCGACGACCCGCCGGGCGTTAACGCCCGCCCGGGGTTCCGCGTCCCACCGAGTCCGGGGCCGGCACTAGGGCCGGCGCCCGCGACTGCCAATCCGGGAAGGCCGCATGCCAAGTCCAGCGCTTCAGGTCCCGTTCCGCCGCTCGCTTGCCCCGTTGCTGGTCTCCGCCCTCCTCGCCTCCGCCGCCTGCGCTCCGCCCCCGCCACCGGGAAGGGTGTACGTCGTCCGCCGTCCGCCCCCGGCGCGGGTTGAGGTGGTGACCGTCGCCCCGGGTCCGGGATATGTGTGGGTCGGGGGGCATTGGCGTTGGGATCGCCGGGACTACGCCTGGGTGCCCGGACACTGGGTCGAGGGGCACTGGCGCTAACCGGGAATCAGGCTACTTACCCGGCTCCCAGACGAGCTCGCGCAGCTCGCCCACCGCGGCCATGTGGGTCATATCGGTGTCCTGCATGATGCCGATGGCCGTTATCGGCTCGGGCGCGCGCTGCCAGATGCGGCGATAGTCCGCGAACGGGTCCACCGCCTCCCCGCGCCAGGTGGGGCCGAGCTGCGCATCGCCGGCAACCCTGACCACATGCAGCCGGTCCGACACGTGACTTGGCAGCGTAAGCCCGTCGGGCTCGCGGTTGCCCCACGAGTAGAAGATTGCATGGCTCCGGCGGGACCAGCCCCCCGACGTTCCGAAGATCACGAAGACGCGCAGCGCCGAGTCGTCGGCCCGCCGGTCGCGCAGATCGGCGCCCTCGGGCCGCTCGAGCACGCGCCAGGTCCACCGGAGGATACCGGGACCAGGTGCAACCGGGGCGGAGAGCTCGCGGTAGGCCCAGGCCGCCTGACTCTGGCCGCTTACCCGCAGCAGGCGGCCCTCGGCTGCGTCAACCACTTCGAACTCGGGCGGCTGGTTCGATTTCACCGGTCGCACCCTCCAGTCGCTGGGAAGCCCCGGACCCACCGGCATCCGCGCGAGCTCGAGCAGGTCAATTGGCCCTGCCAGCGCGACGACAAAGCCCACCACGATCAGGCGCATAACCTCTGAAACGCCGCAACCGGGAGATTGGTTTGGCAGCGCTTGCCGCTCCGGGAGTGTGCGGGGTTAAATTCTGCGCCACCTCAGCGAGATTTTTCCCATGCTCATCGCACGTCGCCTTTCATCTTTCGCAGCCATCGTAGTCCTGCTCACCGGATTCGTCGCTTTCCGCAACGTCAGCGCTCAAGACGCGAGCAAGGGCCCGGCACCCTTCGACTCCCTCAAGTTCCGCTCGATCGGGCCGGCCGCCGGCGGGCGCGTCTCTCGGGTTACCGGCGTTCCCGGCGACCCGCTCACCTATTACGCCGCGACCGCGTCGGGCGGCGTCTGGAAGTCGGCGGACGGCGGCCGCTCCTGGAACCCGATCTTCGACGACCAGCCTATTTCCTCCATCGGCTCGATCGCGGTCGCCCCGTCCAACCCCAACGTGGTCTACGTGGGCTCGGGCGAGGCCAACATTCGCGGCAACGTCGCGGCCGGGAACGGCATCTACAAGTCGACCGACGCCGGGAAGACCTGGACTCAGGTCTGGAAGCAGGAAGGTCAGATCGGCACCATGGTGGTCGATCCAACCAACCCCGACGTTGCGTTCGCCGCGGTGCTGGGCCATGCGTTCGGGCCCAACCGGGAGCGCGGTGTGCTGCGCACCCGCGACGGCGGCAAGTCGTGGCAGCTCGTGTTGCGCAAGGATCCCGATACCGGCGCCTCCGACGTTGCGCTCGACCCTTCGAACCCCAGCATCGTGTTTGCCGGACTCTGGCAGGCCCGGCGGCGTCCGTGGGAGCTGGTGAGCGGTGGTCCGGGTAGCGGCCTCTACGTCTCGCGTGACGGGGGCGACAGCTGGAAACAGCTCACCGCGAAGGGACTGCCGGATGGTATTTGGGGGAAAGTCGGCGTTCGGGTCGCTGCCTCCGATGGCCGCCGGGTCTATGCGCTGATCGAGGCCGAGAAGGGCGGGCTGTTCCGCTCCGATGATGGCGGCGACACCTGGAAGCTCGCCAGCGGTCATCACACGCTCCGCCAGCGGGCCTGGTACTACAGCACCCTCACGATCGATCCGCGCGATCCGGACGTCGTCTGGTTCCCCCAGGTGAATCTGCTCAAGACAATCGACGGCGGGCGCAACATCGTCTCGGTGAAGGGCGCTCACCACGGCGACCACCACGACATCTGGGTCGACCCTAAGGATCCGGCCCGCATCATCGACGGCAATGACGGCGGGGTGGACCTCACCTCGGATGGCGGCCAGCACTGGTTCGCGCCGCCGCTCCCGATCGCACAGTTCTATCACGTCTCGGTGGACAATGCGGTGCCCTATCACGTGATGGGCGCCATGCAGGACCTCGGCACCGCCTGGGGGCCGAGCAACAGCCTGGTGCGGGAAGGCATCCGGCTGGCGCACTGGCGGGCGGTCGGTGGCGGCGAAGCCGGCTACGTGGTTGCCCAGCCCAACGACACCAACGTCATCTACGCCGGCGAATACAGCGGATACATCTCCCACTACGACTTCCACACCCGGCAGCCCCGCAACGTCTCGGTCTATCCCGAGAACGGTTCGGGCCACGGCGGCGAGGACCTGCAGTACCGCTTCCAGTGGACCGCGCCGATCGCCACTTCTCCCCACGAGCCTACCGCCGTCTATCACGGCGCCAACGTGCTCTTCAAGTCCACCGATGCAGGCCAGACCTGGACTGCGATCAGCCCGGACCTGACCCGGAACGACAAGACGAAGCAGCGCTGGTCGGGCGGGCCGATCACCGGTGACAACACCGGGGTCGAGATCTACGGCACCATCTTCGCCATCGCGGAGTCACCGAGGCAGGCAGGGCTGATCTGGGTGGGGAGCGATGACGGTCTGGTGCACGTCACCCGTGACGGCGGGAAGTCGTGGACCAACGTGACCAAGAACGTGCCGGGTTTCCCGGAATGGGGGACCGTGAGCCTGATCGAGCCGTCTCCGTTCGATTCGGCGACAGCCTATCTGGTGGTGGACGCGCACCGGCTGGACGACATGCGCCCCTATCTCTGGAAGACCAGCGACTACGGGAAGAGCTGGAAGCGGCTCACGGGGGGCCTGCCGCAGGACGTATATCTGCACGCGGTGCGCGAGGATCCCAAGCGGCGCGGCTTGCTCTTCCTCGGTACCGAGCGCGGCGTGATGGTCTCGCCGGACGATGGCGGGTCCTGGCAACCGCTCAAGCTCGGGCTTCCTACGGTGGCGGTGCACGATCTGGTGGTCAAGGAGAACGACCTGGTGGTGGGCACGCACGGACGCTCCATCTGGATCCTCGACGATCTGCGGGCCGTCCGCGAGACGACACCCGCCATCGCCGCTGAAGACGTGCACCTGTTTCCTGTCGCCGACGCGGTGCGCTGGCGGACGGGAGCCGGCGCGT
>JBIOTT010000014.1:0-13761 GCA_044866195.1 Gemmatimonadales bacterium
CGCGCAGGGCCCTCCTCGCCTCGGCTCGGTTCCCAGCAATGGCGTACAAGGTGAGATACGCCGAGATCGTTGGGTAGTCCGCCGCCTCGAGGTCCCGGTCCGGGGACACCTTGGCGAGCTCGGCAAGCGCCTCATTCATGCGTCCCAGGCGCGCATAGGCAATGCTCAGCAGGCGCCGGGTTCTGGCGGAGGCCGAGTCGAGGTCGAGGGTCCTGCGGTATTGGACGACCGCGGAATCGTGTTGTCGGGCGTACCCGTACATGCTCCCGAGTTGAAGGTTCATGACTAGCGACAGCGGGTCCAGCTGCAGCGCGTGCTTCATCTCCCGAATAGCCCCGGCCGTGTCGCCCGCGTCCAGCAGGAGCCAGGCGTGCAGTCGGTAGGCCGTCGAGTAACGCGGGTTGTGTGCGATCGCCGCCCGGAACTCCTGCTCGGCCCGCGCGGGATCCCAGTCCCACCCCCGCGCGAGATAGCCGAGCGAGATGTGGGCCTCGGCCAGGGTGCTGTCGAGCGCGAGCGCCTCGAGCGCGGCCGCCTTCGCCTTGGGGAAGGTCTCCTTCGGCGGCACGAAGCCGTGCGCGGCAATGATATAGTACGCGTCAGCCAGCCCCGAGTACGCAAGCGCGTAGCTGGAGTCCTTCGCGAGCGCCTGCTCGAAGTAGTCGATGGCCTTTCGGAGCGCCGCCTCGGTTTCGCGGTTCCAGAAGAAGCGTCCCTTGAGGTAGAGGTCGTGCGCCTCGGGGCTCAGGGTCGGAGCGCGGACCATCGCGCTGTCGCGGATCAGCCGTGGCGTGAGCGAGGTGACGATGGCGCGAGCGAGCTCATCCTGCACCGCAAAGACGTCCTGCAACTCCCGATCGTAGCTCATGGACCAAAGGTGATACCCGTTCGACGTCCGGATCAACTGGGCGGTGACCCGGAGCTTGCTGCCGGATCTCCGGACGCTCCCCTCCAGCACCGTGCCGACGCCGAGCCGCTGGCCGATCTCCCGCACGTCGGAGCTCTGGCCCTTGAAGGCGAACGACGAGGTCCGCGCCGCCACCTGCAGCCCGGTGACGTTCGCCAGGGCATCGATCAGCTCCTCGGTCATCCCGTCGCTGAAATACTCGTTCTCGGCGTCGGACGTCAGGTTGACAAACGGCAGCACGGCGATGGATGGGGCGGTCTCGGTCGCGGAGGCTGGTGGTGCCGACGCGCTGCGCTCGGCAGCCGAGCGGACTGCGCCCACCGAGGATAGCCGGGAGAAGAGTCCCACGGCCCCGACCGCGAGAATGGCCAGGACCAGGCCGGCAACGAGGGCGGCACGTCGACCAGCGGAAGGCCGGGGAGAGGTGGCCGCCGTGTCGAGCTGGTGGAGCAGCTCATTTGCGGTCTGCCAGCGATCGGCTGGTTTCTTCTCCAGGCACCGCATGATGACCGCCCCAAGCGCTGGTGGCACGCTGTCGCGGGCCTGCGCGATTGGGTCGGGCGCCTTGGTGACCTGCGCCGCAAGCACCGCCTGCGGCGACGGGCCGGCGAACGGCGGCCGGGCGGTCAGCATCTCGTACGCCAGCGCACCGATGGCATAAATATCGGCTCGATGATCGCAGTGGGGGTCGGCTGTCGCCTGTTCGGGCGCCATGTAGGCGGGTGTGCCGAGGATCATGCCCGTTACAGTCAGCGGCTGAGCGCCACTCGCCGCGGTCAGCGCCTTGGCCACCCCGAAATCGGTGACCAGGGCGTGATCGCGGGAGACCAGGACGTTTTCCGGCTTGATGTCCCGGTGGACCACGCCGCGCTCGTGCGCATAGGTGAGGGCGTCCACCACGTCGCGGAGCAGGCGCACCGATTCGCCGATCGGCAGCTCTCCCTCGCGCTCGAGCTTGGCTCGAAGCGACTCGCCCTCGATCAGCGGCATCGTGTAGTAGAGCAGTCCGTCCGCCTGCCCGGCGGTGAAAAGCGGAACGATGTTGGGGTGGCTCAGGGAGGCGGCGAGCCGGATCTCACGCTGGAAGCGGACGACATTGAGCCCGGCACCGAGCTCCGGCGGCAGGACCTTCACGACCACCCTTCGTCCGAGGCCGGTCTCCTCGGCCACGAAGACGCGGCTCATCCCGCCACCCCCGAGCTCCCGCTCGAAGCGATAGGACGGCATCAGCGCCTCGTCGAGGCGAGGCAGTAGTTGGGTCACGGCGGTGAAACGCCTGTTGGCCTGCCGGTGGTTCCCCCGGGCTTGACTTGACAGGTGACCAAATGGCCACATATTGGCTGGGCGTGACCGACGATGACCGCGTGTTCAAGGCGCTCGCCGACCCGACGCGCCGCTTCCTGCTCGATCGGCTCTTCGCGCGCGATGGCCGCACGCTCACCGAGCTCGAGTCCGAGTTGGCGATGACGCGCTTCGGTGTCATGAAGCACCTGCGCGTCCTGGAAGCCGCGGGCCTCGTCGTTACCCGACGGTCGGGCCGGGAGAAGCGGCACTTTCTCAACCCCGTGCCGATCCGCCTGATCCACGACCGCTGGATCGGCAAATACCGGGAGCGCCACGCATCGGCGCTCGCAGCGCTCAAGCACCAGCTGGAGGAGACGGAATGACCACCGTAGCAGAGAAGAGAACGACCACCCAGGTCTATCGGGTGTTCATCAAGGCCAAGCCCCAGGCGATCTGGGATGCGATCACCAAATCCGAGTGGACGGAGCGGTACGGCTATGCCTGCCCGGTAGAATACGACATGCGTCCGGGCGGCGCCTATCGGGCGTTGGCCAACGAGCCGATGAAGGCGCACGGCACCCCGGACGTCATGATCCTGGGCGAAGTCGTCGAGGCCGATCCCCCGCGCAAGCTGGTACAGACCTGGCATCCGGTCTGGGACGCTCAGAGCGCGTCGGAACCGGCCACGCGCCTCACCTGGGAGATCGTGGAGCAGCCGGGCGGCGTTTGCCGGCTCACGGTGATCCACGACGTGACTGGTGCTCCGTCGATCGCGGCGATGGTCACAGGAGAGGTGGAGAACGCGGGCGGCGGCTGGCCGTTCGTGTTGAGCGATCTCAAGACCCTGCTCGAGACCGGCAAGGCGCTCAGGCGCTGAGGCCACCGAGGCGGAGGCCCTGTGCGAGCAGGGTCTCCGCCCGGACCGAGGTCGCCATTCTACTCGACCGAGTCGAGGCGGAGCTCCACGTCCCGGGTCGTATCCGCGCGCTGCACCCGCAGCCGGTAGTCGGCGCCCGGGATCGTCAGCATGGTCTGCACCCGGCGGAGTCCCAGCTTCGACACAGTGGCTCCATCGACCTCGATGATGCGATCACCGGCCTCGAGCCCGGCCGTGGCCCCGGTCGATCCACGCTGGACGTCGTGTACCACCAGGCTTCCGCCCCCCAGAGCGATCCGCAGGTCGAGCCCGCTGCGGTCTCCCCGATACGCGTCGGCGATGTGGGCGCCGGGCTCCAGGATGAGGCGATTGCGGGCATAGTCGAGGATGACCCGGAAGCGCCGCAGCACCTCGCCACCGATGAGCGCAACACCAGGCGCGACGCTGGGCAGGTGACTGAGGCGGAATCGCCCGAGCTCGAGCTGCTCCACCCAGCCGAACGTCACCCGATACGGCTGACCCAGGCCCACTCCCCCCGTGACCTCGCGATGCGGCCCCGTCGACTTGAGGATGAGATCGTCGTCCACGGCATCCTCGGACCCGGAGTCGAGCAGCAGACGCCGGCGCGCCGGCGGCACACCGGCGACCGTGAGGCGCGCCGTCACGTAAGGCACGCGCTTCTCGAACGTGAGCGGCAGCAGCTCTCCCTTGCCCCGGTACTCGAACGTTGCGGGAGCGGAGAGGCGAAGCACCTGCGCATCGTAGTCGATCGTGACCACGTACTGGGAGATGAAGTCCGAGCCCAGGATTCCGTCGATGGCACGCCCCAGCATCGCCGGCAGCTGCGACAGGTCGACAGAGATGACGTGATCGCAGCGGAACTGGACGCCCTCGATGTCGAACAACACCTGGTCGCGTGCGTAGCGCAGGTAGGGCACCGGACCGGCCCCGGCCCCGGTGCCCTCTCCAGTGGCCTCCTGCGCGAGCTTCAGGGTCTTCGCCAACTGATCGCCGAGCACGCAGGAGTTGGCCCCCGTGTCCAGGTTGAACCACTTGGGGTCCGACCCGTTGACGCGGACGGGAATCAGGGTCTTGCTGCCAATCATCTCGATGGGGATCAGCGCCGGCAACCGTACCGGCGGGCTCTGCGCGAGCGACGCGGTCGCAGACCACGCCATCAAGCCGAGCGCCACGCATCCAACTGGTTTCCGCATACGCGCGACCTCCAGTTGAACCACGGTGCTCGACCGGCCACGGGGCGTCTTGAACGATCGACGACGTCTTGAACCGGATTAGCGTCTGAGCTGCCGGCGATACGCACCCGGGCTCGAGCCAGTCAGCCGGCGGAACACTCGGCAAAAGTGCGCCTGATCGGCGAAGCCACCCTCGAGCGCGATCTGGCTCAGCGATCGGCGCCCTTGGGCCAGCTGCTCCGACGCCCAGGCGATCCGCAGCCGGCGCACGTATTCGCCCACGGTTTGCCCCAGGTGCCGGCGGAATGTCCGCGCCAGATGCGTCGGATGAACGCCCACTTCGTCGGCTACTCGGACGAGAGAGATCCCCTGGGGCGCGTGCGCATGCAGCAGCTCGATGACCGTCCCGAGCCACCGCGGCGGTCGGGCCTCGCGCGGGAACCCGCCGCGGCAGCACTCGGCAAGCAGCGCGAGCGCCAGTCCTTCGATCGCGAGATCGGCTGCACCCGACGGACCCTCGCAGAATCGGTCGTAGAGCTGCACGGCGAGAGCACTGCTGATGCCGCGATGGATCCCCGGCACCGGCCTCTCCGCACGCGGCAGGGCCGCAACCCGGGCCCATGTATCGGTGCCTAGCGAGACGTTCAAGATGCGGGCGCCCTCGCGCGATACCTGATCGCGATGGACCTCGTCGGGCGGGTGGAAGACGACGGCTCCCCGGTCACAGGGCCGGGTTCTGCTGTCGACCCGCTCCTCGAAGGAGCCGGCAACCAGCAGGCAGACGTAGGCCTCCTCGTGCCGGTGGGAGGGCAGCACCTGCAGAGGCGCGTAGCGGCATTCGGTCAGAGTGAAGGAGCCGAACGACCCGCGGCGCTCGAGTCGCCCATAGAAGCGACTGGGCGCGAGTGACGGCAGAGTCATCGCCACTCTCGCATCTCACCACCCCTCGTCGGCGGTGGGACCATAGATCTGCGGCAGCGGAACGTTCACCAGCCGCAAGTAGACGCTGAGCTGCCCCCGGTGGTGGATCAGGTGATTCAAGTGCGTGCGGACGACCTCCCCACGCGGCGCCGTGAACAGGACCTGCTCGCCATGCTTGAGCGACCACGGTGCATCCAGCGCCGCACCGAGCACAGAGCCGAGCGCTTCACGGGCGCCCTGAACGTTGTGGTCGAACTTGCGCACCAGCGCCTCCGTAGGCTCGAAGCTGTACCCACCGCCGGCGGCCAGGTCGATATGCGGCTCACGCAGCGATCGCGTGATCCACCCTGGCATCGACGACACCAGTTGCGCCAGGTGGCCGAGCGCAAACGACTTCACATGCGGCTTCCACTCTCCCTTCTCGGTCGGGACTCGCTCCAGGAGCTTGCGGGTCGTTGTCATCTCCTGATCAAACTCTTTGAGGGGGATTGCGGGCAGGCTCATGGGTTTTCCTCGTGGGTCAGCCGGCGCCAGAATCGGATGGCTCCGCCATCGCCTGAATCAGAGCGGTGAAGTACTCCGGGCGGCGGGTTGCAAACAGGCCATACCATGCGGCGAGGGCCGCCGGCGGATAGAGATCGAGCCGCTCGAAGATTGCCCGGGCAAATTCGAGCGGCGCCATAGAGGACGCAGTGATGAGGTCTCCGTCCACCACCACTGGCTCGTCGCGATACAGGCGCTCGCCCGCGTAGCCGGTCGCAGCGAGGTACTGGCGCGCGTTGCTCGTGTGCGCGCGGGTATCCAGCAGGCCACCCCGGGCGAGGCCGGCCGTCGCGCCGCAGATAGCGGCGACGGGCACGCCCGCCTCCAGGAACGCGCGTGCGGCGTCGACGGCGGCCGCATTGCCGCCTGCGCTCTCCCATGCCTCCCCGCCGGGCAGGATGAGCATTGCGCTGTCGGCAGGTGTGACCGCCTCGAGAGCAGCGTCGGGTTGGATGTGCAGCCCGCCGATGGTCGTTATGGGCGCTGCCCCTTCCGACACGGCCTTGACCCGGTAGCGCCCTGGCCGGCGCTGCAAGCGCGGGTTGTTGATGCCCGCAACTGCGAACCCCGGCTCCCAGTCCGCCAGGGTATCAAAGACGAAGAGGTGGACGGTCTCTGGCATGGTCAGGTCGCTGGACACTCGTCTACGGAGGGCTCCGGCGTCTCCTCCGGGGTCTGGTCGGGAGCCGGGAACGGGCGGCGAAACGAGAACGCATGGGCGCTCTCCCCGTGCCGCTGCAGGTGTTCCAGCCGCTTCTTTGCCTCCTCCACGGTAGGCCGATGGCCGGCCGGCACCCACCACAACACGAGGTAGGCTTCCGCCAGCGACTCGAACCAGGCCCGCCGCTGGCGCATGACTTCGACGTGGGCCGTCCGGTAGACGACCGTCCGGAGCGCCTCCAGGCTCTCCCAGACCGACATGTTGACCAGCATCCGCTCGTCGTCGTAGGGCCGCAGGGCGGTCGCATCGCCATCTTCGGTCTGAAGCCGCCACACGAAGCCGGGAGCAGCATCCGCGAGGGCGTTGATGTCCGCCAGCCGGGCGACGAAACCGGCCAGCCGAGGGGAGTCGAGGGGCGCCAGGACCCGGCCAATATTGAGCTGGGCGAGATGATGGTGAGTCATGGCCGGAAATCTGCGATGCCGCGAGAATCCCCGCCAGCTGGTCTGCCGATCGATCTGGGCGTAGCTGGCTCGTCAGCCGTCGAGGACGGCCAGGTCGACCCGGCGGAGGCGCGTGGGGTCGGCGAGTATGTCGATCGCGACGATCCTCTCGCGCCGGACCGTGAAACCCATGACCGCAAACGGTCGTCCCTGCCGAGCCACGACGACTCCCGCGGCTCCGTTCACAAGCACCGGCTGCGTGAACCAGCCAAGCCCCGAGAAGCTGAACCCCAGCTTGACCACGGCCGATGCACCACGGACCTCCTTCGATGCGCCCGGAGGCACGGCGCCACGGTCGAGTCGGAGCACGACGTCCGGGTCGAGCACCGCGAGAAGCGCTTCGAAGTCACCGGCGCGCGAGGCAGCAAGGAAGGCGTTCACGACTTCTCGCTGGCGGGTGAGATCGACGTCGGGAACCGCGGCCGCTCGCTGGACCCGACGACGTGCCCGGCTCGCAAGCTGCCGCGCCGCGGTCGGGGAGCGCCCCACGAGGGGCGCAATCTCGTCGAAGGGCACGCCGAACACGTCGTGCAGCACGAAAGCGAGCCGCTCGGCCGGAGCCAGTGTCTCGAGCACCACGAGCAGCGCGAGACCAACCGACTCGGCCAGCAGCGCTTCGTGCTCGGGGTCGGTCCCGCCATCGCGGCTCACGATCGGGTCGGGCACGTGCGCGCCCAGGGACTCCTCGCGCCGTGACGTGCGCGAGCGCAGCATGTCCAGGCACACCCGCGCGACCACCGTCGTCAGCCATCGGCCCAGGTTCTCGACGCCGCTGGTATCGGAGCGGCTCAGCCGCAGCCAGGACTCCTGCACCGCGTCGTCCGCCTCGCTCAGCGAGCCGAGCATCCGATAGGCCACCGCCCGCGGGCGGGTCCGGTGCTCCTCGAATCGCTCCGCCAGCCAGTCGCCCTGGTTCACGGTCACATTCCCTCGGCGCGATCCGTCATACGGAAAACCCTTCGAGGAGATCGATCATGCAGAGCCAGCTCGCACTCGTTATCGCGGCACGGACAAAGACCGGCTGACCAGGGCCTTCCACGATCTGGCCGAAGTCGGCAGAATCCAGGGGCTGGACGGTCAACATCGACGAGGCGTAGCGCCGAGGAAACCTGCTGCCATGAGCCGGGCGCGCGAGGAATACCTGCTCCACCCTATCGGACACATTCAATCGACGCTTCGAGCGCCGGGCGAGGCGCCGCGGCAGGGTTCGGAGGGAGCGCCGGATGCGTGGCTCGAAGTGAATCCAACCTTCGCGCGAGGACTATTCGGGATCGGTGCGGGCGACGAGGTCATCGTCGTCACCTGGCTTCATCGTGCGGATCGGGACGTGCTCGAAACGCACCCGCGCAACGACCCCGAGATCCCGCTCGCCGGCGTGTTCGCCACACGATCTCCGGACCGGCCGAACCCGTTGGGGCTGCATCGCGTCACCGTGCGCGAGATCTCCGGAACCCGGTTGCGGATTGGACCGATCGAGGCCATCGATGGCACGCCGGTGGTCGACGTCAAGCCGGTTCTGGACGACTGCGCCGACGGATAGATCACCCTACTTCGCATCACCGGAACCGGCGCCGGCCCGTGCCTCGGCGAGCGCCGGGAGGCCGGCGTCGGCGGCGTGCCAGTTCGCCGCGAGGGTAGTGTAGGCCCGGGCAGCAATCGCTTCCCTTCGCGCCGCCCGCGCGGCCCGCCCGAGTGCGAGCAGAGCCGCGGAACGTCCCGGAGCGAGCTCGAGTGCCCGCTCGAGCTCGGTCACGGCCTCGCCCGGCCGGCCGCTTTCGAGCAGCATGGCTCCCAACAGCTCGTGGCTCGGCTTCACCACTGCCGGCGGCCCGAACTCGGCCGGCATCCCATCCTCCAGCGCAGTCGCCCGGCGGAGCAGCGCAATCGCTTCGTCCTTGGCACCCTTCCGCCGCCGCAGCTCGGCCCGGAGCGATAGCTCGAGGATCACGGGCACTACCTTGCTCCCGGTCGCGCCCGGCCTGACCGCGGTCGTGGCATCCCCGTTCACCCGGGCGAGCCGGGCGAGCATCTGGTCTGCCAGCTTGACGTCGCCCCGCCGTGCCGCCGCGTATCCTGCGGCGAACGTGGCGTACTCGTAGTCGTCCTCACCGGCGATCCCGGTATCAGCCGCCAGGGTCTTCGCCTCGGGGCCGTTCCACTGCTCGCTGTCGAGCACGTAGCGGGCCCGGAAGTTCGCCAGCTGCCCCCGGTTGTAGCGCGACGGCGGCGATCCCGCGTTCGCGGCGAGTAACTCCAGCAGCTGCCGGGCCGCTTGGTGCCGCCCCTGCTGGACGTAGGCATAGGTGAGCCAGTGGGAATAGTGGCCGGGACGCCAGTGGGCGCGCTCTGGTCCGGACGCCACCTCGTTCTGCTTCGCCACCTCGTCCCACATTCCCAGCGCCAGAAAGATGTGGGTCGTCATGTGCTGCGCGTGCGAGGCGCTGGGCGCGATCTCGGAGTAGCGGCGCGCGGCGTAGAGGCCGAGCGGCGCGTGGACCGGATCATCGAAGGCGTGGATGACGAAGTGGGCCGCGCCCGGGTGATCCGGGTTCCGCCGGAGAACGTCCTCGGCGAGCGCCCCGGCGCGCACGTAAGTGGGCACGTCTCGCACGCCCTGGTTCAAGCCGAGCAGGGCGACCGAGTAGAACACCTTGGCCTCGTCGTCGTCCGGCTGGGCCTGGACCAACTGCTCGAGCGCGTGGGCGTAGAGGGTGTCCCTGCGCGGTTTCGGGCCCTCGCCGTAAAGCGCCTCGGCCGATGCCAGATACATCCGCTCGCGGGCTTTCGGCGCCTTGGCAAGCCGTGCTTCAGTGCTCGGTGCCAAACGGGCCAGCGCGGCTCGGCCGGCCGCGAGGTCCTGCTGGTTCCAGACCTGGTGGGTGTAGCTGAGCGCCTCGCCCCAGTATGCCAGGGCAAAGCCGGGATCGGCCTTCTGGGCCTGGCGGAATGCCTCCGCAGCCTGTTCGCAATGGAAGTTGTGGAGGAGGAGCACGCCTCGGATGAAGTGGGGTTGCGCCTCGGCACTGCCGGAGTTGGGAAAGCTGATCTTGCCCAGTTGCTCCTGCGCAGCGGCCGGCGCGAGCGCCGCGGAGCCGAGGGCGCCGATCACGAGGACTTGCCGAATCAAGGTCATCAGTCGCACCCCAGGGCGTTGCCAAGCAGCTGCGCGGTCATGTCTCCTCGGATCCGAATCTCATCGCCCGTTGCGCTGGTGGCCAGCAGGTCGAGCCGCAGCCGCAGCGGCGCGATCCCCAGGACCTCCACGGTCCCGGAGACCGAGCCGTCGTTCGCCTGGGCTGCGAAGTTGGCGGCACTCACCGCAGCGGCCGCGACTGCGCCGTTGGGCGGGGCGAGCGGGCCCCAGTTGGCAAAGACTCCGGTGCTCAGCTGGAGCACATCTCCGGCCTGCCGCGGGCCCTGCAGCTCGAGGGTGAGACCCACGATCGACGACTCGAAGGAGCAGGCGATGCTGCCGGAGTACTGCGCTGCATTACCCGTGAGAAATGTGCGGGTGGCCTCGAACGCCGCGATGGACGAGAACAGCCCGATCTGGGCCTCGTAGGACAGCTCGGTCGTGACGCTCTGGCCGTCACGCACGACCGTAGCGGGCATCCGCACCTGCAAGCTCTCGGCCCGGCAGGGCTCGGTGCTGGAATCACAAGCGCCGAGTGCCAAGGCCAAGGCAACTGCGGCGACCTTGATCTTCAGGGCCATGGTGGTGCTCCTTAGGAGCGAAGCGATAGTACCGGGTGGATTGGCGCGCCACAAGATCATGATTTCGTGCGTATCAGAGAGCCGATCAGCGCGCCAACTGCGGCTGGCGGCACCGCAAACACCAGCGCGGCCCGACCAACCTCGTCGGCCCCGCAGGAGGAATCAGTGCCACAGAACCCGATGAGGAACACCGTGGTGACGGCCGCGCCGACCAGGCCGCCGATGAGCAGGCCGAGTCCGGTGTGAGAGCGAGTGGCGGAGCTCTCCCGGGACGGAAAGCGAGCGAGGTCGTGCACCGGCAAGCTCCGTGGTGCGCGGTCCCACTGCAGCGGCCCTCCCTGCCACGTAGGCAACGGGGTGCTGGCCACCTGGGCTTGCAGGGCAGGGGGAACTGAAGGGCTGAGCACGGTGAGGAGCAGGCCGGTCATCAGCAGGACAGGGACGCGCATCGTGGGCTCCCGAGTGGGTGACGTCCGCAGGCTAAGAGGCGGCCGTCCCCTGTCCGTGACTTCCACGTCCCTGGGTTGGAATCTACCGGCGTAACATGCCGTGGCTGTCGAGGATCCGCACGACCTCGTCGACCGGAAGGGCCTCCACCGTGCCGCCCTTTGCGCTCACCGTCCGAGCGGTGAGCATGGAGTTGTAGATCGCTTCCTCGGTTGTCTCCACGGCAGCCTGAAACAGGCCGGACATGGCGTCGTTGGCGAGCTCGGCAGGCCTCAGTCGCACCGCGCCGAGTGGGCGGCGCACGCTCGGGTGGGTAGAGAAGGCGATCACGTAGTCCCCGGAGCCATTCTCGAGCGCGGAGCCCGTCCGCCCGAGCCCGACGATTGCCCTGGCGGCAAGCCGCTTGAGGTTACGATCCGAGAGCGGCGCGTCGGTCGCAACGACCATCATGATCGACCCCTTCGCTCCGGGCACCTCGGCCGCTCGCCGCACTCCATGGCGGCCGAGGGCGCGTCCCACGGGCACGCCCAGGATCAGTAGATCGCCGCCGAAGTTGGACTGGACCAGCACCCCCCCGGTCCAAGTGCTGTCGCCGGTGACGACCCGGCGCGACGAGGTGCCAATCCCGCCCTTCCAGCCGAACGCGACAGTCCCGGTGCCCGCGCCGACGCTGCCCTCAGCAACCGGGCCGGGTGCCGCACGCTCGAGGGCTTCCCGCACCTGGCGCTCAGTAATCGGCCGGCTCCCGATGGCGTTGAGGACGTAGCCGTCGTTCGTCTCGCCGACAACCGGATTGATGGAACGGACATCGGACATACCAGGTTGGGCCAACAAGTAGGCGACGAGCGCGTCGGCCGCCTTCCACACGCACAGCGTGCAGGTCAGGAGGATCGGCGTCTCGAGCTCGCCCAGCTCCATCACCTGGGTGCTGCCGAGCAGCTTGCCAAAGCCATTGCCGACGTAGATGGCGGCGGGCACGCGGTCCCGGAACAGGTTGCCGCCGTGCGGCAGGATGGTGGTGACGCCGGTACGCACGGAGTCCCCCACCTCTACCGTCACCTGTCCCACCTTGACGCCGGATACGTCGGTGATGGCGTTGTAGGGACCCGGCGCGAGCACTCCGGGCCGGATCCCGAGCGCGCGGGCCCGGGCCCGTTGCTGCGCGCTGGTCGAGCCGGTCGCGAGCAGGCAGGCGAGCAGAAGGAGCGCACCGCGGTACCGCTGGGTCATGAGGCCGCGCCTCGCACTCAGTACAGCACGAACCGCCCGCCGCCGGTGGTGAGAATTACGAGGTTCATGACCAGCAGCATCAGATCGTAGTGCCAGCCGTATCCCTTAGCGCCCCAGAAGCCGGTGTGCCAGACGAAGATCTTCTTCAGGACTGCGCCCAGCATGATCGCGATGAAGCCGAGCGCCGCGAGCTGGGTGAGGACACCGGCGGCCACACCCAGCGCCCCTGCCAGCTCGCCCCAGCCCAGGATTCGAGTGAATGCAGGGCTCATCCCGATGCTTGCGGCGCGGCCGGCCGGATCGCGGACGTGACTCAGTCCGCTCGAGAAAAAGACCACGGCTACCAGGAGCCGCAGAAGCAGGAGCGCCACGTCGCTGAAGGCGAGCAACTGGGGGAGCATGGGCATCCTACCCGGCGTAGGCCCGCTCAAGCTTTGCGATGTCGATCTTCTTCATTTGCAGCATTGCTGTCATGGCTCGCTGAGACTTCTCAGACTTGGGGTCGCTGAGCAGGTCTATGAGAGCCGCTGGGACGATCTGCCATGACACCCCGTATTTGTCCTTGAGCCAGCCGCACTGCTGTGCCTTGTCGTCGCCGCCTTGAGACAGCTTCTCCCAGTAATAGTCTACCTCCTTCTGGTCTTTACAGCTGACCTGGAACGAGATGGCCTCGTTGAACTTGAACACCGGGCCGCCGTTCAGGGCGGTGAACGCCTGCCCATCGAGCTCGAATTCAATCGTCATTACGCTTCCGGGTGGTCGCCCGTGGACTTCGCGCCCGGCTTCTCCGTACCGCGAGATTCTTCCGATCTTCGAGTTTTTGAAAATCCCGGTATAAAACCTGGCAGCCTCTTCGGCTTGATCATCAAACCACAGGCACGGGGTGATTCTTTGAGCGCTCGTCATACTTCATCTCCTATGTGATAGGGCGTCTCGGCCGCCGTTTGGCCGAGATCGACTTGATCAGAAGCCGCCGCGGGCGCTTTGGGTCCCAGGCGATCGGTGCCCACTCCACGGCTGTCGCCATCAGCGCCTTGATCGCCGGCCGATCCAGGTCGGCTGGACCCGTGAGCACCACATGCCGGGCCAGCGAGCCGCTGCCCCGGAGCACCTTGGCGGGGTCCGGCAAGCCAGCGCCGCGGAGGAAGAACAGGCTGACCCAGCGGGGGAACACCGCGATGGAGAAGATAGCGTCGCCGGTCCGCTCGGTCGGTCCAAAGCCGATGGCCAGCGCGTTGTAATTCTCGTAGACCAGCTCGATCGCGCCGGGCAGGCGCCGGCGCATCTTCGCCAGCACCGCACGGGCTTGGGCCGCGATGTCGGGGGTGAACTTGCCGATGAATCCGGCCAGTTGCCGCGCGGGGGCGGGAGCTTTCACAGGTTTGGCTCCGGGTCGGCGTCCAGTCCTTGGTAGCGGAGTCCTCAGCGCGGGCCCGGATGCCCCCACCGCTCACCAGGCGGCGGCACCTCCGGGTTCCGCA
>JBIOTT010000015.1:0-6867 GCA_044866195.1 Gemmatimonadales bacterium
CCTCGCCGCGGTCTCGGCGTTGGGCCGCCAGCGCCCCGAGAGCCCCCTGCGATCCCACGTCGTCCGGGTTCTCCCCGGCGATCTGCTTGAGCACCGGCCAGGCTTCGTCATAGCGCTCCAGGTCGTCGAGGAAGAGTGCCAGATCCCCTCGAAGCTCCTGCTGCCGGCTTCGGGGGAGCGCCCGGTACCGGCGGAGGCCGCGCTCGAAGGCGGCCCGCGCCTCGGGCCGATGCCCGTGGGCGCGCAGCTCGCGCCCGATGTTGTCGATCCAGAACGCCACCGGAGCGTCCCTGGGTGCTCGCTCGAGTTCGTTCAGCAACCCATTCACGTCGCGCAGCCGCCCGAGGCCGACCAGTGCCCGAGCCTCGAACGAGAGCATCTCTGGGTCGGCTGCGAAGAACCGACGGGCCCCCTGGGCCGCCTCGAGCTCCCGCTGATACTCACCGAGCAGGTGGTCGGGGGTGATCAGGTTGCCCCAGTAGGTGCGGTCGCGCTCATGCCGCGCGGGATCGAGCTTCTCCGTGGTCGCGATCGCCTCGCGCAGCAAGCCGTTGCGCCGCGCGAACCAGGCCAAGCTGAGCACGAGCTGGTCGGAACGGGGTGACGCCGCCATTGCCTGCCGCGCCGCCTCGGTCGCCTTCGCGCGGTCGCCGTGGCAGGCGGCGACCACCCAGTCCAGCCGGGCGCGGTCGAAGGCCGGCAGCCGATCGTGGCGCGGGCGCAAGGCCTGGGCGATGGAATCGGTCCGCCCGCATTCTCCTTGCTGGCCGCTGACCGCGGCCACTGCAACGATCGGAAGGGTGAAGCTCGAGTCGAGCGCGTAGGCGCGCCAATAGTGGGTGATCGCCTCACCGAGGCAGTCTCGCTCCGCTGGGCAGGTGGTTCCGGCAACGTCGTCGCCGGCGAGAAACTCGCGATAGGCTTCATACGTGGCAGGCGGACCCGTGGTCGCACTCTGGTATTCAGCGAAACGGGGGTCTACCCGGGCCGCAAAAGTGGCGATCAGGCGCTGCCGCAGTAGTTCGACGCCTTCAACCTGGCGCACCGCGGGACCAGCGGCGGGGGTCGTGGCTCCCATGAGCTCGCCGGTGGACGCGTCGGTGAGTTGGGCTTGGAACTGCAGGCTGTCCCCCAACCGGTAGTATGCGCCCCACACCACGCTGCCGGCACCGAGCGTGCGGGCGAGGGCGCGGGCGCCGGCCACGCCTCGCGCTGGCGCCGCACTGTCGCCGGCTTGCTCGACCCGGGCATCGATGACCTCGACCAGTTTGGTCGTCGCCAGGCCGCGCGCGAGGTAATCGGCGACGATACCGCCAAGCGGATCAAGCGACGGGTCGCCGGTCTTGTTAGCGAATACGGCGACCACGACGCGGCGGGCGTCCGCGGGAATTGCCCGCGGGGCCTCGGGGCGTGGACGGCCGCGGAGCAGCACCGCGCCGCCCACCGCAGCCGCGACCAGAGCCACGCCCGCCGCGATCGTGAAGGAACGGCGCGGCGGCCAGCGCTTCAGCTTGGGCTTCGGGCGGGTCGGCGCGGCGGCAATCGCGGCGGGCTCGATCGCTGCCGCAAACTCTGCCGCCGTAGCGAACCGGTCCGCCGGCGACCGCGCCAGTGTGCGGGTGACCGCGTCCTCGACCGCCTCGGGCGCGCCCTCCCGCAGCGTCCTGAGATGGGGGATCGGCTCGGTGAACCGCTTCGCGATGACGGCCTGCGCGCTGGGGCCGGTGTAGGGTGGCTCCCCGCTCAGCATCTCGTAAAGAACGCAGCCGAGCGAGTAGAGGTCGCTCCGGCCGTCCAGCTGGCGCTCGCCCGTCGCCTGCTCGGGACTCATGTAGGCCGGCGTGCCCACCACCAGCCCGGTCTCGGTCAGGCGCTCCTGCGGCGCTCCAGCGAGCGCCCGTGCGATGCCGAAATCGAGCACCAGCGCGCGCCCGCCTGCGAGCAGGATGTTTTCCGGTTTGATGTCGCGGTGCACCACGCCGTGGCTATGCGCGTAGCCGAGCGCATTGGCGACGTCGCGCGCGATCTCGAGCGCGCCCTCGAGCGGGAGCTGGCCCTCGCGGCTCATCCGGGCGCGGAGTGACTCGCCTTCCACATATGGCATCACGTAGTACAGCGTGTCGCCCGCGCTGCCCGAGTCGTGGACCGGCATGATGTTGGGGTGCTGCAGCTTGGCGGCCAGATCGATCTCGCGCTCAAAGCGCTCGACGCCCACCACCGACCCCAGCTCGGGCCGAATCATCTTCAGAGCAACGAGCCGGTCGTGCTTCAGGTCCCGGGCCAAGTAGACGACCGCCATACCGCCCCGGCCAAGCTCGCGTTCGACCGTGTAGTGACCGGAGACCGCCGTCCAAAACGCCTCGAGGGTCCGCGTCACCACGGGGACCGTTCCTCCCGCCAGACCCCGCCTCGGTCCATCAATTGACCGCTGCCCCTGACGAATTGTCTGCCGAATGGGCGGCTCGGCGTAGCGTGCTCCCTGGAGTTCGGCCAGATGAATTCGGTCGGCGGACCCCAAATCAGCATCCGCATCCGCGGGTCACCAGCGAGGTACACGATGTCCGTACGCCCCATCCTGTTCGCCGCCGCTATCGGCCTCCTGGCCGCGTGCTCCGACACGACCGGCCCCAGCGAATCCGTTACCCAGCCAGGGGACCTGGGCAAGGCGCCCACCGGTCAGCCGAACAGCCCCCAGCGGCAGCCGATCACGAGCGGCATCCCGTCGGCGCGCAAGTAGGGCGCCGGAGTGGCAGCGGCCAGGCCTCAGCCACCCAGTTGGGGCCGGGCCGCCACCGCCCGCAGCCGGGTGCGTAGCTCCTCCAGCTCCTCGGCGCCGGCAGCGTCCTCGGCGCCGACCGCACGCCCTGCCGCGGTCAACGCGCGACTCGCTGTCCGACGGGCACCAGCTGCGAGCGCATCGCGAGCCACGGCGGTCGCTTCTGAAAAGGCCGGACCGCCGGGCTCGACTCGGGCCAGCAGCTCGGCCCGGAGGACCCGCGACTCGAGATCAGCCCGGGATGCAAGCAGCCCGGCGGCACGCCGTTGGATGGTACGCCGCTGGCCCGGGGTGAGGAATTCGCTCCGGACGACTTCCGCCACCAGGGCGGCAGCGAACGTGTATCGCTGCCCGTCGAACGCGAGCAGATCGAGGGCCTCCATCGGCGGCAGCAGGTCTTCGATGCTCGCCGCCGAGCTGCCCGCGAGCTGCCCGATCAGCTCGGGCTCCAGCGCGGAGCCAAGGATGCTCGCCACCGCGAGCACTCGCTGACTCGCCTCGTCCAGCCGGGTGACCCGGGCGATGACCGCCATGCGCGCAAGGGCAGGCACGCTGATCGGCAGCGGCGAGTCGAGGGTGGCGCCGGACACCGGCCAGCTGAGCACGTCCTGCCGCAGGGTCACATTGTCTTGAAGCGCCCGGAGCAGCGTCACTGCGAGCAGCGGGTTGCCCGCCGTTTCGAAGGCGAGGCGCCGGGTCAAACGACCCGCGGCATGTTCATCGTGGCACCAGGGCGCGCAGGAGCGAACCAGCTCGCTCATCTCTTCGAGGGAGAACGACTCGAGCCTGACGGTCGCGCCGGAAACGCTCCGACCGGTGGCAGCCCGGAGCGCCAACAGCTCCGGCTCGCCGACCCGCGCCGCGTGCGGCGTCGTGATGATCAGGATCACCGGCCCCCCTTCGAGCCCTTCGAGGGCGGCGTGGAGCGCCCCGACGCTCGGCCCATCGGCGAACTGGGCGTCATCGACCGCGAGCGCTACGGGGCCTTCATCCGCAACCGCCCGAAGCATGCGCCCCAGGGCGCTGACCACCTCAGCTCGATCCCGCGGCTCGCGCGGCGCAGCGCGCTGCGCCAGCTCGGGCACGATTGCGCTCAGCACGCTGAGCGCGTCGGGTGCGGTTGCAGCAACACCAGGCGCAGTGCTAAGTCCCGCCCGCACCAGTGCGCGCAGGGTACTCCAGGGCGCGTCGTGATCGCTTTCGAGCGGTCTGGCGACGGCCACAACCGCCCCGTCGAGGGCAAGCCGGTCGGCGCAGTCGGACAGCAGTCGGGTCCGCCCTGATCCCGACTCGCCGGCGATTATCAAGACTTGAGGCTTGGACGCCAGGGCGTCTGCGATGACCGACCGGGCAGTCCGATGAGGGCCGGCCCGCCCGACCACCGGCGTCGCATGGGCCTGCCGCACGGCAACGTCGCGCCAGCGATCGTGTCGGATCCGCTCGGCCAGCGCTCCCAGCTCGCGGCTCGGTCCCTCCTGGAGGTCTGCCTGCACCCGGGCACGGAAGGCATGATACGCTGCGAGGGCACCGGTTGCGTCGCCGCTCAGGGCGGCTGCGCGCATGAGGAGACGCGCTGCCGGCTCCGAATAGGGTTCGAGCGCCAGCGCGCGGCGAGCCACATCCTGGGCGTCAGCGAGTCGGGAATCGAGCAGGCACCGCTCTCCCTCGCGCACCAGCAGTGCCCCGCCCGCGGCGCGATACCGCTCCCGCTCACGGGTCGCCCATTCCTCGAATGCCGGAGCCTCGCTGACTACGAAGCCTTCGAGGAAGTCGCCCCGCAGCAGCCCGGCGGCGCGGCCCGGATTCGCGGCCGCTTCGACGCCGAACTCCAAGGCGTCGACCCTCAGGCCGCTGTCATTCAAGGTGAGCAGCTCACCCTGAGAAAGGATGCGGTCGGGGCCCAGGCACCCCCGCAACCGCCGAACTGCCTCATTCAGCGAGTGCCTGGCCGCGGCTTCGTCTCGTTCCGGCCAGAGCAGGCCAAGCAGGTGCTGGCGCGCGCGGGTACGGTCGGGCGAGAGGGCGAGATAGATCAGCAAGGCGAGATGCTTGCGCCAGAGCACCTCGGGTGGAGGGGCGAGGTCGGCGACCCGCGCCGTCGGCGGTCCGAAGCAAATGAGCTCGAGCCCGACCATGGGGGATCCGCCCACCAGCGTCACGGTTGTCACTTGGGGAGACTTCATCAATGGTAAGGGCCCGGTGTCGATTTTCCAGGGCCTAGGTTGGGCTGCCCTCCTGGAGGCGGCTCGTCAGAAGCTGTACCCGCGTCGCCAGGCGCGGGTCCCCGACCTTCGCCGCCGTTGACGGAAAGGACGCCGTCGCCCCGCTCCACCGCAGCTGCTCGACGTCGCCAAAAAGGGGGGCGTCGTTCCGCAGAGTCGCCAGCTGCTTGAACAGCAGCGCGCGCTCGCGGCTCTCATCGAGAACCTCGACCGGAAAGCGCTCAATGGGGCCGTACCGGTTGATGAGTGTCGCCGCGGTCTTGGGTCCGCAGCCCGGAATACCAGGGTAGCCATCCGCGGCGTCACCAACCAGCGCGAGATAGTCCGGGATGTACTCGGGCGCGACCCCGTACTTGGCCCGGACGCCCTGCTCGTCCCGAATCCGGCCGCTCTTCCGATCCACTTGCACCACGCGCTCTCCCACCACGCATTGGGCGAGGTCTTTGTCCGGTGTCCAGATGCACACCTTCTCCACCCGCTGGTCCCGGGCGCCGAGGTGGGCCGCGGACGCGAGCGCATCGTCCGCCTCGAGCTCGACCATCGGCCAGGTGGCCACGCCCATCGCGACCAGGGCCTCTTCCAGCGGATGGAATTGCGCGCACAAGGCCGGCTCGATGCCTTGACCGGTCTTGTAGTCCGGCCATAGATCGTTGCGGAACGACTCGATGACGTGGTCGGTGGCGATGCCGAGGTGGCTCGCGCCGCCTTCCAGCATCTGGGCAACCGTATGGAGCACGCCGGTCACCGCCCCGAAGGGGGGATCGCCCTTTTTCGCGCGGCGGATGCCGTAGAAGTGCCGGAACAGCTCGTAGGTGCCATCGATCAGGTGGACGATCATTGGACTGCTGCAAGCCTCTCGAAGGAGGGTAGGTTACTTGGAATGACCCTGAGCCGCCGCGCCTTGATGAACGCTATGGCCGCGAGTGCCGCCGCGGCCATACTCCGGCCCTTCTCAGCGCTGGCACAAGCCACCCCGATCACCAAAGCGATTCCTTCCAGCGGCGAACGGTTGGCCGTCATCGGGCTCGGCAGCTGGATCACCTTCAATGTCGGGGACGACCCCGAACTGCGCGACGAATGTACCGCCGTGATGAAGGCCTTCTTCGCGGCCGGGGGCCGCATGATCGACTCCTCGCCGATGTACGGCTCCTCCCAAGCGGTCATCGGCCACGGCCTCGCCCAGCTCGGCCGGCCCTCGAGCCTGTTCTCGGCCGACAAGGTCTGGACTTCGTCCGGATCGGAAGGGCCGGAACAGATCGAGCAATCCAGAACCCATTGGGGCGTTCGACGCTTTGACCTGCTGCAGGTGCACAATATCCTGGCGTGGGAGGCTCATCTCGAGACCTTGCTCGGCATGAAGGCGGCCGGCCGAGTCCGCTATGTGGGCATCACGACCTCGGAGGGGCGCCGCCATCGCGAGATCGAGCAGATCATGGCCAGCCGACCGATCGACTTCGTGCAGGTGACGTATAACGTCCTCGACCGCGAGGTCGAACAACGGATTCTCCCGCTGGCCCAGGAGCGCGGCATTGCCGTGATCATCAACCGGCCGTTTCGAGAAGGGGCGCTGATTCGCTGGATCCAGCGCCATCCTCTTCCCGCCTGGGCTGGTGAGATCGGCGCCGCGAATTGGGCCCAATTCCTCCTCAAGTTTATCGTCTCGCACCCTGCAGTCACCTGCGCCATTCCGGCAACCAGCCAGGTTGCGCACGTGCGCGAAAACATGGGAGCAGCAACCGGTCCCCTGCCCGACCCGGGCCTGCGCCGGCGCATGGTCTCCCACGTCGAGGCAGTTTGATGCCCGAGTGGTGGACCTACACCCTCTCGGACTTCCTGATGTTCTCGCCCCGGACCTACTACCGGATGCTG
>JBIOTT010000016.1:0-39418 GCA_044866195.1 Gemmatimonadales bacterium
AGACTGCCGGCTCACCATTTACGAGCCGCAGGCACTGGGAGGCGCGCGAGGTTTTCAGTGCCGCGGCTCGAGCGACTCCGCTTCGGAGCACCTGAAGCAGATCGGCGAAGTGGTGTTCGAGCCGGGCGGGGCGGTGCGGGCCATTTTCGCGCCGGCCGACCATGCTGCGCCTTGGCGTGACTACGATACTGCATCGGTGCGCGCGGAGTTGGCGCGGCTCCAGGCGGAAGGTCTGGCAGACGCCGCTGCCCAGGTCCGAATCCAGGCCGACTCTCACGGCGCCTCGATGCGGATCCGAGACCGTTCCGGCCGAAACCTGGTCCGCTTGCACGCCGATTCGACTGGGGCGAGCTTTTCCATCCTCGAAGACTCCGCCCGGCGGTCGCGCTGAAGCGCCGGCGGGAACCTTTCCCGCCGGTGCCGCATTCACGCTCCAATGGAGCATGGTACGCTGACCGACAATCGGAGCCCACCCGTCCCGCTCGGCCTGGAGCAACCCGGAGCGGGTCAGGCGCACTCCCGCGTTCGGCCGATCCGAGTAGTCCTCGTCCTCGCGGCGGTGCTGACTCTGCTGCTGCTGGGACGCCGGGCGGCGGCGCTGATCCCCGAGTTCGCAGCCTGGGTGAACGGCCTGGGGGCCTGGGGTCCGGTAGTCTTCATCGCCGGCTACGTCGTAGCGACGGTTGCCTTCGTGCCCGGCTCCCTGCTCACACTGGCCGCTGGAGCGGTCTTCGGGATCCCCAAGGGCGTGGCTCTCGTCTTCGTCGGCGCCAGCCTGGGGGCCTCGGCGGCTTTTCTGGTGGCCCGGTACGTCGCGCGCGGCAGCGTCGAGCGGAAGCTCGCCGGCAATGCCAAGTTCGCCGCGATCGACCGCGCCATCGCAGGAGAGGGGCGCAAGATCGTCACCTTGCTCCGGCTTTCTCCCGTATTTCCGTTCAACCTGCTCAACTACGGCCTCGGCCTCACCCAGGTCCGATTCACCGACTATCTGCTCGCCATGATCGGTCTGCTGCCCGGAACGATCCTCTACGTCTACTCAGGCAAGCTGGTAGGTGACGTGGCGGCCCTTGCAGGCGGCGGCGCCCCGCCCAAGGGCTGGGGATACTATGTGGTGCTCAGCCTGGGCCTGCTGGCCACCATTGCCGTGACCGTGGTCGTGACTCGTGCGGCGCGCCGGGCCCTGAATGAGGTGACCGATGGCGGTCCCCGCTCCGGCGCAAACGGCTAGGGCCGTGGGGGTGGAGCTCCATCCGGGCCTGGTCCAGCCGCCGGACGAATTCAACCGGAGGCTGCTCGAGAACGTCCGTCCGCCGGGCTGGGTGAACCCGGTCCCCAAGAAGCGTTATCACCTGGTGGTCATCGGCGCCGGCACGGGCGGGCTGATCAGCGCATCGGCCGCAGCCGGTCTCGGCGCGAAGGTAGCGCTGGTGGAGCGCGACCGGATGGGCGGTGACTGCCTGAACGTGGGCTGCGTCCCGTCGAAGGCGATCATCCGCGCCGCCCGCGCCTGGCACGAGGCTGCCACTGCCCGCGAGCGATTCGGGGGGCCCGGCACCGGTGGGCCGGGCGATTTCGGCGCGGTGATGGCGCGCATGCGGCGGCTCCGCGGCGGGATCAGCCGGACCGACAGTGCCACCCGTTATCGCGAGCTCGGCGTGGATGTCTTTCTGGGTAACGCCCGCTTCACGGCGCCTGACAGGATCGAGGTGGACGGCAACGCGCTCGAGTTCCGCCGGGCGATCGTCGCGACCGGGGCCCGCGCTGCTGCGCCAGCGATCCCCGGGTTGGCCGATGCGGGGTATCTCACCAACGAAACGGTCTTCGATCTGACGGAGTTGCCCGCCCGGCTGGTGGTTGTCGGCGCGGGCCCGATCGGCTGTGAGCTGGCCCAGGCGTTCGCCCGGTTCGGGAGCGCGGTTACGGTCGTGAGCACCGGCGCTCAGGTGCTCCCGCGGGAAGACGCCGACGCAGCCGCGATCGTGGAGCGGGCGCTGCTGCGTGACGGAGTGCGCCTGCTCCTTGGAAGCACGATCCTGCGGCTGGATCGGGAGGGCGCGGCCAGGGTCGTGGTGCTGGTTCGGGATGACCGGGAAGAGCGCATCCCGGCCGATCAGGTGCTGGTTGCCACAGGGCGTGTCCCCAACGTCGAGGGCCTGGGTCTCGAGCTGGCCGGGGTGGCGTACGGGCCGAAGGGCATCACCACGGACGACCGGCTGCGCACTTCCAATCCGCGGGTCTGGGCGGTCGGTGACGTGTCGGGGAGATATCAGTTTACCCACAACTCCGATTTCGAGGCGCGGATCGCAATCCAGAACGCGCTCTTCTTCGGCCGGGCCCGTGCCAGCAAGCTGGTGATGCCGTGGTGTACCTACACCAGCCCGGAGATCGCCCACGTCGGCAGGTACGAGCGGGAGGCGCGCGCGGCGGGGCTCGACGTCGAGACGCTCACCGTGCCGCTCGAAGAGGTCGACCGCGCGATCCTCGATGGCGAAACCGAGGGCTTCTTTCGGGTCCATCTCGAGCGCGGCACCGATCGGATCCTGGGCGCGACCCTGGTGGCAGAGCATGCGGGGGACATGATCAATGAGATCGGGGTCGCCATGGTGAACCGGGTGGGCCTCGGTGGCATCGGCCGAACGATTCACCCGTATCCCACTCAGGCCGATGTGTTTCGCCGAGCCGCGGATCTCTGGCGCCGCGGCAAGCTCACGCCCCGCGTGCGCCGGCTGTTTGCCTTTTTCTTTCGCACGTTTCGATGACGGCCGGGGTGGACGCGCGCCGGCCGAGCGAGAACTGATATGGGCCAGCTGGACCGGATGACCTGCGAGCAGGCCTTTTCCCGGATCGACGACTTCCTGGACCGGGAGCTCAGCGCCGAGGAGATGAAGCTGGTGCAGGAGCACCTCGACACCTGCGCCGCGTGCTCGGCGGAGTTCAAGTTCGAGGCAACCCTGATCCAGGGCGTGCGCGACAAGCTGCGCCGGATCGCCGTGCCGCCCGATCTTCTTTCCCGGATCAGCCGGAAGCTCAGCGACCCGGGTGCCTAGGCGAAACAGCGGACTCCAGCCTTCAGCCCGTGCCGTCCCGATACAGCCGCCGGCTCTGCTTGTAGGGGAAGAAGTCGAAGATCTCGCCGGCCGCGAGCCGCCGCTGGACCCCAGTCCAGAAATCCGGGTTCAGCAGTTCGCCATGCGCGCCCAGAAACGTGCCCCGCAGCCGGTCTCCCGGGATCAGGAACGCGGCGAACTCCTCGGGGAACACGTCGTGCTCGCCTACGTGGAACCAGGGCTCTGCCGCTAACTCATCCTCCGGCGTACGCGGGGCCGGCATCCGGCGGATGTTGCAGTCGGTGAGCAGGCAGAGCTCGTCGTAGTCGTAGCAGATGACTCGGCCGTGGCGGGTCACCCCGAAGTTCTTGAGCAGCATGTCGCCAGTGAAGATATTGGCGCCGGCCAGGTCCTTGATGGCGTTGCCGTAGTCCAGGATCGCGTCCCGGGCAGTGCCGGCATCGACCTGCAGCAAAAAGAGATTGAGTGGCGTCACCCGCCGCTCGGTGTACACGTGCCGGAGCAGCACGCTCTCGCCTTTCACCTCCACGCTCTGGCCTGCTTGAGCCTCCAAATACCCGAGCAGGTCGTCGGGAAAGCACCGGCGCCGGAGCTCGAGATTCTCGAATTCCTGGGCGTCGGCCAGCCGGCCGACCCGGTCGCGGTGAAACACGAAGTGATAGCGCTCCATCACCGCCCGCCGGGTGGTGTTCTTGGGCGCCCCGAACCGATCGCGAATGAGCTTGAACACGAGATTGAAGGTCGGAAGCGTGAAGACACACATGACCATGCCTTCCTCGCCTTCGGCGAAGGCGAACCGGGCGTCGGGGCGCTCGAGGTGGCGCATGAGGGCGCGGTAGAGCTCAGTCTTTCCGTGCTTGTTGTAGCCGATAGAGGTGTACAGCTCGTCGACCCGCTTGTGCGGCATGATCGACTGCAGAAACATGATGAGCCCGCGGGGATGGGGCGCGTCGACGAAGAAGTACGACCAGCTGAACCCGAAGACCACGCTGGCCTCGTCCTGGGTCAGCAGCACGGCGTCAACCTGGATGCCCCGGCTGCCGTGGATGAGGGGAAGCACCAGGGGCACCAGGTCGTCCGCTCCGTGAATGCGGCCGACCAGGTAGGCACCCTTGTTTCGATAAAAGGGCGCGCGCAGCACGTCGATTGCGAGCCGGCCCCCCTGCCAACCCAGCTCGCGAAGTCTGGCGTCGACCACCCGTGCCGCCAGCTCCGCGTCGCGCGCCGCATTGGCGTACCCGACGTCCCAGCCGCACGCGGCGAGCAGCCGCTCGATCAGGTCGCGGCTGGTGCCCTCGCCCCGATACGTATCGAATACCATCGGGCCAGTCCGTGCGAGCGGACCGCTGGCGGGGAACTCGATGAACTCGGCGTCCGGTGCCGAGCCGACCGTGCCCAGCACGCGCCGGCTCACCGAATTGAAGAAGGTCTCGGCCAGCTCGGCATCGTCCCGGCCCTCGGTGAGTCCGGCGTACACTGAGCGCACCCGGGTCCAGAGGGGTCGTTCGCGGAGCCCGGTCCCCAGCAGTTCGGCGAGATAGACCACGACGGCTTCGACATGCAGGCGGTAGAGCGCGAGCCGCTCGGCCGCATCAGCCTGGGTGCCCTGCCAGTCGCGGGTCTCGAAGCGCCGCTTGGCTCGGCGGGTGATCTCGGCGAACTCGTTGTACCAGAGCTCGTATTCGCCGAACGCTGCGGCGGCGGCCCGCTCAGCGCACACGTTGCCGTTCATTGGGGGGTGGCTAACTTAGACGGAGAAGCCACTCACCACACTCGCTGACACTGGTATGTCCATTCTTTCCGCACCCGCATACACCGAGCTCCGGACCCCGGCTGAAGGCGAGCCGATCGTCGTACGCGATGGCCGGCTCGAGGTCCCCACTCATCCCATCATTCCGTTCATCGAGGGCGACGGCACCGGGCCCGACATCTGGCGCGCGGCGCAACAGGTCTTCGACGCGGCCGTGTCCAAGGCCTATGGCGGCGGCCGAAAGCTCGTCTGGTTCGAGGTGTACGCCGGCGAAAAGGCCAAGAACCGCCTGAACAGCTGGCTGCCGGACGACACGTTGGCTGCCATCAGCCACCACCTGGTCGCGATCAAGGGCCCGCTCACGACGCCGGTGGGTGGCGGCTTTCGGTCGCTCAACGTGGCGCTCCGGCAGAAGCTCGACCTCTACGCTTGCGTGCGCCCCGTTCGCTATTTCGAGGGCGTCCCCTCGCCTGTCAAGGCGCCGCAAGACGTGAACATGGTGATCTTCCGGGAGAACACCGAAGACATCTACGCCGGCATCGAATACAAGGCGCGCTCGGAAGAAGGCCGGAAGCTGATCCGGTTCCTCCGGGAGGACCTGGGGGTGCAGACCATCCGCTTTCCGGAGTCGAGCGCGATCGGGATCAAGCCGGTCTCCGAGGAGGGCAGCAAGCGGCTCATCCGGGCGGCGATCAACTACGCGGTGGCGCAAGGCTACGCCAGCGTGACGCTGGTCCACAAAGGGAACATCATGAAGTTCACCGAGGGCGGGTTCCGCGACTGGGGCTATCAGCTGGCCAAGGAAGAGTACGGGGCCACCGAGCTCGATGGCGGGCCCTGGTGCAAGCTGCCGAACGGCGTCGTGATCAAGGACGTGATCGCGGATGCCTTCCTGCAGCAGATTCTCACCCGGCCCCGGGACTATGGCGTGATCGCCACCCTGAATCTGAACGGCGACTACATCTCGGACGCCTTGGCGGCCCAGGTGGGCGGGATCGGCATCGCGCCGGGAGCAAACATCAACTACGTCACCGGCCACGCCGTGTTCGAGGCCACCCACGGGACCGCCCCGAAGTACGCCGGGCAGGACAAGGTGAATCCGGGGTCGCTCATCCTCTCGGGTGAGATGATGCTGCGCCATCTGGGCTGGTCCGAGGCGGCGGATCTGATCATCGGATCGCTCGCGCGCACCATCAGCCAGAAGAAGGTCACCTACGACTTCGAGCGGCTCATGCCGGGGGCGACGCTCGTCTCGACCAGCGGCTTCGCGAAGGCGATGATCGAAACCATGTGATCTTTGTTAGGTTTTCACCGCAGAGGCGCAGAGGGCGCAGAGGGCTCGTCGAGGTAATCGGGCGTCCGTTCTTCAACCCACCACAATTTGTGTTTGGGGTTTGAAAGAGGAGCTCCGAATTCCAGACCGAACCCTCTGCGTTCTCTGCGCCTCTGCGGTGAATTATCAGTCGCGTTGCCGGAAGCGATCCAGCTCGCGGCGGTCCCGCTTGGTGGGCCGGCCCTTTTCCTCATAGCTCCAGGCGCTCGCCCCCAGCCGAAGCTGCTCTGCCACCCGCTCCCGGGCCGCTCGACTCTCGGCTCGCTCCTGGTACAGCGCGGCTGCGGCACTCGCGGGGCCGCGCCGCTCCGCCAGCCCCGTCACCACCAGCACGTACTCGTACGGCCCCTGACGGCAGCGCACCTCGTCGCCTGCACGCACCAGCTTGGCCGGCTTGACCCGCTCTCCGTTGACCTCGACCTTGCCGCCGGCGACCGCTTCGCTCGCGAGCGAGCGGGTCTTGAAGAACCGGGCCGCCCAGAGCCACTTGTCGATCCGCACCCGCGCGCTTTCGTCAGTCATCATGAAAAACTAAACCGCAGAGACGCAGAGACCGCAGAGGGCAAACACAATGGTTCCTTCTCTGCGTTCTCTGCGCCTCTACGGTGAAACAGTCCGAAACCCTTTCTCCGGTGGCATGGTCGTGGCGAAATTCCCCGCCGTGACCCGCATATCGTTCGCAGCTGCCCTCCTGCTTCTGGCGCGATCGCTCCCCGCTCAGTCTGCCACGCTTCCGGATTCGGAGCCGGCGCGGGCGACGGGGGTAGACTCGATCCTTGCCGCGGCTCGCGACGCACTGGACCGGGGACTACCCTGGCGCGCGAGTCAGATGCTGCGGCCGGTCGTGCGGGACTCGGCGCTGCGATCGCCGGACGCGATTCTGCTCGCCGCGACGGCCGCGAGCCGTTGGGGTGGCTGGTCGGAGGTCGAGCGCCTGCTGGCGGCGGCCGCTTGGGCAGAATCGCCGGTGGCCGGCGACGCGCAGCTCCTGGCGGCCCGAGCTGCCGTAGAGCTCGGCAGCGACTCGGCGGCAGCGGTGCAGGCGCGGGCCGCTGTCGGTCAACTGGCAGATCCGCGCCGGCGGGCGGAAGCCTTCGTCGTGCTGGGCCGTGCACTCGACCGGCTGGGCGAACGAGACAGCGCGGCGGTGGCTTACGACAGTGCCACGGGCCTGGTCCCCGAGGTGGGCGACTGGCTCCGCCTTCGCGCAGCTGCGGTCTCCGCCGATGCGGAGGCGCGCGCAGCGCGCTACGCGCCGATCCGACTTCCCGGCGCGCTCGCGCGGCGGAATCTTACCGAGGCGTCCGCGCGGGAGAAGGCCGGGGACCTCTTGGGCGCCGCGGCCTTCTACCAGAGGTTGGGCAATCCGGTGGCGGCCCTCCGGCTCGAGCTGACTGCCCGGCCGGACGCGGAGACGCGAGACTCGGTCCGCCGCGCCCTCCTCGAGCTGGTCGCCAAGCCGGGCGTTCCAGGCCCGCTGGTGCGCGGAGCCATCGCCCTGCTGGACAGCGCGCTGACGCCACTCACCTCGGAGCAGCAGCTTATAGTGGCCCGGGCTTCCGGACCGGCCGGCCTTCCGCCGCGGGCGGTTGCCGGTTTCGCCGCTGCCTTCGAGGCCGGCCTGGGGACGCCGCAAGACCGGTTCGAGTTTGCCACGGCCCTCTTCCGCCTCGGCCGATATGCGGAGGCCGCGGCGGCTTACGCGCGGGTGCCGGCGCGTGACAAGCGGGGCGGTGCCGCGGCCTACCAGCGGGCCCGCGCGTTATTGCGGGACGGAAAGCTGGACCAGGCCAAACGGGAGTTCAGAGCCGTGGCCAGACGGTTCCCCAAAGACACCGCAGCGGCCACGCCCGCACTATGGATCCTTGCCGACCTGGCCGCGGACGACCGGCAGGACCCTCAAGCACGCAAGCTCTATCTGGAGGTCGCCCGGCGGTTCCCCGATTCGCGCTTCGGCCCCGGCGCGCGCTTCCACGCGGCACTTATCACCCTGCTCGAGGGCAACCCCGAGCGGGCGGCCCTCGAGCTCGACTCGCTGGCCGAAAGTGCTCGGGCCGGAGACGAAGCCCGCGCCGCACTGTACTGGGCCGGACGTGCGTGGGATCGAGCCAACGACTCCTTGCGCGCCCGCTCACGCTGGACCAGGCTGGTGGAGCGCGAGCCGACGTCGTATTACGCCGGGCTCAGCGAACGCCGGCTCGGCCTGGCGACCTGGACCCCGTCGGCAGCTCCTGATTCCTTCGCCCCGGTGCCGGAGGTCGACAGCGCGGTGGCGCGGGCAAAGCTGCTCGGCCGACTCGGGATGCGGGAGGAGGCGGGGTGGGAGTACGACTGGATCGTGCAGCAGGCGGACCGGTCATCGGCAGGCCTGCTCGCCACCGCCGACGCGCTCCGAGCCGCGGGATACGCTTACCAGGGAATCCGGATCGCTCGCCGAGCGCTCGCACGCGGTGTGCCGGCCGATGCCCGGCTCTACCGGCTGCTTTACCCCGTGGTACAGAGCGAAGCCCTGATCGCGGAGTGCGCCTCGCAGGGTCTCGACCCGACCGTGGTGGCGGCGCTGATTCGGCAGGAGTCGTCGTTCAATCCGACGGCCACCTCCGCCGTCGGGGCACGCGGGCTCATGCAGGTGATGCCGGATGTTGGCGGCACGGTGGCCCGCGGTCTGGGTTTTCAGGATTGGGACCCGGTTCTGCTCTGGCAGCCCGACGTGAGTATCACGATCGGCACAGTACACATGGCGGAACTGGTAGGCCGCTACACCGACCTCACCCGCATCCTGGCGGCCTACAACGCCGGCATCTCCCGGGTGGACCGGTGGGACGACAAGCTGGGCGTGGAAGATCCCGAAGTGTTCGCCGAGCGGATCCCCTTCGTCGAGACCCGGGACTACGTGCGAATCATCCAGCGGAATCGGGATCTGTACCGGGTGCTGTACGACTGGGGCGGTAGGAAGTAGCCGGAGGAGAGGCCCTTTTCCCCCCTTCTCCCATCCGGCTATCTTGCGCACCGTTCCCCCTGTTAACCTGGCGCCGAGGCACGATGGAGTCTTCTGCCGCGGGGCGCGTCGAAGCCGCTGCCGGTTCGCATTCGCGCCGGATCGGCCGGCCCACGCTTCCCCCCCAACGCACGCTGCTCACCTGGCTGTTCGTCGGCCGACTGGTCCTCGCCCTGGCTACGCTGCTGGGCGCTTCGCTGGTGTGGACCAGCCGGCCCGACGTCTCCTTCATCAGCAGCATCGCCGTCGTTTTTGCCCTCACGTTCACGGGGTACGGGGCGTGGGCGGTTTTCGTCCGCGGCACCATCCCGACCGGCGCCTTCCTGCAGATCCAGGCGCTGGTGGACCTCGGGCTGGTCACCGCCCTGCTCCATTTGGCGGGGGAGCCCAAGTCCGCGTTTCCGGCGCTCTACGTGCCTGTGGTCGCCGTCTACGCTATGCTGCTCCCGCTCGGGGGAGGCGTCTTCACTGCAGTCGCTGCGTCCGCCATGTATCTCGCCGAGGTGGCCTGGGGGCCTACCGGGCGAACGGACACGGCGTTTTGGATTCAGTACGCGGTGTTCAACGTCGTGTTCCTCCTCGTCGCCGTTCTGAGCCAGCGGCTCCGCGAAGCGGGCGCGGAGCAGGCTTCGCTCGAGACCGAGCTCCAACGGGTCCGGCTCGAGGCCGGCGACATTCTGCGCAACATCCGGTCGGGCGTCATCACGGTGGACGGCCGCGGCCGTCTGGCGTTCATCAATCCTACGGCCGAGCGGATGCTGCGGCTCGAGGCCAGCGCCTTTCTCGGGCAGCCGGTGCTGGACCAGCTCAAGGCCCGCTCCGGCGAGTTGTGGGCGGCGATCAACAGCGGGATCCGCAACGGGCGGAAGATCAGCCGGGGCGAGGGCCTCGTTGCCTCGACCCAAGGGCGCCAATTTCCTATTGGCCTCAGCACGACCGTGTTCAGGCAGGAGAGCCAGGAGACGCCCTCGGTGACCGCGATCTTTACCGATATCTCGGATCTCAAGCAGCTGCAGGAGCTCCATCTGCGGGCCGAGCGGCTGGAAGCCGTCGCGGCGCTGAGCGCGTCGCTGGCCCACGAGATCCGCAACCCCCTGGCCTCCATCCGGAGCTCGGTGGAGCAGCTCGCGCGTTCGAAGTACGCCACCGGCGACGAGCGGTTTCTGGCAGAGCTGATCGTGCGCGAGAGTGACCGGCTGAGCCGCCTGCTGAATGAGGTTCTCGACTTTTCGCGGGTGCGCGCTAGCAAGTTCCTGCCGGTGGATCTGTGCGAAGTGGCGACCGCGGTTACCCGGCTGGTCAAGGAGCATCCCGACTGCCCCTCGGACGCCGTGCTTGAAGTACGAGGACCGCGGACGGTTCTCGACGGCGACGGCGATCTGCTGCACCGGGTGATCGCAAACCTGGTGCTCAACGCCGTGCAGGCGGCCCGAGGCAAGGCGGTGCATGTGATCGTGTCGGTCGGTGACACGGACGGCGGAGTCGACTTCCCGCACGGTCATCTGGACCACGCCGTGCGGGTCGAGGTGCGAGACGACGGTCCGGGTATTCCGGACGAGATCCGGAAGCGCCTGTTCCAGCCGTTCGTCTCGGCCCGGCCCGGCGGCAGCGGACTGGGCCTGGCCATTGTGCAGCGCGCCGTCGAGGCCCACCGTGGGCTGGTGCTGGTAGACTCGAAGCCGGGAGCCGGAACTGCGTTCACGGTTCTGCTGCCCGCCGAATGGACGCCCGAGGAGGTAGCCTCATGAGCCAGAAGCCGTCGGTCCTCGTGGTGGACGACGAGTCCGGAATTCTCGACACGCTTCGCATTCTGCTCCGCAACGAAGGGTTCGAGGTCACCACGGCGCAGGGGGGCAAAGCCGGGCTCGAGCAGATCCGAAGCGGCAACCACGACATCATCCTCTCGGACGTCCGGATGCCCCAGGTCTCAGGCCTCGACATCCTGCAAGCGGCGCGCGACCAGGATCCGATGACGCCGGTCATCCTGATGACCGCGCAGGCCTCGCTTCAGAGCGCCATCGCGGCCGTCAACTCGGGGGCGTTCCACTACATCCAGAAGCCGTTCTCGAACGACGAGCTGGTCACCATTCTGCGGCGGGCCTGCGAGTTTCGCGCGGTCCGAGTGGAGAACAAGCAGCTCAAGCAGGAGATCCGGCGGCGGGAACGGGCCGGCACGACCGTCACCCGCCCGATCGGAAAATCGAAGCGGTTCCTCGAGGTGCTCAAGCTGGCCGAGCATGTCGCGCCCACCGATTCGACCGTCCTCATTCAGGGTGAGAGCGGCACCGGCAAGGAGGTCGTGGCACGGTACATCCACAACCTCTCGACCCGGAGCGACGGACCGTTTCTCTCCATCAACTGCGGTGCGCTGCCGGAGAACCTGCTGGAGAGCGAGCTGTTCGGTCACGTGAAAGGGTCGTTCACCGGCGCGGTGCGGGACAAGCAGGGGTTGTTCGCGGCGGCGCGGGGCGGGAGCTTCTTTTTGGACGAAGTGGGCGAGATGCCGCCTTCGCTTCAGGTGAAGCTCCTGCGGGTGATCCAGGAGCGTGAGGTCATACCGGTGGGCGCTACCGAAGCGATTCCAGTCGACGTCCGGATCCTGGCTGCCACCAACCGGGACCTCGAAGAAGAGGTTCGCCGGGGCAACTTTCGCTCCGACCTGTTCTACCGGCTCAACGTGATCGCCGTCAACTTGCCGCCGCTGCGGGAACGCCGCGACGACCTGATCTCACTCATCGAGCTGTTTCTCGAGGACATGGGGCGGGAGACCGGCGGAGAGCCGAAGGCGCTCTCGCAGGACGCGCTGGATGCCGTGACCGTGTACGAATGGCCCGGCAACGTACGCGAGCTGGAGAATGCGCTGGAGCACGCAGTGGTGCTCAACAAGGGGAACCTGATCGAGGCAGGGGCGCTTCCCGAGCGCATCACCAAGCGGAAGAAGGAGCCGCTGGTGGCGGAGCGGTCGTACAAGAATCCGACGCTCGAGGTGATCGAGCGGGCCTACATCATGTACGTGCTCCAGGCGGAAGGGGGCAACAAGACCCGCGCCGCCGAGGTGCTGGGAATCGACCCTTCCACCCTCTACCGGAAGCTCTCCCGTTATGAAGGGGAGGCGGTCTAGCCTCTGGCGCGAATAGTGCTTGCCCGCAGCGCAGGATTTGGTCTCCCCAGCGCTTCCGGTGGTCCTGCCGTCCGCATCTCGTTGGCGGTTTGAAGGTTGAGCGGTCGGCCGCGAGGGCGGTCCATGGCTCCGCCGGAAAGCGCCCAGGGTACAACGCAAGCCGCCGTGGGGCGCTGCCAGAGTGAAGCACCGCAACCGTTTCCTCCCGTTCCTGGTGGTCTCCGTAGTCGCGGCTGCCGTCTATGCCCAGACGGCGACGTATAGCTTTGCGTACGACGATATCCCCGTCATTGCCCAGCGAAGGCTATTTCATGATCTCGCCAACTGGCGTGCGATCCTGGGCGCGAGCTGGTGGTCCGACCACACCCTTTACCGTCCATTCACAGCACTGACGTTCGCGGTTAACTGGGATCCGAGCGGTGGTGATCCTCGAATCTTCCACGTCACGAATGTGCTGCTGCACGCCGCAGCCTGTACTCTCGTCTATGTGCTGGGGCGCCAGCTACTCGGCGTGGGCGGCGGGCTCGTGGCCGCGGTCATTTTTGCGGTGCATCCGGTGCACGTCGAGGCCGTCGCCAATGTGGTGGGACGGGCGGAGGTGCTGGCGGCGCTCTTCGCGCTCGGGGCCGTTCTGCTGTACCAATGGGATGGCACCTTAGCTGATCTCTGCGACCAGCAGTCCTGGCGTCGCTACGCCGCCGCGTTCGGAACACTCGCGAGCATGCTGCTCGCACTGGCGTCTAAAGAATCAGCCTTCGCGGTCCCGGGCCTGCTTCTGCTGGTTGACTGGTTCGCCGCTTCAACCACGGGGCGACCCTTCGCCGAAACGGTGCGGCGGCACTGGGTACTCTGGGTCGGTGCCGTCGGCATCGCGGTCATTTGGCTGTTGGTTCGGGCAGACGTCGTGAACGACCTGTCGGGCCGGGAAGTGGCTCCCGGGTTGGACGACCTCGGTCTTAAGGACCGTACACTCGTGATGTTGCCGTTCGTCCTGCAGTACGCTCGGCTGCTGCTGGTGCCTGCCAAGCTCTCGACCGACTATTCGCCCGACTTCGTAATGGCGGTGCCGAGCCTGACGGCTGGCGGGGTGCTTGGGGCGGGGCTCCTTGCTCTCGCAGCGCTAGCCGGTTGGCGCTCTCGTCGCAGCGCTCCGGTGGTGCCCTTCGCCTTGGCATGGATCGGCGGCACCCTCTTCATCATCTCCAACATCCTCGTGCCCACCGGTGTTCTGCTCGCCGAGCGCACGCTCTATCTGGCGTCGGTCGGTGCGGCCTTGCTGTTCGGGTGGGTCTGGCGAATCGGGTCGGCCCGAGCCCCCAAGCTGGCCACGGCTGGGTTCGCAGCCCTCGCCTTGGCAGGGGCAGCGCGTACGGTCACCCGCAATCCAGTTTGGCGCAGTAACGACACGATTCTACCGACGATCGTGCGGGATGCTCCCGGCTCGTTTCGCGGCGCCTGGGTGGCTGCGGCGCTGGTTGGTGAGCGTGGCGACACCGCGATGGGGGAGCATTTTCTGCGGGAGGCCATCCGCATTTTTCCGCTGGAGTCCGGCGTGTGGCGTGACCTCGCAGCGCTCATGCACGTCAAGCAGCGGTACGCAGACGCCGCCAACTACTTCTGGGCCGCGTGGCGGCTGGATCAACGTCGGTGGCTGAACGCGCAGCAGGCGGTCTACGACGGGCTGCAGGCGGGCGCGATCGACACGGCGGAGGCTCGGCTCGAGGAGGCGCGCAGAACCGGCGCGGACCGGCCCGAGCTCAAGCTGGCGGCGGCCGACGTCGCGCTTGCGCGCGGCAAGCCCCGCCTGGCGATGACTCTGCGGCGCCAGGTGACGTGGCAGTTCCCCCGCAATGCGGGTGTCTGGGCAATCACCGCGGAAGCCGCCCTTGCCACCGGCGACTGCGCCGAGCTGGTGCGCTCGACCGGCCGAGTCCGGGCGCTCCGGCCAGACAACGAGCGGCTTCCCGGCCTGGAGGCAGGGATTCGCAGGCTGCGCTGCGATTCCGCCCAGATCGCCACGGCTACCCGCGACATTCCTCACTTCCGACCCTGACAGGGCCTGGACCCGGGATGATGGCTCGTGCTCTCGGCCGGTGTCAGGCACTTGCCTGCGGCATGCACGCGTTAGTCGTGCTCGCCGGAGCGATCCAGGCCTGGTCGCAGCGACTCGCGATGAACCCGGACGGGATCTCCTATCTCGACCTCGCCGGTCGCTACGCCGGGGGCGACTGGACCGCGGCCCTGAATGGGTACTGGAGTCCCTTGTACCCGGCACTACTGGGCCTGGTCTTTCGCGCGGTTCACCCCTCCCCCGCTGGCGAGTTCGCGCTGGCCCACGCCCTGAATTTCGGGCTCTATCTCGCCACCTACGCCGCGATGCTGTGGCTCGCGGCTGAACTATCGCGGGTCCCCGGCCCGGGCCACGCGCAGGGCGCGCCGCCGGCCGTCTCTCGGAGCGGCTGGACCCACGTCGCCCTGACAGCAGTTTTCCTTTGGGCGACGCTGGGCCTGGTGCCCCTCGGCCTCGTAGTTCCGGACCTGGCCGCGCTCATGCTCGAGCTGGTTACCGCCGCCCTGCTGCTTCGGATGGCGCGGGGCTGGGCGTCGCGGGCCGGCTGCGCGGGGTTCGGCGCGCTCCTCGGGGTCGCCTATCTGGCCCGTGCCTCACACCTGGTCCTGGCGCCGGTCTGGTTAATGGCGCTCTACTTCGCGACCCGGACGCGGCCGGGCGCCGGCCAGCGTCTCGCTGCTGCGACGGCTGGATGCGTACTCATCGTCGCCGCGCTGGCTGGCCCCCTCTCGCTCGCGAGCGGGCGCTTTACCGTCGGCGACACGGGGCGCTTGAACTACGCCCGTTTCGTCACCGGGCCCCGCTCGCTCGGACCAATGAGCGGCGCCCCGGGCCTTCGGCTGGACCATCCGGTGCGACGACTTTTGGCCGACCCGCCGGTCTATGAATTCGCACAGCCCGTCGTAGGCACCTATCCCGTCTGGACTGCCCCGGCGTACTGGCAGCAGGGACGCGCGGCGCGGTTCGATGCAGGGGCTCAATGGGAGGTCTTCCGTCGCAGCCTCGATCGCTACCGGACCATTCTCGCGCCGCTGCTCGCAGCCGCGCTCGTCTTGGGGCTCGCGGGGGGCGGTCGCGAGAGCTGGCAACGGCTCCGCCAGTCGGCGATCGTGATCGTTCCCTGTTTCGCGGGGCTTGTGGTCTACGCGCTGGTGCACGTGGAACACCGCTTCATAGCACCATTCGCGCTTCCCCTCGCACTCGCAATCGGCTATTCGCTGCGAGCCACGGCGAGCGTGACTGCGACCCGGCTCGTCGGCGGGCTGGCCCTCGCGGGGGTCGGCCTCACGCTTCAGTGCGGTATCGCGAACTTTGGCTGCGGCACAGGAACGACGACGGCCATGATGCTCGCCTTCGCCGGAGTCGTGATGGGTGGTGCCCTCTGTGCCCGCGCCTGGCAAACTGGAACGTGGGGCATCCGCTCCTTTGGTGCTGCCACGGCCGCGATCGCCATCCCTATACTCGGCCGCGACGACACCGTGATCGCCGGCTTGTTCCTCACGCTGCTCGCCGGCTTGCTCGTGTCAGCGAAGGAGAGGACCGACGAGCGCCTCGCGGGTGTGTGGATCGAGCGCGGCGTGTCGGGCTGGGCCCTGGGCCTGCTGGTTGTCCCGATTCTGTTGCAGACGGCGTCCGCCGGCCGAGCGATCCTGCGCGGTGCGCCGCCGGAAGGCTCCGACGCGGTCGTTACCGCTCAGGCGCTCCAGAGGCAGGGGCTTCACGAGGCGGACCACGTCGCGTCGATCGGCAACGCCTTCGAAGCCTACTGGGCTCGCCTGGCGCGGGTCCGTATCGTGGCGGAGATCCCCAGGTCCGACATGGCCGTGCTGAGATTCTGGAACGCGGATTCGACGGCCCAGGCCCGGGCCCTCAGCGCACTGGGTTCGTCGGGCGCCCGGGCGGTCGTGGCCGACTGGCCTGCTGACAGCTCGACGCCCCGCGGTTGGACCCGCGTAGATGCCACCCACCTCTTGCGGTGGCTCGACGCGCCAGCACCGCGCGCTGACTAGGACGGCGTCGCGCCAGCGCTGACCGGGCGATCGCCCAGGCTTGTGGAAATGATTGGGCGAGCTACGGTTGAGAGCTCGGCGATTGGGAACCGGATCCTGTCGCGCCTTCCCGCAGCAACACGATCTGGAAATACGGGTGCCCGAGCGCCACGCCTTCCCGGGCGACTTCTAGCGCCCGGGCAGTGTCTCCCAGCTCCATAAGGCAGACGTAGAGGCGGCCCCTGGGCTTGAGGTCGCTGGGATCGAGGCTCACTGCACGGCGAAACAGTGGTACTGCGGCTCCGCAGCCGTCGGCCTCTCGACGCACCCGGCCGAGATCGCTGTAAACCCGGGCGTCGCCCTGATAAAGCCCCACGGCGTGTTCGAGCGCTGCTTGAGCGTCCGCGGTTCGATGCTGCCCGAACAAATAGTTGCCGTAGTAGTGCCAGGCGCGATAGTCCCGTGGTGCGTCTCGCAGGGTCTGCAGGATGATCGACGCGTTGTCGCGCCATACCGGCTGCCGGAGCGCGCTCTGCACGGTGCCCGCCAACAGCACCAACACCAGGGCAGCCCTCGCGAGCGCGCCGAGGCGCGGCCGTCCCGCGGTACGTTCGAGCATGACGCCGAGCAGCCCTCCAACCGCAATCATGGCGCCGATGCTGGGCAGGAACAGAGTGCGCTCAGCGAGCAGGATCCCCGTCGGGACGAGCAGGTTGCTCACCGGCAGCAGTGCGATGGCCGTCCAAATTACCCCGAACGTGACCGCCGGCAGCCGTCGGCGGCACGCCACCGCGAGACTGAGCGCGGCCAGGATCAGCAGCAGCCCGAGGGCCTGAGCCCCGCCGAACTGGTGCGCGGCATTCAGATCGGGCGGACCGTAGACCGATGAGAGATGGGCCGGCCAGAGCAGCAGCCGAAAATATTGGGGTACGATCCCGAGGGCGGTGAGGACTCGGTCGACGGGGCTCAGTCCGCTCAGGGCAATGGCGGGCACTTCCCCGATAAGAACCCCGAGTGCGCCGTGGCGCGCGACCAGCGCGATGCCCACGGCCAGGACGAGCAGGACTGCCGTGGGGCCGAGAACCCGAGCTCGCTCCCGCCACGGCCGCGGGTCTTGCACCAGGGTGAGCTCTACCGCGCCGAGCAGAACCGGCAGGACGACGCCGTTCTCCTTGGTGAGCCCGGCCGCCAGCGTGAGAATGAACAGCGCGAGGCTTTCCCGGGCCCGCAGCGTGGCCCGGCGCCTGGCGTCGAGGTAGAGCACCATGCCCAGGCAGACCCAGAGCGCCGCCGCCAGCTCTGCCTGCCCCACAGCGTTGGCGACGGCCTCGACGTGCACCGGATGGACGGCAAACAGGGCCGCCGCGATCCAGGCGGCTCCCCAGGGCAGGCACCGGCGTGCGATCCTGAAGAGGAGGAGCACGACCGCGAGGTGCAACAGCAGATTCGCTGCGTGGAAGACCAGCGGCGACCCGCTTCCGGCCACCCACTGGAACGCGAATCCCAGGCTGGTCAGCGGTCGATAGAGCGCGCCACCAAGCTCGTGGGGCCAGTACCCGGTAACGAAGAAGACTCCCGCGTTGCCGAGCGAATGGATGATGGGGTTGTCTTCGATGATCACCACGTCGTCATACGCGAAGCCGTTGCCTAGGCCTGACAGCGTGGCCGCCAGCGCCAGCACGACGACTGCGCCAAGCGCGAGGCGCAGCCTGGCCTGCTCGGCAGGACGATCTATCCGCAATGACGGCATGGCGAATCGCGTAAAGGTCGGACGACCTGTCTACAAGTTTGATGCCGCCTGAAAAGAACCCGCTCCGCGCGCGCGAGCACTTTCCTAGCGCGCCGCCCTGACCTCATCCTAAGGGGCCGTTTCATTGAAGCGGGCGGCCGGTCGGCCTCTTGCAAAATCCAGGGAGAGGAGGGTTGACCCCCTGATGAACCAGCCTGCACAAAGTAGCCTAAGGATCGACCGAGCCGAAGGTTAGCACGTCGATCAGGGGGGTGGCATATGTGTTGCCCCTGACGCCACCGGACTGCCCGGATGAGCCACGGTCCGTAACTCGTTGACCGCACCCAATTGGAGGAAGCATGTCGAACCGCAAGGGTTTTACCCTCATCGAGCTGCTGATCGTGGTCGTGATCATCGGCATTCTGGCCGCGATCGCCATTCCGAAGTTCGCCAGCACGAAGGAGAAGGCGTACATCGCCTCGATGAAGTCGGACCTTCGTAACATGGCGACGGCAGAGGAAGGCTTCTTTGCCGACAGCACGTACTACAAGACCAGCGGCGCCGCGACCAACGTCGCGGGCACCGTAACCCCGCTGACCGTGCTCGGCAATTTCGTTCCGTCGGCCGGCGTGGTGGTAACCATCGGCAACGTGGCCAATGGTTGGAGCGCGTACACGACCCACTCGGCGCTCCCGACCTCGCGCACCTGCGCCATCTGGGTGGGCGGCACTGCCACGACGCAGACCGTCAACGGTGTGGCCCTGACGGCGGAAGGCGAGCCGCTCTGCAAGTAGTTCCTGCAGAGGTGGCAACACAGTTCGAGGCACGACGAGGGCGGTGACCGGCCAAGGCGCCGCCCTTCGTCTACCCTCACCAACGGATGAGGCGCGCTTATGGGAGGCCCGGTGTCGATGTCGAGACCAAGTCGGAGCGGCTTTACCCTGATCGAGCTCCTGATTGTGGTTGTGATCATCGGGATCCTGGCGTCGATCGCGGTCCCGAAGTTCGCGAACACCAAAGAGAAGACCTACGTCGCGACCATGAAGTCCGACTTGCACAACCTGGTTACGGCGCAGGAGAGCTTCCTGGCCGACAGTGGGACCTACTACAGCGGCAGCGTACCGGGCACGAGCTTCCCCTACCGGCCGTCCCGGGGCACAGCCGTGACCATCGTGACCGCGAATGCAGCGGGTTGGCAGGCCACGGCGACCTTTCCCGTGGGCACGGCCAAGACCTGCGCGATCTTCTTCGGGAACATCAGCGCCTTTTCCTTCGCGACTGTGAACGGCGAGCCGGCGTGTCAGTGAGGTACTGAAAAGCCCGTGCAGCGGGAGAGGGGTAACCCGACGATTCGGCCGCTTGCGGCGACGGCGCCCACTGGGCGCCGTCGCCCATCGTTGCGCACGGAGCTTCTGGTCAGCCTGGGCTTCGTGACCTCGGCCGCGATCGTGCTCGTTGGACTCACCACGGCGGCGGTGGCGGGCGTCCTCCCCGAGACGCTCGGCCCGCTTTTCGCATTTTGGTTGGGCAGCACCTTGGTTTTTGTGCTGTTCGGCGCCCACGTGGTGCACCGAATCGTCATCCGGCCAATGCAACAGCTCTCGGAGCAGGCGGATGCGCTGTTGGTGGAGGGGCCCGCGCCCGCCGCCGAAACAGTCTACGAAACGCGAGAGTTCGCGCATCTTGCCGACCGGTATCGGCTCATGGCCGCCGACCTGCTCGACGTGCAGAGTCAGATCGTCAGGGTCGAGAAGCTCGCGGGTATCGGCACGCTCGCGGCCGGCGTGGCTCACGAGGTCCGGAATCCACTCGGCGCCCTGAGCGCCTATGTGGACGTCCTGCGGCGCCGCGGGGTTGATCCCGATGTAACGGCAGCAATGCGCGGTGCGATCGAGCGCATCGAGCGCACGGTGGGGAGCCTCCTCGCGTATGCTCGGCCCGCTGAGCCGGTTGGCATGACTGAGCTCAACCAGGCGGTGCGCACCGGTGTCGGGTTCCTGCAGGCTCAGGGACTTCTGAAGCCGCAGCAGCTGACGCTCGAGCTCGCTGCAGACCTCGAGCCGGTGGCCGGTGACTCGCACCGCTTGGAGCAGGTCGTGGTGAACCTGGTCGTGAACGCCTGCCAGGCAGCGCCCGGCGGGCAGGTCGTGATCGGGACGGTTCGGCAGTCGTTCGATCCGCGGGACGCGACGACTCGACTCGGCGACGCTGCGGAGTCGGTCCGCGAACGGGGGGCCGCACGGGGCCCGCGCCGTATCGTTCGCCCCCGCCGGACCGACGTGGCGCCGGGAACCTGCGGCGTGCTGCTCTACGTGGCGGACGATGGGCCCGGCGTCCCGGAAGACCGGCGCGAGCGGATCTTCGATCCGTTCTTCACGACCAAGGATCCCGGCGAGGGCACCGGCCTGGGCCTCGCCATCGTGGCCCGGACCGTCCACCAGTCGGGCGGCACCGTGTGGGTCGAGCGTGCACGCGAAGGGGGCGCGGTGTTCAAGGTATTCCTCCCCTTCGCGCCCCAGCTTCTTCTGACACCGGCGGAACCGAGTTATGCGGCTGCTCATTGTTGACGACGACGCCGATCTCCGCCAGTCGCTGACCATCCTCCTCCGGGAATCCGGTTACGAGGTGGCAGCGGAAGCCGACCCGGAGGACGCGCTCCGACGCGCCCTCGCCGAGGACTTCGATCTCATCCTCTGCGATGTTCGGATGCCCCGACTGGACGGGCTCGCCTTTCTGCGTCGCTATCGGGCCGAGGGAGGCTCGGCGCTCCTCCTCATGATGAGCGCGTACGGCGCCGAGGAGGCCGCGCTCGAGGCCATGCGCGAGGGCGCCTACGACTATCTCCGGAAGCCCTTCCGGCCGGACGAAGTCATCCTGACGGTGCGTAAGGCCGAAGAGCGGGAGCGGCTCAGGCACGAGGTGGAGAGCCTCCGTTCGACGATCGGGGCCGACGCGGTCCGGGATCTCGTAGTGGCCGAAAGCAAGGTCATGCGCGATCTCCTGGAGCTCGCGAGCCGAGTGGCGCGTCACAACACCACCGTGCTCATCACCGGCGAAAGCGGCACCGGGAAGGAAGTCCTGGCCAAGGCCATCCACCGCATGAGCCCGCGGCAGGAGCGGAACTTCACAGCGATCAATTGCGCTGCGATCCCGGAACACCTGCTCGAGTCCGAGCTCTTCGGCCACGCCAAGGGGGCATTTACCGGCGCGGTCGCGGACCGGATGGGGCTGTTCGAGGCCGCGCACGGGGGCACCCTGCTGCTCGACGAGATCGGCGATCTCCCGCTTGGGCTTCAAGCCAAGCTCCTCCGCGTGCTGGAGGAAGGCGAGGTCCGCCGGGTCGGCGGGCGGGAAGACAAGAAGGTGGATGTTCGCGTCATCGCGGCGACGGCCAAGGCGCTGGACCAGGCGGTCGAGCGGGGAGAGTTCCGGCCCGATCTCTACTACCGGCTCGATGTCGTCCGCCTCCACCTGCCGCCCCTCCGAGAACGGCGCGAGGACATCCCCGCGCTGCTCGCGTACTTCGCTCGTCAGGCGGCGCAGCGGATCGGCCATGCCGTGAGCATCACTCCCCAGGCACTTACCATCCTCACCGACCACGCCTGGCCGGGGAACGTTCGAGAGCTCCGCAATGCAGTCGAGCGGGCTGCGGTCCTGGCGGGCGCGAAGCCGCTGGAGGCGAGCGATTTCTCCCTGGCTGGCGGCCACGCGAACGGGAGCCCGAAACGCTCCACCAACGGCAGCTATGACCTCCGGGCGCACGTGGAGGAGGTCGAACGCGACCTGATTGCTAGGGCGCTCGAGGCCAGCAAGGGCAACCGCCGCGAGGCCGCGGGGCTGCTCGGTATCAGCCTTCGCACTCTCTTCTACAAGCTGCGCCGGACCCAGGTCCACAGCTGATCCGGCCCGGGGCCATGGTCCCGGGTGCCGCGGACTTCCGCACCGTGCAGCATTCTGCGCACGCCGTTGCACTCCGCGCAATTCTTGGCACGCTCTGCCGCGGGTCGACGGATCTACTCCGTTGTGTAGCAACGCGTTACGCTGTGGTATGCGGCCTGCCATACAGCTCATCCGACAGGCGATCAACCTGAGCGAAATCCCGCCCAGATGGGTGCGAGGTGTCCAGAATGAGAACTCGAGGCTTCACGCTGGTCGAGACCATGGTGGTGATCGTTGTGATCGCCGTTGTCTTGGTTTACGGCTATCCCAAGATCCGGGCGACGATGATCAAGAACAGCCTGCGAAGCGCGCGGAGCGCCACGCTGACGGCGATCCAGCGGGCCAAGACGGTGGCCGTCACTGAAGGGCGAGCCGCCACAGTCCGGCTCGATCCCGCCACTGGGAATCTGTGGATCACGGCATCACCCCGCCGATCGTTCCTCGCTGGATCTCCCTGGGACACCGTCGGCTCCATCAAGAACCTCACAGCCGCGTACGGGACGACGGTACTGACGAATGGTCAGGACACGCTCGCCTTCGATGCCCGGGGGATGATGACCCCCATTGGCTCCAGCACGCCGCAGATCATAGCGATGACGAAGTCCAGCTATAGGGACTCCGTGATGATCAACGGCTACGGGAGGATCACCAAGTGAGCGAGCGTTCCGCCCAAAGCGGCTTCACCCTGGTCGAGCTGCTGGTCGCCGTGCTTGTCCTCGGCATCGGCATCACAGCTCTGGCGGGGACCTCAGCGCTCGTCACCCGGCAGGTGGGGCGCGGCCGGATCGTCACCATCGCGAACCAGCTGGCCAACCAGAAGCTCGACGAGCTCCGCCGCCTCGCGTTGAGGGACGGTGCGGCGAACCAGTGCACTGACGCGCAGTTCGCGAGTGGCGGCCCGGTAACGACCCGGGGTGTCACCTACAGCTGGTTGGTCGACAAGACGGCGCCCAAAGCCCCCATCGTAACCGTGAACGCGTCGTACGCCGTGCGCACGGGTACAAAGAGCTTTTCCATCTCTACCGTTGTGGGGTGCTACTGACCATGAACACACGCCGCGGCTACACCCTGGTCGAGCTCCTGGTCGCGCTGGTGCTGCTCACGATCGTGCTCGGTGGCATCTATCGGTTGCTCAACAACACCCAGCGGATCTCGCGGGCACAGGCCGAGCACGTGGACATGCAGTCCAACATGCGGGCAGGCACTCTGATCGTGCCGACGGAGCTCCGGGCCATCGGCTTCGATAGCGTTCCGCTCGCCGGGGCCGCCGCCATCGTGCCGGACCTGCAAGTTATCCAGGCCAACAGCGTGAAATTCCGCGCGGTCCGCAGCCTGGGCTTCATCTGCTCGGCCGCAGCCGACCAGATCAAGGTGGATACGACCGCGGCTGCAGGGCTTTACTCGCAGCTCAGGAACCCGCTTCCGGGCCAGGATAGCCTCATGATCTTTGTCGAGGCGCTAACGGATCAAACGACCGACGATCGGTGGGTCTCCCGGGCGATCACCGGCGTATCCGGGACCACCTGCCCGAACGGCCATCAAGGGGTGTTGTTCCAGACTCCCCTATCGGTGACGAATCCCCCCGCACCGGCGAATGATCCGCTGGTGTATACCCAGCTCACACTGGGTTCTCCCGTGCGCACGTTCGAGGTGATGGAGTACAGCCTCTATCAGGATGCGAGCGGCCCGTATTACCTGGGGGCGCGCTCTGTGAGCGCCAACGCAACTATCCAGCCGGTACTCGGTCCGCTGTCGTCGACCGGCTTCGGCCTCAAGTACTACGACCAAACCGGGGCCGAAACCACTGACACGCGCAACGTCCGGGCGATTCAGGTCACCCTGATCGGGGTGTCGGGCCAGAACGTCACGTCGACGGGCTACGGTGCCCAGCAACAGGCAACGGACAGCGTGGTGACGCTGGTCCAACTCCGGAACGCCGTCCACCGATAGACCCGAACCAGGGAGCAGGCCATGCGGCAGTTCAGTGTACGAAACGAGCGCGGTATCGCGCTGGTGGTGGCGATCCTGGCGCTGGTGGTGATCGGCGCCATCGTGGCCGGCACGTTCTTCATCAGCACGGTGGAGCAGCGGACCTCGTTCAACACGGTCCAGACTACGCAGGCCTTCGAGGCCGCGGAGGCGGGATTGCAGGAAGCGACGGCAAACTGGGACGCGAGCTGGAACTCGCTGGCGAACGGGTCCTATGGGGCACAGGTCTCGCAAACGCTGAGCGGGTCAGGGTCGTCGTACGACTACCGGGTGCAGCGGCTCAACGAGCAGCTCTTCCTCCTCAAGTCGACCGGCACGCGCCAGGGGGCGACCCAAACGCTCGCGAGCCTCATTCGACTCATCACCACCCAGGTCAACGTCGGCGCTGCGGTCACCGCGGGCGGCGCCGTCCAGATCGGCGGCAACGCGGCGATCGATGGGCGGAACACCAACCCCACCGGCTGGACCGCGGGGTCGTGCTCGTCCGACCCCAACATGGCGGGCATCCGGTCGAGCGGCGCCATCACCCAGAACGGAAACCCCGACATCGAAGGCAGCCCCAAGAAGGTGCCGAACGACTCGACCGTGAACAGCTCGCTCTTCCAAACGCCATTCCAGCAGCTCAAGCGGGGCGCGACGCTGACCCTCACCGGCGGCAGCGGCAGCGGCAACTACGCGACGTTCCCGAGCATTGCTCCGACCGCGACCGGCTCGCCGTTGCGCTGCGATCGCACTAACATCAACAACTGGGGCGAGCCGCTACGGACTGGAACCTACGTGTCCGAGTGCACCAGCTACGCGCCGGTCGTGTACATCAACGGCAACGCCAAGTTCATCAGCGGAGGCCGCGGCCAGGGCATCCTCCTGGTCGAGGGCGACCTCTCGATCGCCGGCGGCTTCCAATGGGTCGGTCTCGTCATCGCGACCGGCGAGGTCAAGACCGGTAACGGCACCAGCAACGTGACCGGCGCGATTCTGGCCCAGAACGCCGACATCGGCGACGAGACCAGCTTCTCCGGTACGCCGGTGGTGTCGTACTCCAAATGCGCCCTGGACTATGTGCTGAACCTGTCGGCCCAGGGTCGTCCACTCGCCGGGAGGTCCTGGGCCCAGCTGTTCTGACCGCGTGGAACGGGCAGGACCCGAACAGCCGGATCGCTGCCGATCCGGCTGCTTCGCGTTGGGTGGCCAGGCCCGGTCGAGCCGGCCATGCATTGCGAGAAACCGGTGGCGAAAGAGAAGGTACCCGATGCCCGAACCCTCCCAGATCGGGCCGGGAGAAGTTCGCTAACTCCTTCCGGGGCAGGGTGTTCTCCTCGGAACCCTAGGGCGGCACACGGGTTGCACCCCCGGGTGCAAGCCAGCGCCACACTCGTGCGGCGGCGCTCAGGTTTCGGATATCGTCTTCCGCGACTAGCAGGGCGCCGCCGTCAGGAACCGAGCTGAACGCCGGCGGGTGGCAGTCGCGTAAATAATGATGCGGCTTGCGTTTGAATGAGTTGGTCCGGGTGCTTCATCTGATTGACAATCCCGGAATGCGGTGGTAGCGCAGGCACCTTCAACCCCTACAACAATCGGGCACCTATGGCACTGTTTGGTCGCAACTCGACCACCGTGGGCCTCGATATCGGCAGCGGGCTGATCAAGCTCGTCGCCATATCGCACCGCTCCGGCGAGCCCGTCCTCACGAACGTCGCGTTCGCCTCGGTGGTGAGCGACGCGATCGTCGAGGGCGAGGTCATGGACCCCGCGCTCGTCGCGGATGCCATCAAGGGCCTTCTCGCGACTGCCGGTATCAAGACGAAGCAGGTCGTCACGGCCGTGGGCGGCCGCGACGTGATCATCAAGAAGATCGCCATGGACCGGATGCGCGAGGCGGAGGCCCGCGAGGTGATCCGCTGGGAGGCCGAGCAGCACGTTCCCTTCGATATGGAGAACGTCGAGCTCGACTTCCAGATCCTCGACCCCGAGGGTGAGGGGCTCCAGATGACGGTGCTCCTGGTCGCGGCCAAGCGCGAGCTGATCGAAACCAAGCTCGCGCTCCTCGCCGAGGTCGGGCTGGAACCGAGCATCATCGACGTGGACGCTTTTGCGTTGCACAACGCCTTCGAGGTGAACTATCCGGAAGCGATGCGCGGCGTGGTGGGCCTGGTGAACATCGGGAACGAAGCCACCAACATCAACATCCTCGACGACGGGATCCCGGTCCTCACCCGCGACATCTCGATCGGCACCCGCCGCTTCCGCGAGGATCTGCAGCGGGAGCGGGGCGTCGGGGCGGACGATGCCGACCGCCTGCTCCAGGGCCATGAGTCGAGCGACCTGCTCGCACCCTTCCTGGAGTCTCGCGGTGAGGAGCTGGCCGTGGGTATCGAGCGCGCCGCCGCCTTTCTGCAGAGCGCCAGCCGCTCGGCCGGCGGCTTGTCGCGGCTGTACACGACCGGCGGCGGCTCCCGGATTCCGGGGCTCGGCAAAGTGCTCGGCGATCGGCTGCGCCTGCCGGTGCAGGCGGCCAACCCTCTCGAGCGGCTCCAGGTTGCGGACGGGGTCTTCAGCACGATGAGCGTGGACGAAGTCGCGCCGCTGTTGATGCTCCCGGTTGGCCTCGCGCTCCGCTCGGCCGCGTGACCACCTTCACCGGACGCGTCGCCTCATGATGATCACGGTTAATCTCCGGCCCGGCCTCAAGCGCAAGCGTGCAGGCTCACCGCTCGCGGGGGTCCTCGCCGGCGCGAAAGCCTTCGGCGCCAGGGTCAAAGATCCGGCGCTGCTCGTCGCCGTGGTGGCCTGGATCGGGGTGGCCGGCTGGCTCGGCTATACCTGGCTCAGCAACACCACCGAGCTCCGGGCGCTCGAGCCCCAGCTCGAGCAGACCCGGGCCGAGCACAAACGCTTCAAGACCTTCCTGGATCAGAAGCACAAGCAGGAGCAGATCCGCGACTCTCTGCTGTCTCAGATCACCACGATCCAGAGCGTGGACGGCGACCGCTACGTGTGGCCCCACGTGCTCGATGAGGTCACCCGGGCGCTCCCGGCGTACACCTGGCTGGTAGACATGTCGGCTGTAGCCGCGCCGGCACCGCCGCCGCCCCCGCCGGGCCAGGCGAAGGACGCGAAGAAGCAGCCGGTGGACACGGTCCGGCCGGCGCTCGCCTTCCAGGTCAATGGACGCACCGTCGACATCCAGGCGTATACCCGGTTCCTCCGGAACCTCGAGGCTTCTCCCTGGATCAGCGAGGTCATGCCGGTGTCGGCGCAGACGATCGTCGAGCACGAGCGCGCGGTCACCGCGTTCACCATCCGGGCCCGGTTCAAGCAGGCCGATTCGGCCTACATCCGGACGGTCCCGTTCAGCCAGTCGGTGAGGTAAGCATGTCCTCCAAGACGACTCCGATCTTCCTGATCCTGCTCGCGGCGATCGTGGGCTACATCGGCTATCAAGGGCTCGAGATTGCCGGGATGCCCGGGCTCGTGCTGCAGAAGGCGAAGGTGGTCGCGCTCCAGGACACTATCTCGAAGCTCGAGGCCGAAACCGCCAAGGCGAAGAAGGAGCTCGCCAAGGGCACGGTCGAGGACCTTCGCAAGAAGCTGGAGACCTATCGGTCGAGTCTGGCCCTGCTGCGGCGGTTGGTCCCGGAGCGAAACGAAGTGCCCAACCTGCTCGACGACATCTCGACCCGCGGCAAGATCCGGGGCGTGACGCTGTCGCAGGTGATCCCCCAGCCAGTCGAGATGGGGCCCGCGCCGTTCGACACCTATAAGTACACAGTCTCGGTGATCGGGCGTTACGACCAGATCGGCGAGTGGCTGGCCGACGTCGCCAGTCTGCAGCGGATCATTGTGCCGCAGGAGGTCTCTCTGGCCGTTGCCAACCAGGCTGCAGCCAAGGCCCTGGGTGACACCTCGGGCGCGCTGCTCGAGGCCAAGCTGCAGATCCGCACTTTCGTCAAGTCCGGCGCGGGCGCACCGGAAGGAGAGAGCAGTGGCAGCTAAACTCTGCACGACGCTCGTCGTCGTTGCCTGGCTGGGGGCGACTGGAGCCGCGACCGCGCAGCAGGCGGCGCTGGACGTCGGGGCCGTGAGCCGCGAGGACAGCACGAAGAAGCTGGCTGCGGCCACTCCAGGCGACTCGGCGTCCCCTGCGGCGGATCCCACCGAGTCGGTCGTGTACCGGGAGACGTTCGCGTATGGCGGCGCGTCGCGGGACCCGTTCGCCTCGCTGATCAAGAGCGCCCACGCAGGGCCCGAGATAGCCGATCTCCAGCTGGTCGGGATCTACGAAGATCTTCGCTACTCCGGGAACAGCATTGCGGTGCTGCGGGAGAAGACCAGCGGCAAGCGGCACAAGCTGCGCCAGGGCGAGCAGCTCGGGCGCCTCCGGGTCACCCAGATCCGGCCCAAGGATGTGGTGTTCACGATTCAGGATTTCGGTTACGAACGGCAGGAAACTCTCTCGCTGCGCAAGCAGGAGGACGTTACCCAATGACGCGAATGCACCGTTTGCTGCTAGCCGCCGCGCTGCTCGGCCCGGTTTCCCCGGCGCTCGCCGAGGACGGCCCCGCGAGCGGGGAGGTGACGGGTGTTAGCGTCCTCCCTGCGCCGGGCAAGGCTGATGTCGTCATCAACGTGCACGGCGCTGTACAGGTCCGCGACTTCATGCTCCACGCTCCCGACCGCCTGGTGGTCGACGTCGTCGGGGCCCGGCTTTCGGCCACGAGCGCGCTGTACGATGGGGTGAACCGGGGCGGCGTGGTCAACCTGCGCTACTCCCAGTTCCGGCCCGACGTCGTGCGGATCGTGCTCGATCTCGAGGGCGTGAAGGATTACAAGCTGGCCCGCTCCGATGCCGAAGTGCGGGTAAGCTTCGGCAGCGAGCAGGCATTCGCGGCCTGGTCTTCAGCCTCCAATGCCGGTGCGGCTCTCGCCGCCGACGAGCCGGTGGCGCGCGACATGACCGCCGTGACTGCCGCGCCCGCATCAGTGCGGGAGCCCGAGGTACAGGTCTCCCAGATTCAGGGGCGGCGCCCAGCGCTGTTCCGCACCGACCAGCCGCGCATCACCGTCACCTGGGATCGCGCCAGCGTCGCGGACGTCGTCGCAGGCTTCGCCGCGTTCAGCGGGCGCACCATCATCCTGGGCAAGGACATCAAGGGCGAGGTCTCGGCCGAGATCAAGAACCAGCCGTGGGATCAGGCGTTCCAGGCCATTCTCGCGACCCAGGGGCTTTCGGCGACGGAGATGACGGGCGGGATCATCCGGGTGGATGCACCCGCCGCGCTGGCGGCGCTCGACTCGCTCGAGCCGCTGGAGTCGCGGCAGGTCCCGATCAACTACACCCCGCTGGCGCAGATCACCAAGTCGGTCGAGACCCTGCTTACCAAGGGCCGCGGCCGGGTTATCGCCGATTCCGCCTCCAGCAGCCTGATTGTGACCGACACGCGGAGCCGGGTGGACGACGTGAGCCGCTTCGTGGCGAACCTCGACCGCAAGACCCCGCAGATCCTGATCAAGGCAAAGATCATCTTCGTGGATCGGACCGACCTCGAGCGGCTGGGCCTGCGCTACGATCTCGGCTCGGCCAACCAGGCATATCAAACGGTCATTACCCGGCCAACCGGCCCGACGTCGACTCCGTTCCCTTCACCCGCGGGTGAGAATGCCTTCGGCTTCGTCGATCTGGGCGGGAACACGTTGTCGGCCATCGGCAATGCCAACGGCCGGGTGCAGGACGCTGCTCTGAGCCTGGTCTTCTCGACCATCCTGGGCGGCAGCACGCTGACCTCGTTCCTGAGCGCCCTGCAGTCCCAGCAGCTGGCCGACATTCAGGCCGAGCCGACCATCAGCACGCTGGACAACCGGAAGGCCGACATCCTCGTCGGCGAAGAGACCCCGGTGCCGGGTGCGCCGCCGGCCCAGGGCTCCGCGGTCGCCGTGCAGCAGACTCAGTTCAAGGAGACCGGTATCCGCCTGACGGTGACGCCGCACGTCACCAACAGCGGCCAGATCTTCATGTCGCTCCGCACCGAGCGGTCGGCGGTGCAGAATCTCCCGGCCTCGCAGTTCGGCTTCAACTTCACGAAGCAGACGACCGAGAACCAGCTGCTCGTGAACGATGGCGAGACCGCGGTCATCGGCGGGCTCACGATCACCGAGGTCAACCGGACCCGGTCGGGCATCCCGCTGCTGTCGCAGCTTCCGCTCGTGGGTGGCCTGTTCAGCACCACCGAGCATCAGGAGCGGCGCCGGGACCTGATGATCCTGGTAACCCCCCGGGTGGTGGACGACGCCGCCAGCCTGAACTGACCCAGGTCTTGGCCGGGCGCCGCCCGGGAGGGTAGAATCGAGCCCGACCATACGTGTCGGGCTCGATTCGCTTTTACCGTTCACCCTGAGAGGAGCGTCGGTTTGCATCTGAAGTTTGTGACCGCCGGCGAGTCGCACGGCAAAGCCCTCGTCGCCATCGTCGAGGGCCTGCCTGCCGGCCTGCCGGTCTCGGCTGAATGGGTGGACCGCGACCTGGCTCGCCGCATGATGGGCTACGGGCGCGGTGCCCGCATGAAGATCGAGCGGGACCGGGTGGAGTTTCTGTCCGGAGTGCGCGCCGGCGAGACACTAGGCACCCCGGTGGCCATGCTTATCCGGAACCGCGACTGGGAAAATTGGGAAGACGTGATGAGCGCCGAGGGGACCCCCGGTGACCTCCGGCGTCGGCGGGTCACCCGGCCCCGGCCCGGGCACGCGGACCTGGTTGGCGTCCTCAAGTACGACCGGCTCGATGCCCGCGACATCCTCGAGCGGGCCAGTGCACGGGAGACCGTGGCCCGGGTGGCTGCCGGTGCCCTCGCCCGCCGGCTGCTGGACGAGTTCGGCGTCGACGTCGGCAGCCATGTCGTCTCCCTCGGCGGCGTGCGGGTGGAGCCGCCGGCCGAGCTCCCCCGTCCGCTCAACCAGGCGGCCGATCGCTCGGAGATCCGGGTGCTCGACCCGAATGTCGAGGCGGAGATCATTGCCCGCATCGACGCTGCGAAGAAGGACGGCGACACTCTCGGTGGCGAGGTCGAGGTCGTGGCTCGCGGGCTCGTGGTTGGGCTCGGAAGCCACGTGAGCTGGGACCGCAAGCTCGACGGCCGGCTTGCGGGCATGCTGATGTCGATTCCCGCCGTCAAGGGCGTGGAGATCGGGCTGGGCTTCGAGGCGGCCCGCCGGCTCGGCTCTGCCGTCCACGATCCGATTGAGGCGGACAGGCAGGCGGACAGGCGGACAGGCGGACGGGCGGACAGTGAAGCAGCGGCTCCCCCGATTCCCGGGACTCCGCGCGCGGGGTTTGCCCGGCGCAGCAACAACGCCGGCGGAGTCGAGGGCGGGATAACTACGGGCGAGCCGCTGGTAGTGCGGGCGGCCATGAAGCCGATCTCGACCCTGATGTCACCGCTCCCGACGGTGGATCTCGCCTCCGGTGCGCCCGCCAACGCGCAGAGCGAGCGCTCCGACGTGACCGCCGTCCCGGCCATGGGCGTCATTGCCGAGGCCCTGGTCGCGCTGGTGCTCGCCGATGCGATGCTGGAGAAGTTTGGCGGCGACAGCCTGGCCGAGATGCGGAGGAACGTTGCGGCCTATGTCGCGGTGCTGGGCGCCCGCTGGACCGAGCTCCGGTCGCCGGGCGTGGAGGCCCGATGATGCGCCGACACCTGCTCTTTGTCGGACTGCCAGGCTCCGGCAAAACCACGATCGGCCGACTGGTGTCGGAGAGCTTGAACGCGCCGCTGATCGACGTCGACAACCTGCTGGTCCGTCAGATGGGCATGCCGATCTCCCAGATCTTCGGCATGGTCGGCGAGGCGGAGTTCCGCCGGATGGAGCGCGACGCGGTCCGCACAGCCTGTGCGCGAGAACCTGTCGTGCTGGTGCCCGGCGGTGGCTGGGCCGCGCAAGAGGCCGAGCTCGAGGCTGCCCGGGAGACCAGCTGCATCATCTATCTAAAGTGCCAGCCGAGCACGGCCGTCAAGCGGGTCGACCAGGGAGAAGTGCGCCCCCTGCTCACCGCGGAAGACCCGGTGGCGCGGATGCGCGCTCTGCTCCAGGAACGCGAGCCGTACTACGCTCGCGCCGAGCACCAGGTGGCTACCGACAACAAAACCCCGGACGCGGTCGCGGCCGAGGTGGCCCAGATTGCCCGCGAATGCGCTGGGTGGTCGTAAGCCATTGACTCACGGCAACCTACACAACTCATCCTTGCTATCCGGGAACCGTGCGCGTTTCTTAACCGGGCCTGAGTTGACCCCGGGATGAGCTGGAGGCGATACCCTGAAGCGTATGACGACGAGTAAGACAGCCAGAACCAAGCCTAAGACCAAGCGGCCACGGGTCGCGAAGTCGGCCAAGGTGGCCGTCAGCGGCGATGGCAAGCGACGGTCGCGCCGGGCGGGCGAGGCGCTGGTCATTGTCGAATCCCCCACCAAGGCCAAGACCATCGGCCGATATCTCGGTTCGGGGTTTGCGGTGAAGGCCACGATCGGCCACCTGCGCGACCTCCCGACGAGAAAGCTCGGCGTCGAAATCGAGGACGGCCGGTTTACCCCGGAGTACGTGACGATCAAGGGCAAGAATCAGACGCTGAGCGACATCAAGAAGGCTGCGAAGGGCGCAAGCGAGGTGTTCCTCGCGACCGACCCCGACCGCGAGGGCGAGGCGATCGCCTGGCACGTCGCGGGCCAGCTGGATCGCGCCGTGCCCACCCGCCGGGTTCTCTTCCACGAGATCACCAAGGACGCGATCCAGGAGGCCATGCGGAAGCCGGGCGATATCGACGAGCAGAAGGTGAATGCGCAGCAGGCCCGGCGGATTCTCGACCGGTTGGTCGGCTACAAAGCCAGCCCACTTTTGTGGAAGGCGATCAAGACCGGCTTATCTGCCGGCCGGGTGCAGACCGTCGCGCTTCGGCTCATCGTCGAGCGAGAGCGGGAGATTCGCGCCTTCACGCCCCAGGAATACTGGACCATCGAGGCGGAATGCGCCAAGGGCGGCCAGAGCTTCGAGGCTTCGCTGCACCAGGTGGACGGGCACAAGCCCCAGCTCCACTCGGAGGCCGACGCCCGGAGCGTGGTGGACGCCGTGCGCGAGCTTCCGTTTGTCGTCAGCCGAGTCGAGCGGAAGCAGCGGCGGAAGCGGCCGGCGCCGCCGTTCACCACCAGCACCCTGCAGCAGGAGGCCGCGAAGCGACTCGGCTTCTCGTCGCGCCGGACCATGCGGGCCGCGCAGGATCTGTACGAAGGTGTGGACGTGGGCGAAGAGGGCCCCGTGGGGCTGATCACGTACATGCGAACCGACTCGGTGCGGGTTTCCGATGCGGCGATCGGGGCGGTGCGCGCGTTCATCAAAAAGAATTATGCGAAAGGGTACCTCCCGGACGCCCCCAACGCATACGCCACCAAGAAGAACGTGCGAGCGCAGGAAGCGCATGAGGCAATGCGGCCAACCGACGTGAGCCGCCGGCCGGAGGCCGTCCAGCGCTATCTCGAGCCCGACCAGTTCCGGCTCTACCAGCTGATCTGGCAGCGCTTCGTGGCCTCCCAGATGACGCCAGCGGTCTACGACGTGACCGTGGTGGACTTCGACCTTGGGCGGTACCTGTTTCGGGCCACCGGCTCGGTCATGGTCTTCGACGGCTATCATACCCTTTATATGGAAGGGCACGAGCCCGGCGAGGCGAAGACGATGGACGATCTCGCCCCCATTCCGCCCCTGGAGCAGGGAGATCGGGTCGAGGTCCGCCAGATCGTGCCCAGCCAGCATTTCACTGAGCCGCCGCCGCGGTTCTCCGAGGCGAGCCTCGTCAAGGAGCTGGAGCGGCTCGGGATCGGCCGGCCCTCCACCTACAGTGCGATCATCTCCACCCTGGCGGCGCGGGAGTATGTCCGGCTCGAGACCCGCCGGTTTTTCCCCACTCCTCTCGGCGAGACCGTCGAGCAGGTCATGGTGAGCAAGTTTCCCGACATCTTCAACGTGGGGTTCACGGCAGAGATGGAGGAGGAGCTCGACAAAATCGAGGAGGGCGAGCTCGGCTGGCAGCGAGTCCTCCAGGACTTCTACGGGCCGTTCATCCGGGCGCTGGAAGCCGTGGATATCAATGCCCTGGTCGCCGACGCGCACGGGCTGTCGCCTGAGAAGCTCGCCGCCGAGCGGTGCCCCAAGTGTGGATCGCGGGTCGAGCTCCGCACCGGGCGGTTCGGCCCGTACCTCGCGTGCGTGAACTACAAAGAGACCTGCGATTACGCGAAGTCGCTCAAGAAGGACCGCGTTCCCGACCGGCCCACCGACGAGAAGTGCCAGCTCTGTGGCGCCCCGATGGTCATCCGGACCGGCCGGTTCGGCGAGTTCCTCGCATGTACCCGCTACCCGGAGTGCAAGGGCCGGAGGTCGATCTCGCTGGGGATCAAGTGCCCCAAGTGCCTCGAAGGCGAGCTGGCGGAGCGGCGCACCAAGCGGGGGAAGTCGTTCTGGGGATGCGTGCGCTATCCGGCCTGCGACTTCTCCACCTGGAACCGGCCCGTGGCCGAGGAGTGCCCCAACTGCGGCTGGATCGGGCTGGAGCGCAAGATCAGCAAGGCCGAAGGCGAGTCGCAGGTGTGCCTCAAGTGCGGGCATCGCATAGTGACGGTCGAGCCGGAGGAGATGGCGCTGACGTGAGGATAACCGTCGTCGGCGGTGGGCTCGCTGGCTGCGAAGCAGCCTGGGCCCTGGCCGAGCGCGGCGTGGAAGTGACGCTTTGCGAGATGCGGCCGGTAGTGACGACGCCGGCCCACCGTACTGATCGCCTGGCCGAGCTGGTCTGCAGCAACACCTTCAAGTCGGTCGAGCTGTCCAACGCCCATGGGCTCCTCAAGGCGGAGTTGCGCCGCTTGGGGAGCCTCCTGCTTTGCTGCGCCGACGAGGCTCGCGTCCCGGGCGGCTCCGCGCTTGCGGTGGATCGCGAGCTGTTCTCCCGCGCAGTCCACGATCGGATCGCCGGGCATCCGCGCATCCGGGTGGCTCGGGAGGAAATCGGGGAGATTCCTTCGCCCGCCGTGATCGCCACCGGGCCGCTCACATCTGACAGGCTGACCCGCGCGTTGGCCGAGCGGCTGGGCACTGGGGCGCTCGCGTTTTACGACGCGATCGCGCCGGTGGTGGCCGACGAGTCGCTCGACAAGACCTGCCTTTATCCCTTATCGCGCTATGGGAAGGGCGGCGGCGACGATTACCTCAATGCGCCCATGGACCGGACGAAGTACGCGGCGTTCGTCGAAGCGCTGGTCGCGGCCGATCGGTTTCAGGCGCACGAGTTCGATCAGGTGCCATACTTCGAGGGCTGCCTTCCGGTCGAGGAGATGGCGCGGCGGGGGCCGGAGACGCTCCGGTTCGGCCCGCTCAAGCCGGTCGGGCTACCTGATCCGCGCACCGGGCGCGAGCCGCACGCGGTGGTGCAGCTCCGACGGGAGGACCGGGCGGGACAGATGTGGAATCTGGTCGGCTTCCAGACCCGGCTTCGCATCCCCGAGCAGCGACGGGTCTTCTCCATGATTCCGGGGCTTGGCTCGGCCGAGTATCTCCGGTACGGCAGCATTCACCGGAACTCGTATGTGAACAGCCCCGCGAGTCTGAGCCCGGCGCTCTCGCTCCGCGACGACGATCTCGTCTTTCTGGCCGGGCAGATGACTGGGGTCGAGGGATACACCGAGTCGCTCGGCACCGGCCTCCTCGCGGGCATCAACCTGGCTCGGCGGCTGCGTGGTCTTCCGGCTGCTGTTCCGCAGCCCACTACCATGCTTGGCGGGCTGTACCGCTACCTGCGCGAGGCCGACGCGCGTCACTTTCAGCCGATGAACGCCAACTTCGGGCTGCTGGAGCCGCTCGAGGGTGGACAGGCGGACCGGCGGACAGGCGGGCAGGCGGACGGGCGGACGGGCGGACGGGTATCCAAGGAGCGGAAGAAGGAGTTGCTGGTGGAACGGGCGCTGGCCGACTTCGATGCCTGGGTGGCGACGCTGTGAAGGCGGACAGGCGGACAGGCGGACAGGCGGGCGGGAAAAGGAGCGTCACGGAGACCATCGCCGCGTCGGCGAGCTCACCGTCCGCCCGTCCGCCCGTCCGCCCGTCCGCCTTAAAAGAGTTTCTCCTGCATCTCGAAAAGGAACGCGACCAGTCCCCCCATACGGTCAAAGCGTACGCCCGCGATCTCGCGGCGTTTACCGATTTCTGCGACCGGCACTATGCCGGGCAGTGGGGCTGGGAGACGGTGGACCGATCGGGGTTCCGCGGGTTCCTGGGCGAGCTCCAGCGGCGCGGGCTGTCCAAGCGATCAGCCGCGCGAGCGCTCTCGGCCGTGCGCAGCCTCTATCGCTACCTGCGGACCCACCACGATCTCGAGGCCACCGCAATCCGCGCGGTGCGGGTCCCCAAGCTGGACAAGCGGCTGCCTGCGCACCTGGATCGGCCGACCACCGAGAGCCTGTTCGCCTGGGCCGAGCAGCGGGCCGAGAGCGGCGATTTCAAGGCGGTGCGGGATCTCGCGATGCTCGAGCTGTTCTACTCGACCGGGATGCGGCTCGCCGAGCTGGCCGGCCTGAGCCTGGGCGACGTGGATCTTCTCTCCGACCAGGCCAAGGTGCGGGGAAAGGGGCGGAAGGAGCGGCTGGTGCCGGTCGGATCGCGCGCAGTCTCGGCGCTGCGTCGCTATCTTCGGCTCCGGGACGGGGTCGCGGCCCGGCGCGGCGCCGATCGGCGGGCCCTCTTTGTGAGCCTGCAGGGGCGGCGGCTGCCGCCGCGCAGCATCCAACGGCTCATGCACCGGCTGTTCGACGCCGTCGGGGGCGACACGCTTCGGGTCCACTCGCTTCGGCATACGTTTGCCACCCATCTGCTCGACGCCGGCGCCGACTTGCGGGCGGTCCAGGAGCTGCTCGGCCACGCGTCGCTCAGCACCACGCAGATCTACACCCATACCAGCGTGGAGCGGTTGAAACAGGTCTATCACAAGGCCCATCCTAGAGCGTGAACTGCGTAAACGGTAAACGGTGAACGGCGAACGGGGCGTCTCCGTGAGCGGGCGCCTCCCGTTTACCGTATACCGTTCACCGTTCACGCTTATTGAGATACTATGGCCTCCCACGGAACGACCATTCTCGCTGTCCGGAAAGACGGCCGCCTCGCTCTCGGCGGCGACGGGCAGGTCACCATCGGCGACACCGTCATGAAGGCGAAGTCGGTGAAGGTCCGGACCATGAAAGGTGGGAAGGTGCTGGCGGGGTTCGCGGGCTCGGTGGCCGACGCGTTGACCCTCTACGAGAAGTTCGAAGAGAAGATCGACCGTTTCCCCGCCAACCTGCCGCGAGCGGCCGTCGAGCTGGCGAAGGACTGGCGCAGCGACCGGGTGCTCCGGCGACTGGAGGCGCTGCTGGTCGTTGCCGATCTGGAGCACAGCTATCTCCTGAGCGGCTCGGGAGAGCTGATCGAGCCCGACGATGGGATCGTAGCGGTCGGCTCGGGCGGCAACTACGCGCTCGCCGCTGCCCGGGCGCTGCTCCCCGATGCCAAGCTCGGCGCCCGCGACATCGTGCAGCGGTCGCTCGACATCGCGGCCGATATTTGTGTGTTTACCAACCGGAACGTCACCATCTTGGAACTACCAACTGCGTGAACGGTCCGTTTACGTTGTTTCCATGAGCAAGCCCGCTCCCGAACCCGAACCATCCGCGCCGCCGGAACAATCCCTTCCCTGGCTGGAAGAGCTTCCGCCCCGTCAGATCGTGGCCGAGCTGGACCGCTATATCGTCGGTCAGGAAGCGGCCAAGAAGGCCGTCGCCATCGCCGTCCGGAACCGCTGGCGCCGGGCTCAGGCGCCCGACGACATCCGCGACGAGATCATGCCGTACAACATCATTCTCATCGGCCCTACCGGCGTGGGGAAGACCGAAGTGGCCCGGCGGCTCGCGCGGCTTGCAGGGGCGCCGTTCATCAAGGTCGAAGCGTCCAAGTTTACCGAAGTCGGGTACGTCGGCCGGGATGCCGAGTCGATGGTTCGCGATCTGGTCGATGCAGCCATCAACATGGTTCGGACCGAGCGGGAGGACGAGGTCTATCCGCAGGCGGAGGAGCGTGCAGTCGAACGGCTGCTCGACCTGCTGCTTCCCCCGCCGCCACCCCAGCCCCCCGCCGAGGCGGCCGACAAACCCGGCAAGCCGGGGGCTTCGGTCTTCATCGTGTCGCCCAAGGGGCAGGCCAAGCCGGAGCAGGTCCCGGCCGGCGAGGACGAGCGGCGGCAACGGTCGCGCGAGAAGCTCCGCCAGATGCTGGCCGAAGGCCGGCTGGACGACCGCGACGTCGAGATCGAGGTGACCGCTCAGGGCTATCCCGGACTCGAGATGCTCCAGCCGCCGCAGGGGATGGAGGGGACCGACATCAACTTCACCGAATGGCTGCAGGAGATGCTGCCGAAGCGCCAGAAGCGGCGCACGGTGAAGGTGCCGGAGGCTCGGCGGGTGCTGGTGGACGAGGAGCTCAAGAAGCTGGTCGACATGGACGACGTGGTGAACGAGGCACTCGACCGGGTCGAGAACCACGGCATCATCTTCATCGACGAGCTGGACAAGATCGCAGGGGAGCGGGGCACGGCGATCGGGCCCGACGTGTCCCGCGAGGGGGTACAGCGCGATCTGCTGCCCATCGTCGAGGGTTCGACCGTCCAGACCCGCTACGGTTACGTGCGCACCGACCACATTCTCTTTGTCGCCGCCGGCGCGTTCCATGTTTCCAAGCCCTCGGATCTCATCCCCGAGCTCCAGGGCCGGTTTCCCATCCGGGTCGAGCTGTTGCCGCTGACTCAGGAGGACTTCGTCCGGATCATGACCGAGCCGGAGAACGCTCTCACCAAGCAGTATCAGGCGCTGGTAGCGGCCGAGGGGGCGACCCTCGAGTTCACCGCCGAGGGGATCGCGGAAGTGGCCCGGGTGGCCTGGCTGGCGAACGACCGGATGGAGAACATCGGGGCCCGCCGGCTGCACACCGTGATGGCGAGCCTGATGGAGGAAGTCCTGTTCGAGCTGCCCAACTATCCGAAAAAGCGGATCGTCTTCGACGCCGGCGAAGTCAAAGAGCGGCTGGCGAGAATCGTCAACGACGATGACCTGCGGCGGTACATCCTGTAAGAGCGTGAACGGTAAACGGTAAACGGTGAACGGGGGCTTCTGTGATCGGCGGAGCCCCCGTTCACCGTTCACCGGTCACGCTTTTGTAGACCACGCCCCCCTTCATCACCCACGCCACCCGTTCGAGCACCCGCACATCCTCCAGCGGGTTGCCCGGCACGGCAATCAGGTCGGCCAGCTTGCCCCGCGCGATAACGCCCCGGTCGATCAGCCCGAGCAGGTCGGCCGCATTGACGGTCGCCGAGCGGAT
>JBIOTT010000017.1:0-10655 GCA_044866195.1 Gemmatimonadales bacterium
GCAGAGGCTTCGTCCAACCGATCGGGGCCTTCTCTTTACTCACTAAAGTTGCTTTGGGCTTGGACGAGGAGCTCCAATCGATCGGTCCAGCCCTCTGCGCTCTCTGCGTCTCTGCGGTGAATTATGCGTCAGAAATCCGCGCCGAGGGTGAGATACACGCTGCGGCCGGGCGAGGGGATGATCCCCGGCCCGGGATATTCATCGGTTCGGCGGGTGAAATAGTGCGCGTCTGCCAGATTGTTCACCCCGCCGGCAAGCGTGAAACGCTGTCCCAGCCGGGTCTTCCCCGTCAGATCGAGCACCTGATAGGCCGGCACCAGGCCGACGTTCGAATCGGAGCCCCCGATCGTGTTGTTGGCATCCCCGAACTGGCGGCTGACGTGAGAAACCTGAAACGTGCCGGAGAACGCCCCCCGGGCATAGGTCAGGCCGACCCGGTTCACCAGCTTCGGTGCGTACTCGACCCGGTTGCCCGTGAATTCGCCGTCGACGTACTTCGCATCGGTGAACGCGAACGCATCGAACAGCGAGATGTCGCCGAGGCTCGAGCCTCCGAGCAGCGTCAACGGATGGACCTCCAGATACGCTTCGGCCCCGCGATGCACGCTGGTGCCCACGTTGGTGCGGAGCGTAAACGGGGTGCCGTCGGGGTCGGCCCCCGAGACGAGCCCGATCCGATCGCCGTAGCGAATCCGGAACACGCCCACGTCGAAGCCGATCGCCGAGCCGGCCAGGTGGCCCCGCCATCCCAAGTCGGTGGTGTAGCCGTTGGGGTCCCGCAAGTTTGGGTCGATGCGCGACACGGTCGCGAAGGGTGTGATGGACGAATAGTCGATCGGCCGATAGGACCGGGCAATGCTGCCGTACGCCTCGGTCGTGCTCGACGTGCGAAGCTGCGCAGCGACGCCGGGGAGCTCGAACGTCCGATCGCGGGCGAGCGGGCTGAACACGGTATCGGTATAGCCGGTGGCGGAGGAGTGGAGATACTCGATCCGGATTCCTGGCGTCACCGAGAGCCGATCGCCCAGCTGCACGAGCTGCTCCACGTGCCCCGATAGGTTGCTGTTGTAGAAGGTGACGTCCTTCTCGAAGGTCCCGCCGTGGAGTGTCAAGTCGAAATCGGATCCGGTCGAGCCCGGCCCCCCCTCCTGACGATGCATCCGGCCGGTGAACGCTCGCACGCCGGCGGCAAATGTCCCGCTCCGACCCAGCAGCGGAAAGGTCCAGCTGAGCCGGGACTCGAGGGTCGCGTTGGTGAACTTCTCTCGCTCGACCTCGCGGGGGACGAACTGGTTGGTGGCCGGGTCCACATCGTCCGGGGCGCCGGCTCCGCCGTCCTCGTTGCGCCATACCAGATACCGTTGGCTCAGGTTGCCCCAGGCAGTGGTATGCACCACCACATTCGGGGAGGGCGAATAGTCCGCACTCACCGCCAGGACGTTCCACGGGCTGCCGAGCCAGTTTCTGGCCCGGAACGACGCGCTCGGATCCGCCTCGAACTGCTGGTCCGAAAGTCCACCGGCCATGTGGATTCGATTCCGGAACAACGTGTATTCGAGACCTAGTCGCCAGCGGGGCGATGCCTGCCAACGCAGCCGGCCAAACCCGGTAACCTGCTCCACGTCGCCGTTGGGGCGCCAACCGTTCTGATTGCGGTACTGGACGAAGCCGTAGTAGGTGAGCGGCCCGACCCCGCCGCCGATGTCGCCAAAGCCATCGACGGTGGCATAGCTCGCTCCGGTGAAGCGGGCGCGGACGGCGGGCGGACTCCGTGGGGTGCCGTCCCGGACCACGTAGTTGACGACGCCGCCGAACTGGGAGCCGAAGCCGAGGGAGGACGCACCGCGCACGAGCTGGACCTGGCTCAACGCTTCTGCCGGCGGGATGAAATACGCTTCGGGGTAGCCGTAAGGATCGGCCGCGATGTTGTAGCCATCCTGCCGCACGTTCACCTCGATCGACTGGGTTGGATTCAACCCCCGGAATCCAATGCCGTTCGAGGGAAAACCGGCGCCCTCCGTCTCCGACACGTTGAGCCCGGGAACCCGACCGAGAACCTGGCGGGAGACATCCTGCGCTGCGTTGACGTCGAGGCTGTCAAGCGCAAGCACCTGGGTCTTCTTGCCCGCGAAGAGCGCTCCATCGAGCAGGTCCGGCAGCGCAGTCATCGCCCTGGCAGGCGCCCCGCCGCCAGTGACCGTGAGCTCCGCCAGGCGCTGGACCGCGCGCTGCAGCGTCGCGTTCACCACGATCACGGTATCGGGGACGACTCGAACCGTGCGGCGATCGGCGGTGAAGCCGACGGCGGCGATCTCGAGGGTATACCGGGCGGGCCTGATGTCGTCCAAGCGGAATGCGCCGGCCGGATCGGTCGCGGCATGCCGATCCGCGCCCACCAGCCGGACCGTTGCGCCGGCCAGCGGACCATCGGGGCCCCGGACAGTGCCCCGAATGCTGCCGGTTCCCGGCAGTTGCGCGAGGAGGGGGCTGACGAGGCTGGCCAGCAGGAGGAGAACGACAAGCAGGCGCGAGGTGTGGTAGGGCATGGAGTTGAGGGCGTGACCCGGCCTGCCAGCTAGCGGAGGTTACCTAATTGAGAACGATTCTCAACTACTTTCAGATTCCTAACAGGCTACTCCCCTTTCCCTTGCCTGTCAACTCGATCGCCAACGAGATTCCAGCGTCATCACCCCTAGGTCGCCCGTGGCCAGCCCCCCACATCTCCGTCCGCCCTCCCCCGCGGCCCTCGCCACCCTGGCGATCGTCGCCTGCACCGCTGTCGCCCTGAACGCCGGCCGTCCGGTCGCCGTGATCGCCATCGCTATCCTGGCCGTTAGCGTCTGGTTCGCCATCAGCCGTCTGGAGCGGCAGGCCGTGACCGCCGAGACCCGGCGGGTCGAAGCGGCCCGGCAGCTCGACCGCCGCATCAGCGAGCTGTTTTCACTCCAGGAGCTCAGCTACGTCCTGGCCGAATCGATCGAGCTCGAGCGCATCGCGGAACAGGTTGCCCGCTATGCCGCCCGATTTCTCCTGGCGGAGGGCGCTCTGGTCGCTCTGGCAGAGGAGGAAACCGGCGGCCTCCGGGTCGCCGCCGCCACCGGTGTGCTGGCGCCATTGCAGGGGCGAGTCATGGCCGCGCAGGATCCGGGGCTGGTGCGACTCGCGCTCTCGCGAGAGCGGATCGAGGTAAGTCAGGCCGCCGAGCAGCCGTCGGTTCAGCTCCTGGAGGGGGAGGTAGTTCGCTCGGCCGCAGTGGCCCCACTACGCTCACAGGGACGCCCGGTCGGCGCTCTCGCCGTGGCGGATCGAAGAGAGGGCCCGTTTACCACGGAGGATCTCTGGCTGCTCTCGACCATCGCGACTCAGACGTCGATGGCCGTTGCCAACAGCCGGCTCTTCGAGATGGTGCGGCGCAGCACCGAGGAGTGGGAGACCGCGTTTGACGCCCTCACCGAGGGGCTCGGGGTGGTCGGCTCCGCGGGACAGATCCTGCGCGCCAATCGGGCACTGGCGCAGCTCGCCGGTGTCCCGGCGGAGACCCTGATCGGAGCGGACTTCGCAGCCGCAGTGGCGGAAGCCGCCCCGCTCGCCGGCGAGCTGCTGGCGGGCGCCCAGCGGCTCGAGCGCCCTGGCTCGATCGAGCTGCGGCGTGAGGGCGACGGAAAGCGGCTTCGGCTCACCGCGTCGCCGTTGTGGGGCCCCGGCGCTGAGGGAAGCGTCGTCATTCTGGTGGAGGACGTGACCGAGCAACGGGCGATGGAAGCGCAGCTGATTCAGAACGAAAAGATGGCCTCGATCGGTCAGCTGGTGTCGGGTGTCGCCCACGAGCTCAACAACCCCCTCACCTCGATCGCGGGCCTGGCGGAGCTGTTGCTGGAGCCGGCCATGAGAGTGCCGGAGCCGACTCGGGAGCACCTGCGGGTGATCCACGACCAAGCCGAGCGTGCCGCCCGGATCGTGCGGAACCTGCTCACCTTTGCCCGGCCCAGCTCCCTGGTGAAGGAGCCGGTCGATCTGAACGACGTCGCCAGCCGTACCTCTCTGCTCATCTCGTACGAGCTGCGGCTGCGCGGGATCGAGCTGGAGCGCAAGCTGGACCCGGAGCCGCTGCGCGTGCTGGGCGACCGCTATGAGCTGCAGCAGGTGTTGCTCAACCTGCTCACCAATGCGGTGCACGCGGTCGGCGGATTGCCGCCGGACCAGCCACGGCGCATCACCCTCGCGACCGGTCGCACCGGGGGGCGCGCCATGCTTCGGGTGCGGGACACCGGCCCTGGCATACCACCCGAGCTGGTTCCCCATCTGTTCACGCCCTTCTTCACCACCAAAGGTCCCGGGCAGGGAACCGGCCTTGGCCTGTCGGTGAGCTACGGGCTGGTGGAGGCGCACCAGGGGCGCATCAACTACCGCCCGGCGCGGGAGGGAGGCGCCGAGTTCACCGTCTCCCTACCGTTGTACAGCGGCCCCCCGGTCTCGGCCCAGCTCAGCGGTGAAGCGGCGCTGGGCGCAGAGTCCGCGGCATCGCCCGCGGCCGCGACCCCTGCCAGTCGGCAGGCAAGGGTACTGGTGGTGGACGACGACCCGGCGGTTCACCGGCTGGTCAGCGCGTTGTTCGCGCCCGAGGGCCACGTGGTGGACGCCGCCCGCAGCGGCGAGCAGGCGCTCCGGCTGGTGGAGGACTCGGTCTATGACCTGGTCATCACCGACGCGCACGCCGTTTCCGCCGATGGGCGCTTATTCACTGCCACGCTGCTCACCTCACGCCCCGACTGGCGCGACCGCCTGGTGGTTGCGAGCCACGGGCGGATCTCGGAACCAACGGTGACTACGGCCGTGCACTGGGTGGCGAAGCCGCTCAGCGTGCGTGACCTCCGGTCGGTCATCGCCCGCATCATCCCCAGCTAGTCCGCCTCACCGGCGCCAGGTCGTGACACTGGCGATACGAAGCCGCGGGGCCCTCTCGTGCCTGGATGGCCGGGGCCCCCGTGCGCGACTGCCCTGTGACGGATTCGTTGCACAACCGTGGACCCTCGTAGACACGCTTTCCGCATCGTACCGCACTTCGAAACACCAGTAACCACCGCAACCCTACTGACCATGCGCTCTGATCGCTCGATCAGCCGGTTCAGCGTTGCCGCGGCCCTCTTCGGCTGCGTATCCCTCACAGTTGCGGCTCCGGCATTGGCGCAGCAGCCTGGCCGCGTCCTCGGACGGGTCCTCGATGCCGACGGCGCACCGGTGGCTGGTGCGTACGTCGAGCTGGCCGACTCCAATGCCCGGGTCAGCGCGACGTCCGGGCTCGACGGCCGTTTCGTGTTGGCTGGCGTGGCGCCAGGGGTAGTCACCATTCGTGCCCGGATGGTGGGCTATCAGCCGAAGACGGTGAGCGGCATCCCGGTGCCGGCCGGTGGGGCGGTCGAGCAGAACGTGACGCTAACCGCGGCCGCGGTGCAGCTGGCCGAGATCGAAGTCACGGCGGAAGCCGAGCGCGGCAGCGTCAATCGAGCGCTGGAGGAGCAGCGGAACGCCAACAACATCGTGAACGCGGTCACGGCCGAGCAGATCGCCAAGAGCCCGGACAGCGATGCGGGGCAGGCAGTACAGCGGGTCGCCGGGGTCACGGTGCAGGAGGGCAAGTTCGTATTCGTCCGAGGCCTGGGCGAGCGCTACACCACCACCGAGCTCAACGGCTCCCGCATCCCGAGCCCGGAGCCGGATCGCAAGGTTGTCCCGCTGGACCTGTTTCCCTCCACGCTGCTCGAAGGCATCACCACCTCGAAGACATTCACCCCCGAGCAGGCCGGCGATTTCAGTGGCGCCTTGGTGAACATCAAGACCCGTGAATTTCCCGCCCGCCGGGTGCTCAGCGTTACCGTCGGCGGCGGGTTCAACGACGCCGCTGCCGGCAAGGACGTGGTCAAGGCCCCCACCGTGGGCGGCGAATGGTTCGCCTACGGGCTCGGACCCCGGCGGCTGCCGAACCAGGTTCGCGCCGCCGGCGACCTGAGCGGGCTCACGCTCTCTCAGGCCAATCAGCTCGTTGGAACCTTTCGTGATGCCTGGAGTGCCGGCACCGGAGACGGTGGCGCGAACAGCAGCACTTCGATTTCGGTGGGTGGCGAGGACCCGGTGTTTGGCCAGCGGATCGGCTACCTCGCGTCGTTCAGCTATCAGTACGACCAGGAGGTCCGCAAGGACGAGACTCGGGGGCTCGCAAAGAACGGGAGCGAGCCGGGCACGGCCTTGCCGATCAACACGTACGAGGGCTCCAGCGCCAAGCGCACCGCACTGTGGGGTGGTCTCTTCAACCTGAGTACCCGCCTCGGCGGCTCCAGCCGGATTTCGCTCAACAACACCTACACCCGCGGCGGCGACAACGAAGCCTCCGTGCTGGGCGGCTTCAACGAAGAGTTCGCCAACAACTTCGAGTTTCAGCGACTGACCTACACGACCCGGTCGGTCCGATCGAATCAGCTGCAGGGCGACCACCTGCTGAGCGAGCGGGTCTCCGCCAATTGGTCGGTGACCTCGGCTGGGGTGCGACGGGACGAGCCCGACCGCTCGGACATCGGGTATCTCGCCGTACCGCATCCGACCACCGGCCGCCTGGTTGCGCGGGAGTGGTTCGGCGCGCCGCGGTTCGCTACCCGGACCTTCACCGACATGAGCGAGTCGAGCTGGGATTTCGGGGGCAATCTGCGGTTCGACTTCGGCGGACGCGCCTATCCCACAGCGGTCAAGATCGGGGGCGCATTCCGCACCGTTTCCCGTGATGCCGACAGCCGGGCGTACGACATCACCAATCTGGGCCTCACCGACGCCCAGCGGCAGATGGCCGCGGAGCAGATTTTCACGCCGGCCAACGAAGCAGCCAATGCGTTCTTCCTGCAGGCAAACGTGAACGGTGGCAGCTATACGGCGGACGACAAGGTGATGGCGGGGTACCTGCAGCTCGAGGTTCCCTTGACCCATCGGCTCGAGATGGTAGCCGGCGCCCGGCTGGAGAACTGGCACCTCGACGTCGACACCCGCACCACGGCCGGCCAGATCGTGCCCTCGCGCCCCCGGAGCACCGACTTGCTCCCCGCCCTGGCGCTCAACTATCGGGTGACTCCCAACCACAACCTGCGCCTGTCGGCGACCCAAACGCTGTCGCGGCCGGAGTACCGTGAGCTCTCGCCGGTGGTGTACTTCGAGCAAGTCGGGTTCTACACCACGATCGGAAATCCCGAGCTCAAGCGTGCCCTCATCCAGAACTTCGATCTCCGCTGGGAATGGTTCCCCAATCTGGGCGAGGTGATCAGCGTCGGGGTGTTCGCGAAGCGCTTCAAGAACCCGATCGAGAAGGTCATCGTGCAGGCCACCGGGGCCAACCAGCTCAGCTTCGTCAATGCCGAGAAGGGCGACAACTATGGCGCCGAGCTCGAGATCCGAAAGAACCTCGGGTTCTTCGGATCAGCGCTCCGGCCGTTCACGGCCGTCGCGAATGCCACGCTCATGAAGAGCGACATCACGCCGGGCAACGCCGGGCTTTCGGCGCTCACCAACGCGAACCGGCCGATGGTGGGGCAGTCCGAGTACGTGGTCAACACGGGCCTCAACCTGAGCAACACCTCGGGTCGCTGGAGTGCCACCGTGCTCTATAACGTCGCCGGCAAGCGCATCCTCGAGGCCGGCACGGGTGGGCTGCCGGACGCATACGAACAGCCCCGCAACCTGCTCGATGCTTCGGCCCAGCTGCCGCTCACGGGAAACGTGCTCTTCAAGCTGGACGGGAAGAACCTGCTCAACGCCCCGTTCAAGCTGCTCCAGGGAGAGGTGCTCCGGCAGTACTACCTCACTGGTCGTGTGTTCAAGGCGAGTCTGAACTGGCAGCTGTGACCTCCACAACGCCTAGCCCCGAGGGGAAACTGATGAAGTCCGTGAACGGGAAGATGCTGCTGATCGCGAGTCTGTCGGCGTGGACCGCCGGCGCGCTCACCGGCTGCGGCGGCGATGACAGCACGGCGCCGGGACCGAACCCGAGCGCCAAAGAGGGAACCATCACCGGTTCGATCACTTCGAGTCGAACCCTGTTCAAGGACACCGTGTACACCCTGAGCGGCTTCGTGAAGATCCAGAGCGGCGCTACGCTGACCATCCAGCCGGGGACCAAAATCATCGGCGACACCACGGTGGGCGGTAGCTCGTTGTGGATTCTCCGCGGGGCGAAGATCGATGCCCAGGGCACGGCCACCGAACCCATCGTCTTCACCTCGGCCCGAGCCCCGGGCAACCGCCATCCGGGCGACTGGGGCGGGATCATCATCATCGGGAACGGCATCATCAACCGAAGCGGCGCGACCATCAATACCGAGGGGCCCCAACCCGAGAACTACGCGGGCGGGAACAACAACGACGACAACAGCGGCACGCTCCGGTACGTTCGCATCGAGTTCGCGGGGTTCGACGTGTCGAACGGCAACGGACAGGAACTGAACGCGCTCTCGAGCTACGCGGTGGGCCGCGGGACGACGTACGAGTTCATCCAGACCATGTCCGGCCTGGATGATTCCTTCGAGTGGTGGGGCGGTGCCGTGGATGGGCGTTATCTGGTTTCCTATGAATCGGGTGACGACCACTTCGACTGGACCGAAGGCTACCGGGGCCGCAACCAGTTTCTGATCGCGCTCCAGACCCAGCGCCTTACGCCAGCCTCGGGCGCAGGGACCTTCTCCAGCGACCCCCGCGGGTTCGAAGGCGATGGCTGCGACCCCGCCGTGAGCGGCTGCACGCTTACGCCCACGGGGGCGAGCACGCCCTACTCGATGCCCGTCTTCGCCAACTTCACGATGGTCGGCCCGGGTCAGCTCGCCAGCATCCCTGGCGACGGAAACGGCAGCGTATGGCGGCGCGGCACCGGCGGCACCTTCATCAACGGCGTCCTGTCCCGGTGGAAGGGGATTGCAATCAATATCCGCGATGCCTGGACCGACTCGCTGTTCGTCGCGTCGGGCGGCAAGGACTCCCTCCAGATCACCAACATTCTGTTGAGCCAGAACGGGTTCAACTTCGACACCGTGGGCGCCGGGTTTGCGCAGACCACCAACTGGAACGCCGGCCGGCTGGCCACGATCAAGCAGTTCGCCGCGGACGTGGCCGTGGACACCCTGCTCGGCCTGAGCTTGAATCCGGCTGGGCTCGACTGGACGCCCAAGGGCGAGTCGCCGGCGACGAGTGGTGGCGGCACCGCACCCGCCGCGCGAGTCGCCAACTACTTCGGCGGAAGCTGGCAGAACACGAGCTACTTGGGGGCGGCGGATCCGGCCGGTACGAAGTGGTGGCAGGGCTGGACCGCGTACAACATCAACTGATCTCAACCGAACGGCCAGCATTCTCCCATGGGCCTCCGTCATCTTCTACTGCTCGCGGGGCTCATCGCCCTCGCCGGGTGCAGCCCGGAGCCCACGCCCGCTGCCGCTGAGCGTCGCCCTGCCGCAGCGCCGGCCCGGCATGCGCAGCCTACGCACATAGACAGCCTCATTCCCCGCGACGAGGCGCTTCGCCGGTTTCGGCGCGGTCTGGCTCCTGTCGACCGGCTCGACCACGGCCCGCCGAGCCGGGACGCGCTGGTGCAGGCATTCGTGCGAGCCCTCGAGCAGCGCGACTCGACCGCACTGGGGCGCATGGTGCTGTCGAAGGCGGAGTTTGCCTATCTCTTCTACCCTTCGAGCCCCCAGGGGCTGCCGCCGTACGACCTGAACCCCGACCTCATGTGGTTCATGCTCAGCCTCCAGAGCGACAAGGGGGTGCACCGGGCGCTGATCGAACGCGGTGGCCGGCCGTTGCACGCCGTGGGGTTCCGCTGCGACGGGAAGCCGAGCCAGCAGGGCCCCAACACCATTTGGGGCCCCTGTGTGCTGCGGCGGGTGGCTGCTCAGGGCGATACGGTAGAGGAACGGCTGTTCGGCCCCATCCTCGAGCGGGGCGGGCGGTACAAGTTTGTGAGCTTCGCCAACAAGCTCTGAGAGGCGCTAGTCAGCGCAGCTCCACCTCGCCTTGAATGCCCGTGAGGGTCGGCTCACGCACTGCTGCATGACCTTCCGTGTGGCGCAAGAAGTCGGACAGCCGTGCTGCCGCCATCATGCCGGTGATGGGTGCTACCCAGTACAGCCAGTGCCCCGCCCACTGCCCACCCACCAGCGCCGGCCCTAACGATCGGGCCGGGTTCATGCTCGAACCCGTCAACGGCCCCAGCAGGGCGCAGAAGCCCACCGTGAGACCAACCGCAACAGCGGCCAGGCCGTCGGGCACGCGCCGGTCCGTCGCCACCGCCGCTATCACCAGCATCAGGCCAAAGCTCAGGACCCACTCCAGGGCGAACGCACGGCCGATGCCGACGTGCGGGATGGTGGCGCCGACGTCCCCGATCGGCCCGAGCACAAGCCGAAGCAGCCCCGCCGCTGCCAACGCCCCGACACACTGGGCACCGATGTAGGGCCCGATCTCCCGGGCGGGGAAACGGCGGACCGACCAGAACGCGAGGGTAACGGCAGGATTGGGGGCGCCCTGGGCGTAGACGTTCACCATCACGGCCCCGGGGCCGATCAGCACCAGGAAGAACGTTCCGATCGCCTCCGCGATCGCCCGGCGGAGGGCCCGCCCGGACCCGGGGC
>JBIOTT010000018.1:0-32137 GCA_044866195.1 Gemmatimonadales bacterium
GTTCCTGTTGAAGCCAGCCAATACGGAACGCGCCCAGACACACCAGCCCGAACAGGATGATGAGGACCCCGCCGATCCGAGCGATCCACTGCTGGTAGTACTTGAGGGCGCCGCCGAGCGCGGTGGCGCTGGCGCCCAGCAGGATAAAGATGAAGGAGAATCCGGCGACGAAGAGCAGGGCGTGGAGCGCCGCGACCCGACGACGGTCCGCGAGCTCCGGGAGGGTCATGCCGGTGAGGAAACCGACGTAGGAGGGCACCAGCGGCAGGACGCAGGGCGAGAGGAAGCTCAGCAGTCCGGCCGCGAATGCAACCAGCAGACCCAGACCGGCAGGCTCCGTCACGCCTCACCCGCCAGTGGTCCCAGATCGCGGCGCCGGCATTCCTGGCAGAGCCCGTAGACCTCGACCCGGTGCCGCTGATGTTGAAATGCGTGCTCGTCGGCAATGATGGGAAGCATCCGCTCGAGCCGCTCGTTCTGAAACTCGACCACCTTGCCGCAGCGGAGGCAGATCAGGTGCTCGTGATGGGCCTGCTGCGGCATCGGCTCATAGCGCTTGAAGCCTTCGCCGAAGTCGTGCGCTCGAACCAGCCCGCTCCGCACCAGTACGTCGAGCGTGCGATAGATCGTGGCGGTACCGACCCGCTCGCCCTCGTCCTTGAGGCGCCGCTGGATCGCCTCGACCGAGAGATGCTCGTCGGAGGTCAACACGGCCTGGGCAATGAGGTCGCGCTGGCGGGTGACCGGAAGGTGGTGGTCCCGAAGGTGCCGGCGAAACCGCTCGAGGAGGGCCGCCCCCTCACCCCTAGCGAGCCGAGCCATCGGTGGGCTGGGCGAACCAGTCGGCGAGAGCGACCGGCACCGGAGGATGCTCGTCGTCGGTGCGCTTGTGCACCTCGCGCAGGAGCTCGGCCAGCGTCTCGACCGGACCGCTGCCGACCTCCTCCACGGCGGCCTGGAACTGTCCTCGTTCCTTGCCCTTGAGCACCAGCTGGTAGCGGGCGGTGTAGATGCGACGCCGCCCCCCCTCGATCCGGGTGACCACCGCGGTGCCCCACTCGCGGCCCTCGCGGCGGATGTTGGGAAAGGCCCAGACCCCGTCGATCTCCTCCCGCGGCAGCAGCCGCCCGACCTCTTCGGCCAGCCGGCTCCAGCCCAGGCCGATGCCCGGCGCCTTGGCGGGCTGATTCAGGCCGAGTCCGGTGCCCATCGCTCCACGTAGAACCGCAGCACGTGCATGAAATCCTGCGCGTTGGTGACGACGCCGTAGGCCTGATGGGTGCCGCGATCCTTGAGCTTGTTCACCACGAACTCGGTCTGATCGACGCAAATGGTCATCAGCGGCGCGGGCGGCCCGTAGCGGGTGTGAAACGCGGGCAGCATGTTGCCGACGGCGATCGCGTGCAGCGCCGTGGCGATGAAGATCGCCCCGGTGGCCTGCACCGTGTACTCGCGCATGGCGTCCTGAGCCTCCAGCGTATCGCTCAGCACCCCGGGCAGCGGGCCATCGTCACGGATCGACCCGGCCAGCACGAACGGGATTCCGTGAGTCACCAACGAGTGCATGATCCCGCTCTTGACCAGCCCGGACTGGACCGCGTATTCGATCGAGCCTGCGGCGCGTACCTGATTGATCGCTCGCATGTGCAGTCCGTGTCCGCCCTGGGACGGCTGTCCGGTGCTGGTCATGCCCAGCGTGGTTCCGAAGATAGCGGCTTCGATGTCGTGAACGGCAACGGCGTTGCCCACCAGCACCGCCTGGACGAAGCCATTGGCGATGAACCACTCGAAGTCTGCCCGGGCCCGCGAGTGCACCAGCGCCGGGCCCACCACCCAGAGCAGGTAGCCGCCGCTTCGCTTTTCTTCCACCAGCCGCCGAGCCAGCTCCTCATAATTGACCGGACGCTCGCGGCTCACTTCGGTGGACATGAAGCGGAACTCGTTGGCTCCGTGGCTGCCGCCGAGAAATCCCTCGGCGTAGACCACGATGCCCTGGCTTCCGTCCTCGGCCTCGCCCATGGCGACCAACTCGCCCCGCTTGAGCCGGCGCGGCTCGATCGTCTCCAGCTCTCCTCCCCGCCGAACCACCACGCAGTCCATCCGGGGCCGTGTCGGCATCACCCAGCGCCCGTTTAGGTTGATATAGGTCGGCAGGTTGGAGGTCGAGAAAAACCCCTCGGGTAGCACGCCGTCGGCGGGAAGCGGCTCGAAGCGCGCCTCCGGTGCGCCGGCAAACGGCGGCTTCGAGAAATCAGGAAATTGGTAAGCGCTGTGGGCCGCCTGGGCGGCGACGAGGTCGCTCATAGGCGGCGGGAAAGCTAGGCGGCCGCGAGGGGTGATTCAAGCTGCGGATGAAGCAACGCCCGGTGGCACCCATCAAAAGGACGGTCATGATCCGCCCGATTCGCACCGCCGCTCGATGTGCGTTGCTCGCCCTGGCCGCGGCGCTCTTCCCGGCCGCCGGCTCGGCTCAGCAGCCGACCCGCCCGGACAGCGCCGTCCGTGATTCGATTCAGCGGCTCGAGACGATCGAGGTCACCGTCACCCGGACCACCGAGCCGCTCGAGCGGGTACCTACCGCGGTGAGCGTGCTCGGCAAGACCGATCTGCGGCGCGGCCAGGCGACGCTGGGCCTCGACGAGGCGCTCAACAATCTGCCCGGTGTGTTCGTCGCCAACCGCTACAACTTCTCGCTCGACCAGCGGCTCTCCATTCGTGGGTTCGGCAGCCGGTCCAACTTCGGCACCCGCGGCGTGAAGATCGTGCTGGACGGGATTCCTCAGACCCTGCCGGACGGGCAGAGTCAGCTGACCAACGTGGAGTTCGGCGCGCTCGATCGAGTCGAGGTGCTGCGCGGCTCGGCCTCGTCGCTCTACGGCAATGCCTCGGGTGGCGTGATCAGTCTTCGCTCCGAGCGGGCCGATCCTGGCCCGTTCGCCCAGTACGCACGGGTCGAGGGCGGCTCCAACGGACTGTTCAAGTGGCAGACCCGGACCTCGGGCCGGGTCGGCACGGCGAGCGGCACGCTCTCGCTGTCCCGCACGCTGTGGGACGGTTTCCGGCAGCAGAGTGGGGCCGACCTCCGGCTCCTGAATGCGGCGGTCGACTACGCCGTGTCCGGTACAATGCTGCTCGGTCTCCGGTTCAACGCCGCCGACGACCCCAAGGCGCAGAACCCCGGCGCGCTCACCCAGGCCGAGTACGACGCGAACCCCGACTCCGCCGCCGCCGGGAACATCCGGCGCGGAGCCGACAAGGACGTCCAGCAGCAGCAGCTCGCGCTCCTGTTCACGCATCTGGACGACTTTGGCAACGAGGTCAACGTCACGCTTTTCGGGCTGCTGCGCGATCTCGAGAACCCGCTGGCGACACCCCCGCCCATCCAGCCGGGCCCAACCGCCGGCACCTTCGTCACGATCGACCGCGCGGTGGGCGGAGTCCGCGCGGCAGTGACCCGCCGGCTCTGGCGTGACGCAGCGGCGCCGCGGGTGACCGGGGGCCTGGACGTTCAGGCGATGCGGGACGACCGGAGCAACGCCCGGTCGCTGGGCGGCCTGCCTGCGGCTCCTGTCTTCCAGGACCAGCGGGAGAAGGTGACCGAGCTGGGACCGTTCGTGCAGGCCAACTGGCCGGCAACAGCACGGCTCCTGGCCAGCGCCGGCGCGCGGTACGACCGGGTCAGCTTCACCGTGGAGGATCACGTCGGCCCAAACAGCGGCAGCCGCACGCTCGATTCGTGGAACGGGAACGCGGGCCTGAGCTACCTGGTGAACGAGGGGTTCGTGCCCTACGCCAACGTCGCGAGCTCGTTCGAGACCCCCACCACCACCGAGCTCGCCAACCGGCCCGACGGCGGCACCGGGTTCAACGAGGAGCTCGGCCCCCAACGGGCGTGGACCTACGAGGTCGGCGCGCGAGGTCGGATCGGAACCATCGTCGAGTACTCGTTTGCCGGGTTCCTCGGCCGGATCCGCGATGCCATCGTGCAGTTTCAGGAGGTGGGCGGCCGCGCGTTCTTCCGCAACGCCGGTAAGACCCACAACGATGGCCTCGAAGTGGGGGTCACGCTGACCCCGGTCAGCGCCTTGCGACTGTACGGATCCTACACTTACGCCCATTACACTTTCGCCGATTACGAGGCGGTGACGCCCGCCGGCGTGGCCCGGTTCAACGGAAACCGGCTGCCCGGCGTGCCGGACCACTTCGCCCGCCTCGGGGTCCGCGGCGAGCCGGGCTGGGGCCTGGCGCTCGATCTCGATCACACGCTGAGCTCCTCGGTGTTCGCGGATGACTCGAACACAGTGAAGATCTCCAGCTGGGGAGCCGGCGTGACCAACGTTCGGCTGAGCTGGAGCGGCGAGCTGGGCCGGGCGGTGGCGCGGCCGTTCGTGGCGGTCAACAACCTGTTCGACAAGCGCTACATCGGGTCGGTGACGATCAACGGGTTCGACCGGGTCGCAAACGTCCCCAGAGTGATCGAGCCGGCCCCGGGCATCAACGTCTACGTGGGGGCGGAGGTGGGTTGGCGGGCGTTGCCCTGAGGCAGCAAGCCACCCTGCTCGACCTACGCAGCGCTCAGAGCAGCGAAACCGGATCCCGATCGATGACCACGCGCAGGTCGCCTGCGCGGGTCAACCGGCGCGCAGCGTACCGCACCACCCGCCCCAGGGCGGGTGAGGGTCCCTTGAGCAGTACGTGCCAGCGCCACCGCTCCTTGATGCGGGCCAGCGGACACGGCGCCGGGCCCAACACCTCGAGCGGGAGCGCGTAGCGCGCAACCAGCGCCGCACACCAGTCGGCCACCTCGGCCGCCCGCCGCCCCACGGCGGCTTCATCGGCCCCCGAGACGACCAGGTTGGCCAGCGCGACGAAAGGCGGGTACGGGGGGGTTCGCCGCAGGTCCAGCTCGGCGCGCAGAAACGCCTCGGTGTCGTGCCGGGCCGCATGCACCAGCGCGTGATGCCGAGGGTTCCTGGTCTGCACCAGCACCTGGCCGCCTTTGGGCCCCCGCCCCGTCCGACCGGCCACCTGTGCCAGCAGCTGGAAGGTGCGTTCCGCCGAGCGGAAATCCGGCAAGTAGAGGCCGGTGTCCGCGTCCACTGCGCCTACCAGCGTCACGTCGGGGAAGTCGAGGCCTTTGGCGATCATCTGGGTCCCTACCAGGAGATCCACTTCGCGGCGCTCAACCGCGCCGAGGATTCGCTGGTGCGACCACTTGGTGCTGGTGGAGTCGAGATCCATCCTCGCTACCCGCGCCCGGGGAAATCGTTCAGCCAGCAGCCGCTCGAGCTGCTGGGTCCCGACTCCGCGCATCTCCTGCACCGTGTGTCCACAGCTGGGGCACTCGGTGGCGAGCGGCTCTTCGTGCGCGCAGTAATGACAGCGGAGCGTCTCGGGCGCGCGATGCACCGTGAGCGATACGGTGCAGCGGGGACACTGCCGCACTTCGCCGCATGCCGGACACTGCAGGAAGGCGGCCCATCCCCGACGATTGAGCAGCAGCAAAGCCTGCTCACCCCGAGCGAGCGCGGCGGCGACGCCCTCGTCCAGGCGCACCGACCAAGGGACGGCGCCCGTGCCCGGCACTTTGGGGGCGGTGCGAAGATCGACCAGCTCGACCGGGGGCAGCGGCCGAGTCCCGATCCGCTCGGGAAGCGGCAACAGCCGAAGCTTTTCCTCGGTTGCGAGGGTGAGCGTCTCGAGTCCCGGCGTGGCGCTGCCCAGCACCAGCACGGCGCCTTCCAGCCGGGCCCGCACCGCGGCCACGTCTCCGGCGTGGTAGCGGGGCGCCTCGCCGTTCTTGTAGGTCGCCTCGTGCTCCTCGTCCACCACGATGATCCCGAGGTCGGGCACCGGAGCGAAGATCGCCGATCGGGCGCCCACGGCGACCCGTCGCTCGCCCCGGCGGAGCAGGCGCCAGGCATCGGCCCGCTCGCCATCGGACAGGGCGCTGTGCAGCACGGCCACCTGATCCCCGAACGCGCCGCGAAGCCGGCTCACCGTCTGGGGCGTGAGGCCGATCTCCGGCACCAGCACGATTGCCCCCCGGCCGGCCGCGAGCACGCGGCGCACCGCCTCGAGATACACCAGCGTCTTGCCGCTTCCGGTGACACCGAAGAGGAGCGCGCCCTCGCCGGGCGCAAGCGAGGCGATCGTTGCAAGGGCGGCCTCCTGGGCCGGCGTACGCGGCGCCGGGGGCGGTGATGCCGCCGTGTCTGCAAATGGATCCCGCACCCGCTCGGCCGATTCCACCCGGGCAAGCCGCGCTTTCACCAGCGCTCGTACGACGGCATCGCTGAACCCGAGGCGCTCGAGGAGGTGGCGCACCGGCGCCCGTCCGCCCAACCCCTCGATCGCCTCGTAGAGCGCGCGCTGACGGGCTTTGCGCTTGAACAGGGCATCGCGCTCGAGCAGCGAAGGCGGCTCCCCCGCGAGCACCAGCAGTCGCTCGGTCGCGCGGTCGGCATCCGTGTCGGGTGGCTCGACTCGAAGAGTGACCGCGCCAACCCGCGCCAGGCGGTCCAGCGCGTCCCAGACCGGACGCTTGAGCGCCCGAGCAATGGCCGGCACGGGGGCCTCCCCGCCCCGCTCGCCCAGCCAGTCGAGCACCTCGCCGGCGAGCCCCCGGGTAACGGGTCGCGCTGCAACCCGGGTCGCTATCACCTGCGATTCCCCCCACATCCCGCCCGGCAGCACCGCCTTGAGCGTGAGGCCGAGCGGTGCGCCGTAGTAGCCGGCGATCCACTGCGCCGTCCGGAGCAGCGGCGCCGGGAGCGCGGGTTCGTCGTCCGGCGCCCCGAGAAGGTCGCGGGCCGCAACGGCGGGCGCCTTGGCGTCGATCTCGACGACCAGCGCGATCAGCTCCCTCTGCCGCAGCGGCACCACCACCCGGGCCCCCGGCACGACACGGTCGGCCAGGGCCTCGGGGATTCGGTAGGTGTAGGTCGAGTGAAGCGGAAGCGGCAGGGCGACGTGAGCGTACGCGGTCATCGCTGCCGCACACCGAGCCCCGGTCCGGAGGGAAGAACGACCCTGCCGCGCTCGATCGCCGCGCCGGCGAACGGGTCGGCTGCGAGCAGTGCGGCCCCATCGAGATCCACAATGTCCACCAGCGGAGTGAAGTGCGCCGCAGCCGTGATCCCGATGGACGACTCGATCATGCAGCCCACCATCACCATCATGCCGTGCGCCCGGGCAACCGCGATCATCCGGAGCGCTTCCCGGAGGCTGCCGCACTTGGCGAGCTTGATATTGATCCCGTCCACCGCGCCCACCAGCGGGGGAATATCGGTCGCCACCAGACAGCTCTCGTCCGCGATCACCGGAATCCGCGCGGTCCGGGTGACCGCAGCGAGCCCGTCGCGGTCGTGCGCCGGGAGCGGCTGCTCGAGCAGGGTCACGCCAAACTCCTCGAGCACCGGAAGCATGCGAATGGCCTGCTTCCGGTTCCACCCACAGTTGGCGTCGACCCGGAGCTCCTTGTCGGTGGCGCCGCGGATGGTCCGCAGAATCTCGTCGTCCCGGGTGGTCCCCAGCTTCACCTTGAGCACCGGATACGGCTCGGCCTCGAGCACCTTGGCCCGCATCTTGTCCGGGGTATCGAGACCGATGGTAAACGTCGAGATCGGGGTTGCCTCGGGGTCCAGCCCCCACAGCCGATACAGCGGCATGCCCAGCCGCTTGCCGACGAGGTCGTGGAGGGCAGTGGAGACCGCAGCCCGCGCCGCCGGATTCTCGCCCAGCGCGCCCTGGAGGGCCCGCTCCGCCGCCTCGAGCTGGAAAGGATCGTGGGGCAGCTGCGGCGCGTACAGGTTGAGCGCCGCGAGCACCGTTTCCGGGCTCTCACCGTAGTAGGTCGTCGGCGCCGCTTCGCCCCAGCCCACGCAACCATCGTCGTCGCGCACCCGGACCCAGACGGTGTGATGGAGCGCCTGCCCCCCGCGCGCGATCAGGAAGGGGTGCCGGGTGGTGAGCTCGAGAATTTCAGCTTCGAGATGCAGGGCCACGACTAGTCTCCCAGCGCCAGGATGTGAGTCGCCGCGCCGTCGGCGACCCGGGAGGGAATGTACCCGCCCTCGAGCAGCCCCACGATCGGCGCCTCCGGCAGGTGCTCGCGGAGCCGCCGGGTCAGATCGGCGTAATGCTCGGGCTCGAGCGTGAAGCCACCGAGCGGATCCCCCCGCATGGCGTCGAATCCGGCCGACACCAGGACCAGAGCCGGCGTCCAGCCGCTGGTTGCAGCCATGATGGCCGCCCAGAGGTCGCCGACGTAGAGCTCGGGCGGCTTGCCCGGTCCACGCGGCACGTTGAACACGTTGCCGACGCCCCGCTCCTCGGCGGCGCCGGTGCCCGGATACCAGGGCCACTGGTGGAGCGAGACGTAGCGGATCGTTGCATCGCTCTCGACCAGGGCCTGGGTGCCGTTCCCGTGATGAACATCCCAGTCCACGATCAGAACCCGCTCGCGCCCCAGCCGCTGGGCGTGCCGGGCCGCGACCACCGCGTTGTTGACCAGGCAGAAGCCCATGCCCACCGAGGCGAGCGCGTGATGGCCCGGTGGGCGGATGGCCGCGAACGCGTGCCCCCTGCCTCCATGGGCGTGGTCCACGCCCGCAACGGCGGCTCCGGCAGCGCCGATGGCGGCCGACCAGCTGGATCGGTTGACAATGGTGTCGAGGAAGAGTGCGCCGCCGCCGGCCGCACTCAGCGCCTCGACCGATTGCAGGTAGCTCTCCCGGTGCACTGCGGTCAGCTGCGAGCGCTCGGCCGGCGCCGCATCGTGCAGGACCACTCGAGGCTCGGCCCGGAGGCGCTCGAGCAGGACCCGGAGCCGAGACGGAGTCTCCGGATGGTCCGGGCCGGGGTCGTGGAGCAGACAGTCCGGGTGGGTGAATACCGCGACGGGCACCGAGTCAGCCCCTGCGGAGAAGCTCCCGGAGTGATTCCGCCTCGTCCCGCAGAGCGCGCCGCGCTGCGGCGATCTGCTCCAGCTCGCGCTGATGCCAGCGCCAATAGAGCAACACCAGGCCGGAGGAGACGAACAGGGCCGCCCCGATCAACGCGAGGACGGGATGTCGAGCCCAGATCCCGAAGACCACCAGCACCGCGCCGTCGAAGCCGAGAAACGCCGAGGCGACAAGCGTCACGGTGCGGTTGGCGCTGCGCGAAAGGAACACGGGACCTATCTCACCGGCCGGCGCCGACGGGGCAGCACGATCAATGCAGCGTTCGGCGGAATGCCGGCGTCCTTGAGCGTGGCCGATTCATCGAGCATCTCCGCTCCGCGAAACTTCACCACGTACTCCGCCGGGTCGTGCCGGACGCGAGTTCGCCGCAGGGCTTCGCGTTTGAGCTCGGCCAACGAGGTCGAGGGAGGAAGATCGAGGGGCACGGCATCCCAGACATCAGCCACTGTCACGCGTACTGGTACGGATCCGGTCATGCCGAGAGGTCGGTGGGTGCCGGCAGCGTCGAGAGAAATCGATCGACCGACTGGTCGAACAAAAGGGTCGATCCCCGAACCTTGGTTCCACCCGGCACGGCGCTCACGGCGATCGCGATCTCTTCACCGCCCTGTCCCCGCAGCACCAGGAAGCCGGGCCCCTCTTTTTCGGGGTACGCCGCCGCCAGTGGGATCCGCTCGGCAAAGAACCGCTTGGCGCGAGTCAATACTTCGGCCGCGCTCAGAGTCGTGACGGTCTGGTAAGTCATGGCTAGGGAATATACGAGGCCGCCGGGCCCGGGGACCAGTCAAGAACCCAGCACTTTGCGCATGATGGGGCGTGTGGCCGAGCGGCGCTCCACTTCGAGAAAGCCTGCCGCACGGAAAGCGGCGGCAGTCCCGGTCCAGGCGAAAGCGTCGGGCATCGGCGGTGCATGGGGCTCCACCGGGTAGCCCTCGAGGATGCGGGCGCCGCGCTGCCGGGCAAAGGCTGCCGCGGCCTCGAGCAATGCCACCGACAGGCGATGACGACGATGCGCCCGGGCAACGAAGAAGCACACCACCGACCACACCGGCTCGGGGTCGACCCGGCGGAGCACGCGGGCACGCTCGAGCCGGGGATAGGCCTCGCGGGGTGCGACAGAGCACCAGCCGGCCGGCGTGCCGTCGGCGTAGGCCAGCACGCCGGGCACAGCACCGGAAGCAACCAGGCGCCGGAGCGCCTCGCGGTTGCCTCGCCCCTTTCCGCGGGTGAACTCGGCAGCCGGCCGCCGCCAGTACATGCACCAGCAGCCCCCGCAGGCGCCCCGGGCGCCGAACAGAGCGACCAGGTCGTCCCAGCGGTCGGGCGTGACCGGTGCAATTCGGATGATGGGGGGCATGGCTCCGAGTCCAAGGGCCTCCTTAGTATCCAAGGTAACGTGCGCCTTTGCATTCGGAGTCCAACATGACGTACTGGTTCACGATGTTCGATACCGCGATTGGCCGATGCGCCATCGCATGGGGCCCGCGCGGTGTGGTTGGCGTGCAGCTCCCGGAGGGGAGCGACGTCGAAACCAGGGCGCGACTGCTCCGCCGGTTCCCCGGGACGCAGGAAGCCCCGATGGCGCCGGCAGCGCAGCGGGCGGTCGAGGGCATCGCGGCACTGCTGCACGGAGTGCCGAGCCACCTTTCGGCCATCGAGCTGGATATGGACGGTGTCCCATCTTTCCACCGCCGAGTGTACGAGGTAGCCAGGACGATTCCGCCGGGGGCGACGCTCTCGTACGGCCAGGTCGCCGCACGCCTGGGTGCTCCCGGCGCGGCGCGCGCCGTGGGGCAGGCGCTCGGGCGCAACCCGTTCGCGATCATCGTGCCGTGCCATCGGGTGGTCGCAGCCGGCGGCAAGGTCGGCGGCTTCTCCGCGAACGGCGGCGTCGCCACCAAGCGCCGCCTGCTTGCCATCGAAAGCGGGTACGCGGCGCTGGGCGTCAGTTTCGCCCTGGAGTCGCAGGAACCGGGCTGACCGGCACCACCGCAGCGAAGGGCTCTGCGGGACGAAAGAGATCGGTGAGCCGCGGTTTCCGCCGCAGCACCAGCACCAGCTCGCCCGGGGGCGGCTCGAGCGCTCCCTCGATGGCCAGGAACGCAGGGAGCCGGAGCCCCTTAGGCGCGGTCGCCCGGTATCGAACTCCGTGCCAGTCGAGCTCGAGCTCGGCGGGCGGGGTGCGGACCACCTGGTCGAGGAAATAGTCGCCGTCCACTTCATATACACCGGGGACCGGAGAGTCGCCGTCGAGGTAGAACCCCGGATCGAACGCCTCACCCTCCTGGCGGGCGAAGTTCTGCTCGACAGCGCGGTCGTACGCCTCCAGCGCCGGCGCGTGCGCCCGCCACTCCACGTGGTGGCGCAGCTCGTGGGTAAGGGTCTCCCAGGCTTCCGCCCGCCAGTCGAAGTCCGGATTCAGCCGCGCTAGGTTCACGAATGAGCCGTGGTACAGCACAACCCGGCTCTGCACCGCGCCGCTCGGCGTGCCCGCCGGAGCCGGCAGGGGGATGCACTCCCCCAGGGTATAGATCTCGGCGCGGGTAGGATGGGGAACGCTCTTGGGCGAGACCGAGACCTCAGCGATGCCCTCGAGGAAGTCGGATGGGACCTCGGAGGAGAGGCGACGGACGAGAGATTCGAAGTCGGCGAGGCGCATAGAAGAGACAGCGTGAAAGGTGAACGGTAAACGGAGGCCCCGTGCCACCGCGGAGCTCCCGTTCACCGTTCACCGTTTACCGTTCACGCAGTTAGATGATCACGGAGGTAGGTCTCGAGCTGGTCCAGGCCGATGCGGTCCTGCGCCATGGAGTCCCGGTGGCGCACGGTGACCGTGCGATTGGCGACGGTCTCCCCGTCGATGGTCACGCAAAACGGTGTTCCGGCCTCGTCCATCCGCCGGTAGCGCCGTCCGATGGCGCCGCTGTCGTCGTAGAACACCGTGAACCGCCGCTTGAGCGCGTGATACACCTCGGTGGCGAGCTCGGGCATCCCATCCTTCTTGACCAGGGGAAACACTCCGGCCTTGATCGGGGCCAGTGCGGGATGGAATCCCAGCACTACGCGGGTTTCACCTTCCACCATCTCCTCGCGATACGCGTCCACCATCAGGGTCAGCGTCACCCGGTCCGCCCCGGCCGAGGTCTCGACGATGTACGGGATGTAGCGCTGGTTGGCAGCCTGATCGAAGTATTCGAGCTTCTTCCCGGAATGCTGCTGATGCCGCCCGAGATCGAAGTCGGTCCGGTTGTGCACCCCCTCGATCTCCTGCCAGCCGAAGGGAAACTCGTACTGGATATCGAACGCGTCTTTGGCATAATGGGCCAGCTCGTCGGGGCCGTGCCGGTGGAACCGGAGCCTGGCGGGCGTGAGCCCCAGGCCCTGACACCATTCCATGCGCCAGCCGCGCCAGCGCTCAAACCAGTCTTCATCGGTCCCGGGCCTGACGAAGAATTGCATCTCCATCTGCTCGAATTCGCGGGTGCGGAAGATGAAGTTCCCCGGCGTGATCTCATTGCGGAACGCCTTCCCGATCTGGGCGATCCCGAACGGCACCTTCTGGCGGGAAGAGTTCAGGACGTTGAGATAGTTGACGTAGATGCCCTGCGCCGTCTCGGGGCGGAGATATACCACCGCCGCCTGCTCCTCGACCGGCCCCATGAAGGTCTTGAACATGAGGTTGAAGAGGCGCGGCTCGGTGAGGGTGCCCTTGCTGCCGCAGACCGGGCACTGGGCGTCGGGCTGGCCCGGCGTTCCCTTGATCCGCGGGTCGTCGGCGCGAAACCGGTTCTTGCAATGGCGGCAGTCGACCAGGGGATCGGTGAAACCGGCGACGTGCCCGGACGCCTCCCAGACCTTAGGATGCATGAGGATCGCCGCGTCGAGCCCTTCGATGTCGTCGCGCGCATGGACCATGGCGTGCCACCAGCGGTCCTTGACGTTCTTCTTGAGCTCGACGCCGAGGGGACCGTAGTCCCAGACGGAGCCGAGCCCGCCATAGATCTCGGAAGATTGGAAGATGAAGCCGCGTCGCTTGCAGAGCGACACGAGCTTGTCCATGAGGGTCGTATCGGCCATCAGGATCCGGGTGCGAGGAGGTTCAACGGGGCAGCGAAGCCGCGGAAGATAGGTTGGGGCGGGCAGGGGCGGCAATCGGGTGCGGTTTCCACACCGTTTTCAACAGAGTACTCCACACAATGTTGATCATTGAAAAATCAGGGGTTGCGCGGCCTCGGGCCCTGGATAATTATGTGATGTGCAAAAGCAAACCCGCCGTCGCCGCTACCCCAGAGCTCGCGCTGACCTCCGCTTCCACCCCGTGGGCGGACGGTTCCTGCTGCGCGACGGCGCCGGCCCGCGCGACAACCACCTCGACTTCGCCTCGGCCCTGGTGCTCACCTACTGCGACGGACGGCACGATCCGCACGACATCGCGGATGCCGTCGCCGGGTCGCTGCAGCACGCCGACCGTGACGCCCTCCGGGCCGATGTTCAGCGGATCATCCAGACGTTCGCGCAGGAAGGGCTGGTCCAGTAAAAGCGTGAACGGTAAACGGTGAACGGGGGCTCCGCTGCAAGGAACCTCCGTTTACCGTTCAACGTTCACGCTGTTCAAGCTGTGTCTCTGCGATTGCGTCGTCTCTCTACCGGCCGGGACGCCGCCTTCCGCCGCCTCAGGATGTCCAGTACGATCAGCTCGCCGTGTCCCCGGGCATTTTCGATGAACAGGCGGTTGGCGTCGTTGCCGCTCGCGATCACACCCGCGAGGTAGCAGCCCGGGATCGGCGTGCTCATCGTAGATTCGTCATGGGCGGGAATGCCGGTCCGCTCATCCACCGGCACGCCAAGGCGGCAGAGGATCGTTGTGTCCGCGTGATAGCCGGTCATGGCGAGTACGGCCTCGACCGGCAGCTCCTCGACGCCGGGGCGACCCTCGGTCTCGATCTCGACGTGAGTCGGCGTGATTGCGCGCACCCGCGAGCGCCACCGCACGCTGATACTGCCTTCCTTGATCCGGTTGGTGATGTCCGGCAGCACCCACGCCTTGACCGTTCGGTCGAGCACGTCGCTGAAGTGGACGATGGTGACCTGCGCCCCGGCCCGCCAGCACTCGAGCGCGGCATCGACCGCGCTGTTGCCGGCGCCGATGATCACGACTCGCTGGTGCCAGTACGGATGGCCCTCCGTGAAATAATGCGCGACGTGGGGCAGATCCTCACCGGCCACGTGCAGCAGATTGGGGTTGTCGAAGTAGCCGGTGGCGAACACCAGCGTCTGGGTCAGGTAGGTCTTCGCGTCGTGGCGGCGGCTCACCATGACCCGGAAGGTCCCGTCCGGCTCGCGCAACGCGTCCGCGACCGCTTCCCCCGGCCGCACGTCCAGCGCGTAGTGCTCCGCCACCCGCCGGTAGTAGATGAGCCCATCCCGCCGAGTCGGCTTCTCATGGCTGGCGACGAAGGGCACGCTGCCGATCTCGATCCGCTCGGGGGTCGAGAAGAACGTCATCCCGAGCGGATAGCGCTCGATGGTCGAGACGATGTTGCGCCGGTCGAGTAAGATGCAGGGGATTCCGGCCTGCTTAGCCGCAACTCCGACCGCGAGACCGCAGGGCCCCGCGCCGACGACCAGCAGGTGCGTGGACTCCGTTTCGTGATCGGACATTACACCTCAACTGCGTGAACGGTGAACGGTAAACGGTGAACGGGCCGCATGAGCTGGCGTCACGAATGAAGACCCGGCTCGCAAGGAGCCCCCGTTCACCGTTCACCGTTTACCGTTTACGCTTTTCAAACCTCGATGATCTGATCCCGCCGCGTCCCGACGCTGACATACCGGATCGGCGTCCCCGAGAGCTCCTGCAGCCGGTCGAGGTAACGGCGAGCTTCCGCCGGAAGATCGGCCAGGCGGCGGGCCTCTCCGATCGGGCGGCTCCAGCCGGGCAGAGTCTCGTAGATCGGCTGAACCCGCCCCAGCAGGTCGACCTCCGACGGCATCTCGGCGCAGGCCGACCCATCCAACCGATAGGCGGTGCCGACCGGGATCTCGCTGAAGCCATCGAGCACGTCGAGCTTGGTGACGGCGAGCCCCGTGAGGCCGTTCACCCGCACCGCGTAGCGCACCACGGTTGCATCGAACCAGCCGCAGCGACGCGGCCGGCCGGTGACCGCGCCGAACTCGCCGCCCAGCTCGCGCAGCTTGGCGCCCGAGGCATCCTTGGCCTCGGTCGGAAGCGGTCCGTTCCCTACCCGGGTGGTATACGCCTTGACCACGCCAAGCACGCCGTGGATGGCCGTGGGGCCGATGCCGGCGCCTACCGCGGCGCCACCGGCGGTGGTGTTGGACGAGGTCACGAACGGGTAGGTCCCGTGGTCCACGTCCAGCAACGACCCTTGGGCACCCTCGAGCAGCACGCGCTTGCCCTGTTTCACCGCGCGATACACCACCAGTCCGGTATCGACCGTGAGCGGCAGCAGCCGCGGCGCCCAGGTTTCCAGCAGTGCCATCTCCTTGTCGAGCAGCACCCGCTCCGCGCTGCCCATCAGCTCCAGCAGCCGGTTGGCCCGCTCCACCCGTTCCGCCAGCACCGGCCTCAGGCAGTCGAGCTGCCGCAAGTCGCCAACCCGGATCCCCCGCCGGCCATATTTGTCCTCGTAGGTGGGACCGATGCCCCGGCCGGTAGTGCCGATGTTCTGGCTGCGTTCGCTCGCCCGATCCAGCAGCTTGTGATAGGGGAGCACCAGATGGGCGCGATCGGAGACCCACAGCCGGCCGCTCGGATCGATCCCCTTGGCCGCGAGCTGGTCCAGCTCGGCGAACAGCTGATCCGGATCGAGCACCACGCCGTTGCCGACCACGCAGGTGACCCGCGGGTGCAGGATGCCCGAGGGAATCTGCTGCAGGATGAACTGGGTCTCGCCGGTGACGACGGTGTGGCCTGCGTTGGCGCCGCCCTGATAGCGGACGACCAGGTCGGCGCGCTCGGCCAGGACATCAACCAGCTTGCCCTTGCCCTCATCGCCCCATTGCGCGCCCACGACCACGACGCAAGCAGTTCGCGCGTCGAACATGCAGGTAAGTCCTCCGGCGGGCCAACAAAAAAACCCCACGCGGGGCTCGTGAATCCTTACTCCAAGCTAGCCGCGGGAATCACCAACGTCAAAGCGGGCGCCCACGGCTTCGCCCACGCGGACCGCGGTCTCGAACCCGCAGCCCTCGGCCGAATCGCGAGGCGTATGCAGCCGGCGGAGGGTGGACCAGTCGAGCCGGGCGATGGTGATCGCGATCGCTCCCGCACGGGCCAACGGGAGGCTGTCGACCAGAATGCCGAGCGGGAGCCTCCGGGCTCTGACCGGAAGGCCGAGCTCGCCCAGGGTCGCGGCGCGGGCGCGCGCCGCCGCGTGACCCGCTGCATCATGGCCCACGACCTGAACCGACCCGGTGTCGTCCAGCGTGTCGAAGTTCACGACCAGCCGGCCGGCGAACAGCGCGGGCTGCTCCCGGACCAGCATTCGGGCGCCGAGCAGGCCGAACTCTTCGGCTCCAGTGATCACGATTCCGACCCGGGGGTCCTGGACCACCGCGGCGGCTGCGAGCGCGGCCGCCACGCCACTCCCGTTGTCCCGCGCCCCCGGCGACTGGCCCGCGAGCCGGCCTCGGCCTGCCAGCATGCCCGCCCCAATGCCCAGCAACCCGCCCGCGAGCGCGACCGGAAGCGGGAGCGGAGCCGCGAGCCGGCCGGCGGCAAGGCCGGTAAGAACCAGCGCCGCTGCCACGGCCAGCCAGACGGAGATCAATCGGCCGGCCATCGAGTGGCCCTGAGCCTTGGTGTCGAGATGCGCCACGATCCACCCACGCACGTCGTCCGATCGGGTCGCGAGGAGGTTGGCGTCCTCCCGCGCGCCGCCGGTGGTCGAGAATGGCGCCAGCCCCGAGCCGACGCCGAACGCCAGGGCGGCCAGGCTCAGCGCGCCGACCAGCCATGCGGCAAGCGCGGCCCAGGCGGGAACCCGGGCCGATACGAGGAGCGGCACCAAAACCAGCCCGAGCCACCCCAGGCCGGCGCCGAGCAAGGGAAAGGCCCACAACGTGGAGGGGTGGAATCGAAATGGGTGAGTGTGGACCGCGTAGCCCAGGGCGCGGAGCCGCCCGGCAACCGCTTCGCGCGCGGCGGCCACTGCCGGGGTGCCCGCCTCGCGCGGGCGAGTCAGGACGTCGCGCAGCGCCGCGTCAAGCAGATGCGGCCTGTTTGCCACGCTTGCCCGGCTGCGACCCAGGCCCCGGGGTCGGGATCAGCGCTGCCTTGGCGCTCTCGGGCGCCAGCCACCCGCCGGCCACGAGCTCGCCCAGGTGCTGCTCGAACGTCTGCATGCCGTCGTCCTTGGCGTCGCCCATGAGCTTCTTGAGCTCGGCCAGCCGTGCTGCCGACTTGAGACATTCGCGAATGCCGGGGGTGGCCACCAGGATCTCCATGGCCGCGACCCGGCCCTTGTCGTCCTTACGGGGAAGCAGCTGCTGAGCGAGCACCGCGCGCACCGCTTCCGCAAACCGCATCCGGCCGATCTCGCGCTCCTCCCGGGGAAGCGTCGCCAGAATCCGCTCGATCGTGGTGGGCACGTCCGGGGTGGGCAGCGTGGCGATCAGGAGTCTGCCGGTCTCCGCCGCTTTGATCGCGGCGTCGATGGTGGCCGCGTCGCCAAGGTCGCCGATCACCACCACGTCGGGGTCTTGCCGCAGCGCGGCGCGGAGACCGGTGGCCAGCGCGTCGGTATCTACTCCGACCTCGCGCTGCGTCACCGAGCAGCTCAGGTCCCGGTGCAGAAACTCGATCGGGTTCTCGACCGTCACGATGTGCTTGTGCTGGGTCTTGTTGATGTGGTGCACCATGGCGGCCACGGTGGAGCTCTTGCCGCTCCCGCTCACGCCGGCCACCACGATGAGCCCGCGGTCGGCTTCGGCGATCGACTTGAGCGCATCCGGCAGGCTCAGGGACTCGATCGAGGGGACCGTGAACGGGATCACCCGCATGACCACCATGAAGCTGGACCGCTGCCGAAGCACGTTCACCCGGAACCGGCCGACACCGGGCATGCCCCACGAGCAGTCGAAGTCGCGCAGCTGATCGATCCGGGCCCGGTCGGCCTCGCTGCTCATGAGCTTGACCGCGATGGCCTTGGTCTGCTCCGGCGTGAGCCGCTGCTTCGTCAGCGCGACCAGCTTGCCGTTGATCCGGGCCCGGAAAACGTCGCCGGCCTTGATGTGGAGGTCGGAGGCCCCCCGCTCGACTGCGGCCTTGATGATCTTTTCCATGCCCCTGGAATCGCGTTAGGGTTTCACCGCAGAGGGTTCTCTGCGTTCTCTGCGCCTCTGCGGTGTGCAGTTCAATCGTTGACTGTGCGCGCCGCTGGTAAAAAACCCATCAACTCGCGCGCCTGACGCAGGGTCTCCCGCGCAATGGAGCGCGCGCGATGCGCCCCGGCAGCCAGGATCTCCTCCACCCGCTCAGGCTTGGCCTCGAGCTCGCGGGCGCGCTCGCGGATCGGCGCGAAGTGCGCGGCCATCGAGTCGGCCAGCGTTCGCTTGCAGTCGAGGCAGCCCCACTTGGCGCCGCGGCAGTTCTCCGCAACCTGGACCACCGTGTCGGGCGTCGAGAAGTAGCGGTGCAGGTGGTAGATGTTGCAGATCTCCGGCGTCCCCGGGTCCTTCCTGGTCACCCGGGCCGGATCGGTGACGGCAGGCCGGAGCTTCTGCCAGATCGCTTCCGGACTCTCCAGGATACCGATCGTGTTCCCCAGACTCTTCGACATCTTGGCTTGGCCGTCGAGACCCATGATGCGCTTGGCCTCGGTCATGAGCGGCTTGGGCTCGGGAAAGAAATCGCCATCCGGGCTGAACTCCGCGTTCCAGCGCCGGGTGATCTCCCGGGCAAGCTCGAGATGCTGGACCTGGTCCTCGCCCACCGGCACCAGATCCGCGCGGTACAGGAGGATGTCGGCCGCCATGAGCACGGGATAGTTGAGCAGGCCGGCCGGGACGCTTTCGAAGCGCTGCGCTTTATCTTTGAACTGCGTCATCCGCTCCAGCTCGCCCAGCGGCGTGACCGCATTGAGGAGCCACATGAGCTCCGAGTGCTCCGCCACATGCGATTGCACGAACAGCGTGGCCCGGTCCGGATCGATTCCCGATGCGAGCAGCCCGACCGCCATCTCGCGAGTCTTGGCTCGCAGCGTCGCGGCGTCGTACCGGCTGGTGATCGCGTGGAGGTCGACGATCGAGTAGAAGCACTCGTACGAGGCCTGAAGCCGGACCCAGTTCTGGACCGCCCCGAGGTAGTTGCCGATGTGGAGCTCGCCGGACGGCTGGATGCCGGAAAAGATGCGGGGCATCTCCCAAGGTACCCACCCGGAGCAGACGCCGCAAGATGCTGTCGCCATTGAACTTACTGGATCGGGCCCGGTCGGCGGCTGAGCGGGCTGCCGGCTTCATTCGCGATGCCGCCCAGCCCGCCACCAGCGGCTGGTCGCCCAAGGGCCGCCACGACTTCGTGACCGACGTGGACCGGGGCGCCGAGCGGCTCATCGCGGAGGTCTTGCTGGCCGGAGACGGCGCCGGTCGGATGGTCGGCGAGGAGCTGAGCCCCGAGCTCTCCACCGACGGGCTGGTCTGGGTGGTCGATCCGCTCGATGGCACCACCAACTTCCTGCACGGCTATCCGGCCTATGCCGTGTCGATCGCAGCGGCGGTAGATGGCGTGCTGCAGGCGGGCGTCGTCCATCACGTGCCCCACGACCAGGTTTTCTGGGCCGCGCGCGGCGCCGGGGCATGGTGCGGCACCGAGCGGCTGCAGGTATCGCCCATCACGAACCCCGGGCACGCGCTGATCGGAACCGGATTTCCCTTCAAGGACCTGACCCGGCTCGACGAGTATCAGCGCCAGTTCGCCCGTGTGGCGGCGCGAACCACCGGCATTCGGCGAGCCGGCTCTGCCGCCATCGATCTGGCCGATGTGGCGGCAGGGCGCTTCGAGGGCTTCTGGGAGCAGCAGCTCTCGGCCTGGGACATTGCCGCGGGCATACTGCTCATCCGCGAAGCGGGCGGCGTGGTGACGGACTACGAGGGACGCGAGCTCGGCATCAGCCACGGCTCGGTGGTGGCGGGCAACCCGGCGATTCATCGCTGGCTCCTGGAGACGATTCGTGACGGCACCTGACGACTCCCTTACCGGCTGGACCGACGCGCTTGCCGCACCCACAGCTACGCCCGCGGGCGGCTCCGCTGCGGCGATCGGGGGTGCGCTTGCAGCGTCGCTGGTCGAGATGGTGGCGACCCTGACCCGCGACCGGGAGAGCTACGCCGGCATCCGGAGCGAGGCAGCCGCGGCGGCAGACCAGGCAGCGGGCCTGCGCCGGCGCCTCATGGAGCTGGCGGTCGAGGATGCCACGGCCTTCGAGGACGTCATGACCGCAGCGGGACTCCCCCGGGGCACCGAGGCCGAGATCGCGCGGCGCAACGCGGCCCGGAGTGATGCGCTCAAGGGCGCGGCAAGCGTGCAATACGAGCTGCTGCTGCTGGCAGGCCAGACCACCGAGCTGGCCGAGGCGCTGGTCGAGCGGGGACTCCGGAGCGCGGTCGGCGATGCGGCTTCGGCGGTATTCCTCGCTGTGGCCGCCTGCCGCAGCGCCTACTGGGCCATCCGCAGCAATCTCCGCCGCATCTATGACGATCCCGAGGCGGACCGCCTGGCTGCGGCCGCGCTCGGCCGCCTCGAGCTGGTCGAGGCGCTCGAGCGGCGGGTACAGCTTCTGCTGGGCGAGCGGGTTTAGGCGGCGGTGAGGATGCGGGGCCCGTCGTTGGTAACTGCGACGGTATGCTCGAAGTGCGCCGACAGGCTTCCGTCCGCCGTGACCACAGTCCACTTGTCGGACAGGGTGCGGGTCGCAGGATTCCCCAATGTGATCATCGGCTCGATGGCGATCGTCATGCCCTCGAGCAAACGCGGGCCCCGCCGGGGGGCGCCGTAGTTAGGTACCTGGGGCTCCTCGTGGAACCGGGTTCCGATGCCGTGTCCCACCAGCTCCCGAACCACACCGTAGCCGGCGCCTTCGGCCACCCGCTGCACGGCATGACCGATGTCGCCCACGTGATTGCCGACCCGCGCATTCGCGATGCCCGCCGCGAGGCACTCTTGCGTCACCTGGAGCAGCCGGCCGGCCTGGGGCGAGATCGCGCCCACCGGAAAAGTCGCGGCCGAATCCGCGTGCAGTCCTTCCAAGTACACTCCGACATCGACGCTCAGAATGCTCCCCTCGGCCAGCGAACGCTTGGGCGAGGGAATGCCGTGCACGATCTCCTGATCGATCGAGGTGCAGAGGGTCTTGGGAAAGCCGTAGAGGCCCTTGAACGACGGCGTCGCGCCGGGATGGCTCCGGATGTACGACTCGGCCGCCGCATCCAGCTCCTCGGTGGTGACGCCGGGGCGGGCCAGCTCGCGCATCATTGCGAGGACGCCCGCAACGATCCGTCCCGCCCGGGCCATCGTTTCGACTTCCCGAGGGGACTTGAGCGTGATCATGCGTGGTTGAGCGCCTGTTGCACTCGTTGGGCCACCTCCTCTACCGTCCCCATGGCCGGCACGTGCCGGACCAGCCCGCGCTCTTCGTACCAGGTCAGTACCGGCGCGGTCTGCTCCCGGTATGCCTGCAGCCGGGTGGCGACCGCCTTGGGATCGTCGTCGGGACGGGCCTCGATCGACCGCCGCTTGTGCAGGCGGCCGAGAACCTCCCCATCGGTCACGTCGAAGAACAGCACCGCATCGAGCTTGCGTCCCTGCTCCGCTAGGATCCGGTCGACGCCTTCAGCCTGAGGGACGGTGCGCACCACCCCGTCGAAAACTACTCCCTTGGCGGCGCCGGGCTTGCTCAGCTCCTCTCGAACCACCCCGAGAATGATATCATCGCTGACGAGGTGGCCCGCCTCCATCACAGCCTTGGCCTTGAGCCCCAGGGGAGTCCCTTGCTTGACGGCGTCGCGGAGCAGATCTCCGGTGGCAAACTTGGGGACTCCCAGCCGCCGGGCCAGGATGGCGCCCTGGGTGCCCTTGCCGGCCCCGGGAGGGCCCATCAGAAGGATGTCCACTCGATTAGATCCTCGCGAAAGGCGTAAACGGTGAACGGTGAACGGGGGGCGCCCGTGCGTGGAGACCCCCCGTTTACCGTTTACCGTTCACCGTTCACGCTGTCACATAAATCTCTGCTGTCGCCCTCGGAACTTCACCCGCCCTGTCTTCATGAACCCGTCGTACTTCCGCAGGGTCCGGTGTTGCTCCACCTGGGCGATCGTGTCGAGTAGCACGCCGACCACGATGAGTACCGAGGTTCCCCCGAAATGGGACTGAATCCCCACCCGCTGGGAGATGATGACCGGCAACAGGGCAATGAACGCCAGGAACAGGGCGCCGGGCAGGGTAACGCGGGCCAGCACGGCGTCGATGTAGTCTGCGGTGCTCGCACCGGGCTTCACACCCGGGATGAACCCGCCCTGCTTCTTCAGGTTTTCGGCGAGGTCCACCGAATTGAAGATGATCGAGGTGTAGAAATAGCTGAAGACCACGATCAGCAGGGCGAAGGTCAGATCGTACGGCAGATCGCCGGGTGAGAAGAAGTTCGCGAGGTCTTGCAGGACGGGGCTCTTGGTGAAGCTGGCCACCGTACCCGGAACGATGATAATCGTCTGGGCGAAGATGATCGGCATCACCCCGGCAGTGATGAGCCGGATCGGGATGAAGGTTTTCTGGCCTTCGCGGATCCGGCCGCGGCCCATGACCTTGCGTGGGATCTGGATGGGAATCCGGCGAGCCGCAATGGTCATCGCCACCACCACCGCAATCACCGCGATCACGATCACGATGTAGAACGCGGCCCCGAGCGGCGAGACGATGCCGCCCTTGATGAAGTTGGCCAGCTCGATGGTCGAGGGCCAGAGCCGCTCGAGAATCGAGAAGGTGATGAGCAGGCTCATCCCGTTGCCGATGCCGCGCTCGGTGATCTGCTCGCCCAGCCACATGACGAAGATCGCGCCCGCTGTGAGCGTCACGACCATGATGAGCCGGGAGGCGAAGCCCGGATCGGGAATGGCGCCGGGGATCGATTCGGTGAAGAGGGCGAAGGTGTAGGCCTGCGACAGCGAGATGAAGACCGTCAGGTAGCGGGTCCACTGGGTGATGCGCTTCCGGCCCTCTTCGTCCTTCTGCATCTTGCCCACGGTCGGCACTATACCGCCGGCCAGCTGGAAGATGATCGAGGCCGAAATGTAGGGCATGATCCCCAGGGCGAAGACCGTCGCCCGGGAGAGCCCGCCGCCCAACGTGTCGTAGAGGCCGAAGAAACCGGCGGCGCCGGAGTTCCGGATGAAGTCGGCCAGGGCGCTGACATTGACGCCCGGCGCGGCAATGTGCGCGCCGATCCGGTAGATCACCAGCGCGAGCAGGGTGAACAGCAGCTTCCGCTTCAGCTCGGGGTCGATGGCGAATGCGGGTACACGCGGGGCGGACACCTTAGGCCTCGATGGTCCCGCCGGCAGCTTCGAGCTTGGCGCGCGCCGATGCGGAGAGCGAGACGCCCTGCACGGTGTACGCCCGGCCGGCGTCCCCCGTGCCCAGCAGCTTCACGGGAACGTCGCGCTTGCCGATGAGGCCGGCGGCGAAGAGTGTTTCGGGATTGACGACCTGGCCGGTGACCTTCGCAAGCTGCCGGAGGTTCACGACCTGCGCCGTCACTTTGAACGGATTGGTGAACCCGCGCTTCGGCAGCCGCCGGTACATCGGCATCTGGCCGCCCTCGAAGCCCGGGTTGGTCTGCCCGCCGGTGCGGGCCTTGTGTCCCTTGTGCCCCTTGCCGGCGGTCTTGCCGAGGCCGGAGCCCGGCCCTCGCCCCACCCGCCGGCGGGCCGGGTTCGAGCCGGGCGCCGGACGCAGGGTCGAAAGCGAGATCTTCGGGACCGTGGTCTCGTCTGCCATTACCGCTCCTTGGCCGGCGTCACCTCGACGAGATGACGCACCTTGTACAGCATGCCGCGAATGCTGGCCGTGTTCTGCAGCCGCACCGTGTGCTGATGGTGCCGAAGGCCCAGGGCTTCGAGCGTGCGGCGCATCGTGGCGGCGTGCCCGATGCCAGAGCGGATCTGTTTCACCTGCAGCACCGCCGCATCCGCTTCAGCCGGGATCGTCGCCGCGTAGTAGCTCGGTCCCTGGCGTCCGACCACAGGATTTCGCCCCATGGCTCAGACCTCCTGCCGCGGCTTGTAGGCGATCTGGTCGACGTCGACGCCGCGCTCCCGCGCGACCTGCCGCGCGGACACCAGCCGAGTCAGCCCGTTCATGGTGGCGCGCACCATGTTGTGGGGGTTGGTGGACCCGAGGCTCTTGGTCAGAATGTCCGCGATCCCGGCGCACTCGAGCACGGCCCGGACCGGCCCGCCGGCAATGACGCCGGTACCGGTGGCTGCGGGCTTGAGGAGCACGCGTCCGGCGCCGTGCTGTCCCACCACCTCGTGAGGGATCGTGGAGCCGGTCCGGGGGAGATCCACCATGGCCCGCCGGGCAGCATCCACCGCCTTGCGGACCGCTTCCGAGACCTCGTTGGCCTTTCCGGTCGCGATACCCACGCGGCCGCGCCCGTCACCCACCGCGACCAGCGCGTTGAACGAGAACCGCCGGCCGCCCTTGACCACCTTGGCCACGCGGTTGATCGCGATCACGTTCTCCACCTGGTCGCTGTGCTCGCGATCGCGGTCCCGGTCCCGCCGCGGTCCCCGTTCGCCGCCACGGCCGCCTTGGCCACCCCTGCCGCGTCCGCGCGGTCGAGGCGCCTCGCCGCTGGGGGCGCTCGGAGGGGCGCTCGGCCGGTCGCCGGTGCTCGCGGGTCCTTCGGTCCTCTGCTCGTCAGCCATGCTAGAGCTCCAATCCGCCTTCGCGTGCGCCGTCCGCGACGGCTTGCACGCGACCATGATACCGATAGCCGGCGCGGTCGAACACCACCCGCGTAATCCCCGCCGTCTTGGCCTTTTCGGCCAGGAGCTTGCCGGTCGCCTTGCCCTTCGCGACCTTGCCGGCCCCGCTGACCTGCACGCCTTCGGTCTGATCGCTCACCCCGACCAGGGTGACGCCCCGATCGTCGTCCACCAGCTGGGCAGTGATGTGCTTGAGCGAGCGGAAGATGACCAGCCGCGGCCGCTCGGCCGTCCCGTGGACCCGCTTCCGGACCCGGAGATGACGCCGGTAGCGCCGGTCTGCTCTCGTCTTCGGGGCATGAATCGGTCTCATGGTCACTTCGCTCCGGTCTTGCCGGCCTTGCGCCGGACCTGCTCGCCCTGATACCGAATGCCTTTGCCCTTGTACGGCTCAGGCGGGCGCACCTGCCGCAGCTCCGCCGCCACCTGGCCGACCAGCTCCTTGTCGGGACCCTCGATCTTCACCAGGACGTTGTTCTCGACCGAGATCTTGATCCCCTTGGGCGCCTCGTATTTCACCGGATGCGAGAGGCCGACCACCAGGTTCACCCCGTAGGGCTTCGGCTCCGCCTTGTAGCCGACGCCCTGGATCTCGAGCGTCTTGGCGAACCCCTTCGACACCCCGTCGACCATGTTCTGGACCAGGGTACGACTCAGGCCGTGGAGCGCCTTGTGGCGGTTCTCGTCGCTGGGCCGCTGCACCGAGACCTGGTCGGCGTTGACGCTCAGCGCCATGTCCGGGTGGAAGGTGCGGCTCAGCTCGCCTTTGGGCCCTTTGACCAGCAAGGTGCGGTCAGTGAGCGAGACGGTGACGCCTTTCGGGATCGCGACCGGCTTCTTACCGATTCGGGACACCGCGCCTCCTACCAGACCACCGCGAGCAGCTCGCCGCCCAGATTGGCGGTCCGCGCTTCGCGGTCGGTCATGAGGCCCTTGGGCGTGGACACGATCGCCATACCGAGGCCGTTCTTCACCCGCGGGATCTCGCGGCACTTCACGTAGCGTCGCAGGCCCGGCGCGGAGACGCGGCGGAGCTCGCGAATGACCGGCTCGTCATTGTGATACTTGAGATACAGCCGGAGCACGCCGTGCGCGCCGTCGTCGAGCACCTTGAAGTCCGCGATGTAGTGATTGTCGCGCAGCAGCCGGGCCAGCTCGCTCTTCAGCTTGGACACCGGCATGTCCACCCGCCGGTGGCCTGCCGAGCAGGCGTTTCGGATCCGGGTCAGCATGTCCGCGACGGGATCTGTCAGGCTCATCCGTGGTCCCCCTACCAGCTAGCCTTGCGCACGCCGGGGATCTGGCCCTTGAGGGCGAGCTCCCGGAAACAGATGCGGCAGAGTCCGAACTTCCGGAGCACAGCCCGGCTCCGGCCGCACCGCTGACAACGCCGTACGGTGCGAACCTTGAACTTCGGTGTGCGCTTTGCCCGTTCGATCCAGGCGGTCTTTGCCATTTTTCCTCTAACTGCGTAAACGGTGAACGGTGAACGGTGAACGGGGGGTGTCGGGGAACGGCGACTCCCGTTCACCGTTTACCGTTCACCGTTCACGCTACTCTGGCCGGGGTCTCACCCCGGAACGGCCATCCCAGCTCCCGCAGGAGCGCCAGGGCGAGATCGTCTCGCTCGCCCGACGTCACGATCGTGATGTCCATCCCGTGGATCTTCTCGACCTTGTCGAAGTCGATCTCGGGGAAGATCATCTGCTCCTTGATGCCAAAGGTGTAGTTCCCTCGGCCGTCGAAGCTCCGGTTCGAGAGCCCTCGGAAATCGCGGATGCGCGGAATCGCGAGCGTGATGAACCGGTCGAGAAACTCGAACATGCGGGCACCCCTGAGCGTCACCGTGACGCCGACCGGCACCCCCTCGCGGATACCGAAGTTCGCGATCGCCTTCTTGGCCCGGGTGATGACCGGTTTCTGCCCGGTGATCACCGCCAGCTCCTCGGCCGCCGCTTCCAGCGACTTCGGGTTCTTGCTCGCGTCGCCCATGCCGACATTGAGCACGACCTTCTGCAGAGCGGGCACTTGATGCCGATTCCCGAGGCCGAACTCCTTCTGGAGCCGTGGGCGCACCGTCTGCTCGTAGTAGACCTGGAGCCGAGGCTTCCCTTCGCTCGCCTTGGGCGCGGGATCGGTCGCGCCAGCCGGGGCCTTGTCCTTGCCCCGGCCGCCGGCCGCGCCGCCCCCGGGGGCGGCCTTCTTGGGCGCGTCCTTCTTCGGCGCTTTGCCCTTGGTCTTCTCGTCAGCCATCGTCAGCGGGTCCTCGGGATCGGCTGGTCCGACTTGATCGCGATCCGCTCCAGGGTTCCGTCCTTGTCCTTCCGCCGCCGGATGCGGGTCGGTTCGCCGCTCTTCGGGTCGACCAGCATTGCCTTGGAGTGGTGGATCGGGGCCGCAAACGTCACGATCCCTCCCTCGCTCGTAGGGGTGGCGCGGCGGTGGCGCTTCACCAGGTTCACGCCCTCGATCACGATCCGGCCGGTCTTGGGAATGACCCGCAGCACCCGCCCGCGCTTCCCCTTGTCGTCGCCTGACATCACCTGCACCGTATCGCCCTTGGTGATGTGCAGCTTCTGCCGCACCGGGGGTGCATGCCGCACCCGCCTTGCCTTCTTGTAGACCAGCGGCTTCATGCTAGAGCACCTCCGGCGCCAGCGAGACGATCTTCATGTAGCGCTTCTCGCGGAGCTCGCGCGCGACCGGTCCGAAAATGCGCGTCGCCCGTGGCTCTCCGGCGTCGTTGATCAGTACCGCGGCGTTCTCGTCGAAACGGATGTAGGAGCCGTCCTTGCGGCGCACCTCCTTGGCCGTGCGGACGATGACCGCCTTCGCCACGTCGCCCTTTTTCACCTGGCCGGTCGGGATGGCGTCCTTGATCGCCACCACCACCTGGTCGCCCAGGCCGGCGTAGCGACGCTTGCTCCCGCCCAGGACGCGAATCACCAGCGCCCGGCGAGCTCCCGAGTTGTCAGCGATGCGGAGGATGCTTTCTTGCTGAACCATTGTCCTATTCCTTGAGAGCTATCCGCTGTCCGCTATCAGCTATCCGCAGCTACCCGCCTACGGATGGCGGTTAGCGGATGGCGGATAGCGCGCCTCACTTCGCCCGCAGGACGATCTCCACCACCCGCCATCTGACCGTCTTTGCTATCGGGCGCGTCTCCATGATGCGCACCGTGTCGCCGATCTTTGCGTCGTGCTCGTTTCGCGCCTTCACCGTCTTGGTCCGGGTGACCTGCTTCCCGTAGACCGGGTGGGCATAACGGCGGGTGAGCGACACACCCACCGTCTTCGCCATCTTGTCGCTCAGCACCACGCCCTGGCGGACCTTGCGCCGCCCGCGAACTTTGGTCTCGGTCATCGTCCTCACCCTTGCGCCTGGCCCGCGCGCTCGCGCAGGACGGTCCTGATTCTCGCGATGTCACGCCGGATCGCCCGGAATCGCATCGGATTCTCGATCGCCTCGGTGGCGGAGCGGAACCGCAGCCGGAACCGCTCCTCGGTCAGCTCCTGCAGCTTGGTCTCGAGATCGGTGCTCGAGAGCTCCCGCAGCTCGGTCGGCTTCACCTCAGCCCTCCTCCCGCTTCACGAACCGGGTTCTGACCGGAAGCTTGGCCGACGCGAGCGCCAGCGCCTTCTTGGCCAGATCCTCGGTGATCCCTTCGAGCTCGAACAGCACCCGCCCGGGCTTGACCACGGCCACCCAGCCCTCCGGATTCCCCTTGCCCTTCCCCATGCGGGTCTCGGCCGGCTTCTTGGTGATCGGCTTGTCGGGGAAGATCCGGATCCACACCTTCCCGCCCCGCTTCATCTCGCGGGTCATCGCCACCCGGCTCGCCTCGATCTGGCGGCTCGTGATCCAGCCCGGTTCCAGGCTCATGAGCCCGACCTCCCCGAAGCTCACCTGGCTGCCCCGCTGCGCGATTCCCTTGGTCCGACCCTTGAACATCTTGCGGAACTTGATCCGCTTCGGCGCCAGCATGGCTCAGGCCCCCGTACTGTAGGTCCGGCCGGCCACGTCCTCGATGACCTCGCCCTTAAAGATCCAGACCTTGATCCCGATCGACCCGTAGGTCGTCTTGGCCGTGCTGGTCGCGTAGTCGATGTCGGCCCGGAGGGTATGCAGCGGCACCCGTCCCTCCCGGTAGCCTTCGGTCCGCGCGATCTCGGCGCCGCCGAGCCGGCCGGACACCCGGATCTTGATTCCCTGAGCGCCCATGCGCATCGCGCTCTGAACGGCGCGCTTCATGGCGCGGCGGAACGAGATCCGCTGCTCGAGCTGGTGGGCGACGTTGTCACCCACCAGCTGGGCGGCAAGCTCCGGCCGCTTGATCTCTTCCACGTTGATGGCGGCGTCCTTGCCGGTGAGCTGGGCCAGCTCGTCCCGCAGCTTGTCCACCTCGGCGCCGCGCTTGCCGATCACCACGCCCGGCCGCCCGGTATGCACGGTGACGGTGACCTTTCCGGGCCGGCGATCGATGTGGATCTCGGAGATCGCGGCGTGGCCCAGCCGGGTCTTGAGATACTTCCGGATCAGCTCGTCTTCCTTCAGCAGAGCCGGCATGTCCTTGCTGGCGAACCAGCGGGACTGCCAGGGCTTGACGATGCCGAGCCGGAGGCCCACCGGGTGTGTCTTCTGGCCCATTACTCGCTCTCTTTCGCCGCCACGTGGATCTCCACGTGGCTGGTCCGCTTGCGGATCGGAGTCGCGCGGCCCTGGGCCGCGGCGGTGAAGCGCTTGAGGGGTTGTCCCCCGTTCACGATCGCCCTGGTCACCACCAGCGTATCCGGATCGAACCGCTCGTTGTCCTTGAGCGCCGACTGCTCCGCGTTGGCCACCGCCGAGCGGAGGGTCTTGGCGATCTGCCTGGCCGCGAGCCGCTTGTTGAACTTGAGGATGGCGTAGGCCTCGTTCACATCCTTGCCGCGGATGAGATCGATCACGAGCCGCATCTTTCGGGGCGACTGCCGCACGCCCCGCTGGATCGCGCGTCCGCTCATGGTCACTCCGGCTTCGCCTTCTTGTCCGCCACCAGCCTGCCGCTGTGTCCGCGGAAGAGCCGCGTCGGCGCAAACTCGCCGAGCTTGTGGCCGACCATGTTTTCGGTCACGTACACCGGGACGAACTTGTTCCCGTTGTGCACGGCGAAGGTGTGTCCCACGAACTCGGGCAGAATGGTGCTCGCCCGGCTCCAGGTCTTCACCACCCGCTTTTCGTTCCGGCTGTTCAGGATCTGAACCCGGGTGAGCAGGGCTTCCTGAACGAACGGACCTTTCTTGACACTACGAGCCATGAGATCTCCGCTGTCCGCTATCTGCTAGCCGCTGCCATCCGCTTTCGGTGTCCGCACCCGCTTCGCCGATAGCGGCGGATAGCGGATAGCGGCCAGCGGATAGCGCGCTACGTCGTGGCCTTTCCGCGCTTCCGTCCCCGCACAATGTGCTTGTTCGACGGCTTCTTGTGGTGCCGCGTCTTGCGCCCCTCACGCTTGCCCCAGGGCGAGGTCGGCGGCCTTCCACCCGAGCTCTTCCCCTCGCCACCGCCCAGCGGGTGATCGACGGGGTTCTTGGCGACGCCGCGCACTCGCGGACGCCGGCCCAGCCAGCGGCTCTTGCCCGCCTTACCGACCGACAGGAGCTCGTGCTCGGCGTTGCCCACCTCACCGATCGTGGCCAGGCAGCGCCCGTGCACCAATCGCATCTCGGTGGAACGGAGCCGGAGCGTGACGTAGTGCCCTTCCTTCGCCACGACCTGCGCGCTCGACCCGGCCGTCCGGGCCAGCTGACCGCCCTTCCCGATCTTGAGCTCCACGTTGTGGACCGACGTACCCAACGGCACTTCGGTCAGCGGCACGGCATTGCCGGTCCGGGTGTCGGATCCTGGACCGGAGACCACAGTGTCGCCGACAGCCAGCCCCTTGGGGTGGAGGATGTACCGCTTCTCGCCGTCGGCGTACACCACCAGGGCGATGCGCGCGCTCCGGTTGGGATCGTACTCGATCTCCGCGACCCGACCGGGGATCCCGAACTTGTCGCGCTTGAAGTCGATCCGCCGATACATCTTCTTGTGGGCGCCGCCCTTGTAGCGCGCGGTCACGTGCCCCAGGTTGTTGCGCCCGCCGGTCCGCTTCTTCGGCTCGAGCAGCGACTTCTCGGGCGTCATCCGGGTGATCTCGTCGAAACCCGAGACCGACCGGAAGCGGGTGGCCGCAGTCATCGGCCGAAACTGTCGAATGCTCATCTCAGCCCTCGAACACGGCGATCGAGTCGCCTTCCTTGAGGGTTACGATCGCCTTCTTCCATCGAGCGGTCGTTCCGCGGCTGCGGCCCCGCACCACCTCGTGCCGACGCATCTGCATCGTGCGCACCGCCGTGACGGTGACGCCGAAGAGCCGCTGCAGCGCCTCCCGGATCTCGCGCTTGTTGGCCTCGGGGTGCACTTCGAAGGTGTAGACCTTCCCCTCCTGATAGGCCGCCGAGCTCTTCTCGGTCACCACCGGCCGCACGATCGTGTGATGGAGCGCCGGCATCTCAGTCCCCCTTCTTTTTGGGCGCGGGCTTCTTGGCGCCGCCTCTGGCCGACGACTTCTTGGCCCTGGGCTTGGTGGCAGCCTTGGCCTTGGGGGCCGGCTTCTTCTTGGGCGCCTTGGCCGCTCGCTTCTTGGCCGGAGCCGCCGCCTGCTTGACTGTCTTTCTCGGGCGCGGCTTGGCTGCGGTCGCGGGGGCGGGCTCGCGCTTGGCCCCATCACCCTCGGGAACCACGCCTGTGATCGCACCCTCCTCGACCACCACGGCATCGGCCCACAGGATGTCGTACGCCGCGGCGTCCGAATACCGCATCACCTGCACCCGGGGCAGGTTGCGGCCGCTCAGGTACGCGTTCGGGTTGTGAGCGGCGGTGAGCACGAGGACCTTGCGGTCTTCGACTCCCAGCTTGGACAGCAGCTCCGCCATCTGCTTGGTCTTGGGGGCCCGGAAGGCGAGCCGCTCGATCACGTGGAGCCCCGATTCGCGGGCCCGCGCGTTGAGCGCCGAGCGGCGGGCCAGCTGCTTCACCTTGCGGGGGATGTCCGTGGTGTAGTCCCGCGGATGCGGCCCGAACACGACGCCACCGCCCCGCCAATGGGGGGCCCGGGTGGAGCCCTGCCGCGCGCGGCCGGTCCCCT
>JBIOTT010000019.1:0-4181 GCA_044866195.1 Gemmatimonadales bacterium
AAACGCTTTCTATATTGCGGGGCGATTCCGCGGTCAGGTGATCCGAGGCGAGGAAGGCCGTGAGGCCAAGGGGGAGCACGTGCGGGCATGACCGGACGAGTCCTGGTGACCGGCGGGGCCGGGTTCATCGGATCGCACATTGCCGAGGCCTATCTGGCGGCCGGGTGGGACGTCACCGTCCTGGACGATCTCTCCCGCGGGCATGAGAAGAACATTCCGCAGTGCGCCAGGCTCGTTCGGGCCGACATTCGCTCGCCCGAGGCGCGGCGGACTCTGGCCGAGGGCCGCTTCGACGTCCTCAACCACCATGCAGCGCAGATCGACGTTCGGGTATCGGTAGACCAACCGGCGCTCGACGCGGACATCAACCTGGTCGGCTTCGTGAACCTGCTGGAGGGCGCCAGCAAGGGTGGTGTGAAGCGGGTGGTGTTCGCCTCGAGCGGCGGGGTGGTCTACGGCGAGACCACGGTATTCCCCACGCCGGAGAGCGACGGCAAACGCCCGGTCTCGCCCTATGGCGTGAGCAAGCTCGCCGGCGAGCACTATCTCCGCGCCATCGGGCTCCTGCGCGGGTTCGAGGGCGTGGCCATGCGGTACTCCAACGTGTTCGGCCCCCGGCAGGACCCCAAGTCGGAGGCTGGCGTCGTTTCCATCTTCGTGTCGCGGGTGCTCGCGGGACGACCGGTGACCGTGTTCGGCGACGGCACCCAGACCCGCGACTATGTCTTCGTGCGCGACGTGGCCTGCGCCAACGTGCTGGCGGGAACGGCTCCGATAGAGCGCGGCGATGGAATCGACGACACGGCGTTCAACATCGCGACCGGGCGGGAACGTACGGTGCTCGAGGTGGCCAATGCCGTGATGCAGGTGATCGGCCGGCCGGTGCCGATCGAGTTCGCCCCGCCTCGTCCGGGAGAGCTGCTGCGCAGCGTGCTCGACGCCAGCAAGGCGCAACAGCGACTGGGGTGGCGGCCCGAGCATCGCTTCGAGAATGGACTCACTGAGCTGGTCGCCTGGTTCCAAGAGGAGGCGAGTTGATGCTGCAGGCCGCATCCCCCATTCCGCGTTCCTCCCTCGACCTGGTGCTCATCGCCAGCCCCGAGACCAAAGTAGTAGTCGCGATCACGGCGGTGTTCTCGCTGGTCTCATGGTTCATCATCGTAGCGAAATGGTGGCAGTTCCGCCGCCTCAACCGGCAGGCGGATCGCTTCTTCTCCGAGATGGAGCGGGCCACCCGGCTCCAGGAGGCGTACCACTCGGTCATGAAGCAGCCGCCCTCGCCGTACAACCGGCTCTTCCGCGAGGCGATCACCTTCTACACCGAGCTCAAGCCCGGCAGCTTGCGCGACGACCGGCCCACCGGCACAACCTCCCTCACCCCGACGCAGCTCGAGGCGTTGAAGATGGTGTTGGGCAAGGAGGTCGCCGCGGAGCGCGACCTGCTGGGACACTACGTTCCCTGGCTGGCGACGATCGGCTCGGTAAGCCCGCTGCTGGGGTTGCTGGGCACCGTCGTCGGCATCATGAATGCCTTCGTCGGCATCTCGGCCCGGGGGTCCGGCAATCTCGCCGCGGTAGCCCCCGGGGTGGCCGAGGCGCTGGTGGCGACCTTCGGCGGCCTCGCCGCTGCGATTCCCGCCGTGATCGCCTACAATCTCTTTGTGAACCGGATCCGGCTCTTCGCGGGCGAGCTCGAAGGCTTCGCGAGTGAGCTCATCGGTACCATGGCCCGGGAGGGGCTGGTCTGATGGTGGGACTTGGGGGCGGGCTGGGCAGCCAGCGAGGCGAGTTCGGCCTCAACGCCGACATCAACGTCACGTCGCTGATCGACGTGGTCCTGGTGCTCATGATCGTGTTCATGATCACGGCCCCGATCATGCAGGGCGGCGTCGACGTGGAGCTCCCGCGGGCGGAAGCGCGCCCGCTCCAACCCAAAGAAGGGATGGTCGTCTCGGTCAACCGGGACGGGAAGATCTATCTCGACAACACCCCCGTCTCGTACCGCGACTTTCGCGCGACCTTCCGCGCCGTGGTCTCTCAGCGTAAGCCGTCCGGAGTGTACCTCCAGGCGGACGCTCGAGTGCCCTACGGCGAGGTCGTCAGGGTGCTGGCGGTGATCCGCACGGCGGGCATCGCGAACGTGGGTCTGGTCGCGGCGGACGAGGAGCGGTAGCCATGCAGGTGCGGCCGTCCGTGCCGCGGGAAGGGCCGAGCGTCACGGCCGGGGTGATCGGTACCACGATGCTGCACGCGGCGGCGGTGGGGCTGATTTTCTTCGCGCCGCAGCAGAGGGCGAAAGCCGGCCCCCCGAGCTACGCCGTAGAGCTGGTTGCGGCGCCCGCGCCCGAGCCCCGGATCAAGAAGGCGGCGCCCGAGGCGATCCCGACGCCGCCGGAGGATAAGCCGGCGCCGATCAAGCCGCGGCCGGCCAAGCTTCCGCCGGTTCCGGCCAAGCCCGAGCCCAAGCCGCCGCCCGAGCCGGAGAAGAAGGAAGCGCCGGCCAAGACCCGCGCCCCCGAGCCGCCGCTGCCCGGCGAAACCCCGAGCACCGGGACCGACGTGGCAACGGTGAAGACGCCGGGTCTCGAGTTCCCGTATCCGGAGTACCTGCGGAATATCGTGTCGCAAGTGTATCGTCGGTGGGATCGCCCGGCGGGTGCGGCCAGCCTCCAGGCCGAGGTGAGCTTTCTGATCCTGCGGGACGGCACCGTGCGGGAGATCAGGTTCACCCGCTCGTCGGGCAACTTCTCCTTCGACCTCGACGCCCAGGGCGCGGTGGAGGCGGCGGGGAACGCCCGGGCCTTCGGGCCCTTGCCCGACGGGTATCCTTCCGACGTGCTGCCGGTTTCGTTCTACTTTACGCCCAGGCCTCGATGAGACCCTTCGTTCTTGCTTGCCTTGCCGCAATGGCCGCTGCGCTCCCCCGGGAGGCGGCGGCCCAGGATACCACCCGCATAGAAGGCGGCGTGCGGGTCGGGATCAACTACAACCCCGGCGCGCGGCCCGGCCTGGTCGTGGTCCCCGGCTCCGGCATCGACTCGGTGCGGGCGATCGTCCGCCGCGACCTCGATTTCAGCGACCGTTTCGAGATGATCGCGGTGGGCGACCCGGGGTCCAGCAGCGGGACCTCGGCCCCGGCCGGCCCTCTCAATTACGGGCTTTACAAGGCCCTCGGAGCCGAGTTCGCGGTCGAGCTGCTGGATGAGGGCGGCAAGGTCACGGCGCGGCTCCATGACGTGGCCCGCTCGGTGCTCGCCAACCAGCAGAGCGTGGCGCTGCCGCCCGCCTCCGACGCAAACTTCCGCCTCTCGGTGCACGTGCTGTCCGACGAGATCGCCCGCTGGGCCACCGGCATGCCGGGGATCGCCGCGACTCGGCTGCTCTTCGTACAGAACGGCCGGATCTGGCTGATGGACAGCGACGGGTTCGTGGGCCGCTCCCTGACGCCCGCCGGGCAGACCTCGTTGTCGCCTGTCTGGGCCCCGGACGGCCGGCGAATGGCCTTTACCCGGTTGGTCCAGGGACGCGGCGGCATCTTCCTGTACACCCTCGGCACCGGCGAGACCACCCAGCTGCCGGGCACCGAGACGGCTTTGAACATCACCCCGATGTTCGCGCCCGACGGGACCCACCTCGCCTATGCCCACTCGGACGAGAGGGGCACCGACATCTACGTCGCCACCCTCGGTGAGCGCAGCGCGCAACGCTTGACCGTGGGTCGCTTCGCGGACAATTTGTCACCCACATATTCACCCGACGGACGTCGCATCGCCTTCATCTCCACCCGCGCGGGCCCTCCGCAGCTCTACGTGATGGGAGCTGACGGGACCGACCAGGAGCTCCTCGCGCCGTTCGACTTCGGCGTCACCGGCCCTTCTTACGCACCGGAGTGGTCACCGGACGGCGCCTCCGTCGTTTTCCACCGCGAAGTTTCCGGAACTCCCCAGGTCTTCGTGCTGACTGTCGCGGGGCAGAAGCTGCGTCAGATCACGTCGCAGGGCCGTAACGAAGACGCGACCTGGGCGCCCGACGGGCGTCACCTGTGCTTCGTCTCCGATCGGAGCGGCGCCCGCCAGCTGTGGGTGATCGATGCCGAGACCGGTCGAAACCGCCAGCTCCCCACGCCGGGCTGGGCCCGGCTCCCTGCGTGGTCCCGCCGGCTGGCCGGGGCCGCGGTTGTT
>JBIOTT010000020.1:0-2183 GCA_044866195.1 Gemmatimonadales bacterium
CTAGCTACTTCCCCCGGGTGCGCCCAGACGTTGGAGGTGGTGCATGACTTGACCTGATCCAACATAAGCTCGTCGCCGCCAGCGGGTGTGAGTCCCGCCCGGGTAGCCGCCAGGGGGCCCGGTAGCAGGCTGGCGGCTCGGTCTGGAAACGGGCCGGGTCGAGGCCCAGCGTCGAAAGCCTCGTTGGAGGAGCGAGTGAGCGGTCTGCAGCGTAAAGCGAAGCCTGCCGCGTCGTTAGTAGCCCGTCTTCGGACGGCAAGAGGAGGAGCCGAGCCCGGTCGGTCGGGGCGAAGGCCATGGAAGGGGTGAAGAGCCTGGATGCGCGGCCCCGAGGAACCTCCCGGCGTATGGGGTGTTGAACGCTCACAGGGTGGCGGCGGGAACTGGGGAGGCCCTCCCCGGCCCGGCGGGCTGCGGAGCAACCGTCGGAGCGAGGCACCCTATAACCGGTGCGGAGCCGGGAAGTGGGTGGCCTGCCGGGAGGGCGTCGGAGGCGGCCGTAGTACCGCTCGAGCCCGCGGGACAACAGAACCCGGGGTGATGGGAAGGGCCGCTGCTTCGTCCACGCGTCACGCACAGGGAAGGGCGGGTGAGTGCCAGAGATGGCTAGCACCACCGAGCAAGACAGAGTCCGAGAACTGCAGCGAACGCTCTACCGGGCGGCCAAGGCCGACCCCAAGCGACGCTTCCACGCGCTCTACGACAAGGTCTACCGCAGGGACGTCCTTGAGCGGGCGGGGGGCCAGGTGCGCGCCAACCGTGGCGCGGCCGGCATCGACCGCATCACCATCGCGCAGGTCGAGCAGTACGGTGTTGATCGTCTGCTCGAGCAACTGGCCGCGGACTTGCGGGCCGGGAGCTACCGTCCGTTGCCGGCGCGCCGGGCCTTCATCCCGAAGCCCGGCTCGGCCGAGCGGCGCCCGCTCTCGATTCCCCCTGTCTGCGACCGGGTCGTGCAAGCGGCGTCGAGGATCGTGATTGAGCCGATCTTCGAGGCCGACTTCCTGCCCTGCTCCTTCGGCTTTCGGCCGAAGAGGTCGCAGCATGACGCCCTCCAGGTCGTGATCGATGAGGCCCACCGGGGCAGACGCTGGTTGGTTGAGTCGGATGTCGACTCCTGTTTCGAGTCGATTCCGCACGAGCGGTTGCTGGCGGCGATCGAGGAGCGGATCTGTGACCGTCACCTGCTCAAGCTCCTGCGCGCGCTGCTGCGCGCCGGGGTGATGGAGGAGGGGGCGGTCAGGCACGCGGTCACGGGTACTCCCCAGGGCGGGGTTGTTTCGCCCCTCCTCTGCAACGTCTACCTCAACCGGCTTGACCGGGCCTGGCAGACGCGCGGACGGGGAGTGCTCATCCGTTTCGCCGACGATCTGGCGGTGCTGTGCAGGACGCGGCACGAGGCCGAAGCGGCCCTCGCCGCGCTGAGGGCGATCCTGGCCGAGCTCGGCTTGGCGCTCAAGGAGCGCAAGACGCGGATCGTGCAGTTGCGGGAGGGGGGCGAGGGCGTCGATTTCCTCGGCTTCCAGCACCGCTACGTGCGCGCCCGCTCGCGGCGCTTCCGGCACGTCACCTTCCTCGCCCGCTGGCCTTCACACCGGGCGATGCAGCAGGCCCGCACGCGTATCCGGGAGTTGACGGGGCGCGAGCGGCTGCTGCTGCCGGTTGACGAGGTCGTGCAGGAAATCAACGTATACCTGCGCGGCTGGGCGGGCTATTTCCGTTACGGAAACTCGACCCGCCACTTCAACCTGATCAGGAACTACGCGCTCGATCGGCTCGCACTGTTTGTGGCCAAGCGCCACCAGCGGACGCGGAGCTACGGCTGGTGGGCGGTCGCCTACCAGCCCGGGCAACTGGGCCTGATCGACCTCGCCGGGAGCGTCGTCGCCCCACGGCCGCAGAAGCCGTGGCGGGAGAAGCCGAATGCCGGCGGTGAAGGACGTCGGTGAGCCGTGTGCGGGAGAACCGCATGCACGGATCGATGTGGCGGCGGGAGGAAACCGGGGCCAGTCGGCTTACTCCGCTCGGCGCTGGCGCCTCCCGCCGACCCTACATAAACGTCGTCGGCAGCCCCTAGCCCGCTGTTCGGGGGAAGTAGCTCCATTTTGAGGCTGCGCCCTTTTGATTTTCCGGTGGAGACAGTAGCCGCCCCGCGGCCCGCCGCTGTCCGACCTGATCCTCAG
>JBIOTT010000021.1:0-10331 GCA_044866195.1 Gemmatimonadales bacterium
GTCGCGTGCACCGGCACCCCGCCTGAAGAGGACTCAAGCTCCACCTGCCCTCTCGTCATCCCGCCTGCAGCTCCTCGCGCACGATCTGATTGATCAGCTTGCCGTCGGCCCGACCCTTGAATTGCGGCATCACCAGGCCCATCACCTTGCCCAGGTCTTTCGCTCCCGCCTCGATGGCGGCCCGGGCTGCGGCCCGGATTTCCGCCGGCTGAGCGGCCGGGGGCAGGAATTCCTCCAGGATCCGCACCTGCCCCAGCTCCACATCGGCCAGGTCGGTCCGCTTGGCGCCGCTGAACTGCTCGTACGCTTCGCGACGAATCTTGATCCCCTTCCGGAGCACCTCCACGACCTCGTCGTCCGTCGGATCGCGGCCCAGTTCGAGCTCGCGGTTCTTCACGTTGGCGAGAATGGTGCCGAGAACGAGGATGCGGTCCTTCTGTTGCGCCTTGCGGGCCGCGTTGAGCGCGGCCCGCAAGGCGTCGGCGAGCTTAGACACGCGAGATCCGTGGACCGCGGCGAGTCTTGCGGATGGCCGCGTTCATCTTCCGCTTTTTCTTCTCGCTCGGCTTCTCGTAGTGCCGATGCTTCCTGAGATCGGACAGAATCCCGGCCTTCTCGCACTTCTTCTTGAACCGCTTGAGTGCGCGCTCGAAGCTTTCGTCGTCGTGAATGATCACTTCGGACATGCTGGTGAATTCACCCCTCTCGCGCCCCGGCTGGGCGGCAGCTCGTCAAGTTCGCAAATCTAGGAGGCTTAGACCGCAGGAGAAAGGGGGGTTTCTCCCGCCGTCATCATCCGGGGGGCCACGTCATCCTCCGCCCGCCCAGCAGGTGCAGATGCAGGTGATCCACGCTCTGGCCCGCGTCCGGGCCGGTGTTGGTCACGATCCGGTAGCCTCCCCCATCGAGCCCGAGCTCGCTCGCCACCTCGGCTGCAAAGGCAATGAGCTTCCCGAGCATCCGCTGGCCGGCCTCTCCTTTGGCGTCCCGCACGGCATTCAGATGCTCCGCCGGGATGACCAGGACGTGCGTCGGCGCCATCGGCTTGATGTCCCGGAATGCGACCAGCTCCGGGGTCCGCCGCACGATGCCGGCGTTGATCTCACCGCTCGCCACCTTGCAAAAGATGCAGTCAGCCATGGGCTCCTCCCATCCGCGCGGCCGCGGCGCAAGCGGCAGCCGCCAGTGCGGCCGTCTCGAACCGCAGCACGGGCTCGGCCAGCCGAACCGGGCGAAAGCCCGCGGCCATGGCCGAGTGCTCTTCCTCACGAGTCAACCCACCTTCGGGACCGACCAACACGGTGATCGGTCCGGCGCCGAAATCGGCCGGTGGTGCCGACCCCGAAGCGGCCGCCAGCCAGCGCGCCCCCTCCGGCCGCTGAGCCAACAAGGTCGCGAGCGGCTGGGCCGGATGCACCGTCGGCGCCCAGGGCGCACCGCATTGCTTGATGGCCTCGAGCGCCCGGCGCCTCAAGCGCGCGAGCTGACCGCCCCGGACGCGGGATGCCACCGCCACCGTGCGCTCGGTCTCGACCGGAAGGATGTCGGTGACACCCAACTCGGTGGCCTTCTCGACCAACCAGGCAAACCGGTCCCGGTCGCCGGCCGCCACGGCGAGCCTGAGGGGGACCGGCCGCGGCGCCTGCTCCGCTCGCTCGACCACGACGTCGACTGACCCACGCTCGCTCCGCAGTACCCCGGTGCCGACCAGCCCATGGCCGTCCCGAAGCCGGACGGGAATCGCCTCGCCGGCCCGGCGCACCCGGAGGTGATGGAGCTCGCTGGGGTCGAGCGGGACCACGTCGCCGGGCATGATGGCGCCGGGCGGCAGCAGCACCGTGATCATCCCCGGCGCGCCGCGACGGCCCACCATCCGGCGTCGAGCACTTCGTCGACCACGACGAAACCCCCGCCCCCGAGCACCGCCCGGAAGATCTCGGCCTCCGCCGACTCCATCCCGGCAAAAATGGCGACACCCTCCGGCGCGAGCGCTGCCGTGATGGGCGGAAGTAACCGGACGTTCACGCTTCGGAGAATGTTGGAGACTACCAGCTCGCAGGGGCCGAGCAGCGGGGCGAGATGGGCCGCATCGCCCTCGACAAACCGCACTCGATCCGCGGCGCCGTTGCGCTCGGCGTTGCGCGCCGCGACCCGGTTCGCATCGCTGTCCAGCTCCACGCCGGTGACGCGGGACGCGCCGAGGACCGCAGCCGCGATGGCGAGAATGCCGCTCCCACTCCCGAGGTCGAGCACCCGGTCGCCTGCTCGGAGATGCCGCTCGAGCAGGGCGAGAGCGCTGCGGGTAGAGCCGTGCTCCCCACTCCCGAACGCGGTCTCTGGGTCCACCACGACGGAGGGACCGTCATCCTCGTGGAGAATCCACGACGGAGCGATGGTGAGCCGCCCGATCTGGCGCGGCGCCAGCCCGTCGCGCCAGCGGCTGCTCCAGTCCACCGAGTCCAGCCGCCGCCGGCTCACCTCGACCGGTCCACCCGCCTCGATCTCGACCGCCGCCGTGAGGCGCTCCGCCGCGGCCTCGTCCTCGGCAAAGCCCACCAGGGTGCCGTCGTCCCGCTCCTCGACCGCGTGACCGGTACGCGCGACCAGCCACGCGCCGACCGACTCCCTCCGCTCGGGAGCGATCCGCACGTCGACCGCCCACCAGGTCATGCCCCGAGGGCTTCCTTGAGCTTGGACCAGAAACCCGGTGCTCGGCGCGGTGGCTCACCTTCGTGCTTGGCCAGCTCGCGGAAGATCCGTTCCAGGTCGTCCGTGAGCCGCTCCGGCGTCCAGACGTGGATTCGGATCATGAAGTCGCCGGTGCCGTTCTGGCCCAGGGCCGGCAATCCCTTGCCCTTGAGCCGGAGCACCGTGTTGGTCTGGGTTCCCGAGGGGATCCGCACCCGTTCGTCGCCGTAGGGCGTCGGGACCAGGAACTCCCCGCCCAGCGCCGCTTGGGAGAAGGAGAGCGGAAGGTCGAAGACGAGATCGTTGCCCTGACGCTCGAACCGCTCGTCCTCCTTGATGTCGAGCATCACCAGCAGATCGCCGTTGGGGCCGTTGCGTGGGCCCGCCGCTCCCTGACCGCGGAGCGTGAGGTAGTTGTTGGCCGACACGCCGGCTGGAATCTCGACCATGACCGTCCGCTCGCCCCGCACCCGCCCGTCGCCTCGGCACACCTCACAAGGCTCGAGCACCACCATTCCATCGCCGCCGCAGGTAGGGCAGGGCGACACCGAAACGAACTGTCCAAACATGCTCCGTGCAGTACGCCGGACCTCCCCGCTGCCGCCGCAAGTGGTGCACACCGAGGGTTTGGTGCCGGGCCGGGCTCCGGTCCCCGCGCAGTTGTCGCACCGCTCCAGCGTCTTGAGCTTCACGGTCTTCTTTGCGCCGGTGGCGACCTCGGCCAGCGTGAGCTTCACCGTGACCCGGATGTCCTGACCTCGGCGCGACTCCGCCTGCGCCCGCGCGCCGCCGAAGATCGACTCCAGGCCACCGAGCCCGCCGAAGTCGCGCATGAAGATCTCCAGCGCCTCGGACAGGTCCACATGGTGGAAGCCGAACCCGCCCGCGCCGACGCCGCTCACGCCGGCTCGGCCGTAGCGGTCGTAGGCGGCGCGCTTCTGGGGATCACGCAGGATCTCGTACGCCTCCGTGATCTCTTTGAACTTGGCCTCGGCATCGGCCGAGTTGTTGCGGTCGGGGTGATACTCCATCGCGAGCTTGCGATAGGCCTTCTTGATCTCGGCCTCGGACGCGGTGCGCGATACCCCAAGCAGCTCGTAGAACTCGGTCACTCCAGTAAATCCTCCACCAGACGGCTGGTATGCTCCACCAGGCCAATGATCTTTTCGTACGGCATGCGGGTGGGCCCCATCACCCCGATCACGCCCTTGAGGTCCCCCGCCTGATATGAGGAGGTAACCAGCGTGAAGGTGCTGAGCTGCGGATCGAGATTCTCCCACCCGATCGTGATCGAGAGCCCCGCCTGTCGCCGGGCTTCGAGCGCCCGGCGCAGCAGATCCCGGCGCTCAGTGAGCTCCAGCAGCCCGCGGATCCCCAGATTGGAGGAGAACTCGGGTTGACCCGCCAGCATCTGAGCGCTTCCCAGCATGACCGTGGTCGCTTCGCTCGAGAGGTCGAAGATGTCGTCCCGCTCGGCGATGAAGATGTTGAGCAGCTCGCGGCTGCCCGCCGCGTCGTCCGCGCCGCGCAAACGCTCGACCAGACTCTGGCGGATCTGCGCCAGCGTGAGGCCGGCCAACCGTTCGTTCAGGATCTGAGTCACCCGCTGCACCGAAGGACCGGGCAGGTTGCTCGGTACCTGAACGAAGATGGTCCGGACCACGCCGCTCCGCAGATTGAAGACCAGGAGCACCCGATCGGACGCTACCGGAATCAGCTCCAGCCGCTCCAGAACCAGCTCATCGAGCGCGGGAGCCACGGCCACGCCGAGCTCCTGCGTCAGTACGCCCAGCACTTGCGCCGCGCGCCGCAGAATCTCTTCCAGCGTACTGCCGGACCCCAGAACCTGCTGCCGGAGGGTGTTGGTCTCCTCCGCCGACGGCGGTGCGAGGTGGATGAGACCGTCCACATAGAGCCGGTAGGCGCGATCGGTCGGAACCCGCCCGGCGGAGGTGTGGGGATGAAAGAGGTACCCCTTCTCCTCCAACTCGCTCATCGTGTTCCGGATCGTGGCCGGCGACACCCCAAGCCCGAACCGGCGGGCAATTGTCTGGCTGCCCGCCGGCTCCGCCGTCTCGATATAGGTTTGCACCACGGCCTCGAGCACGCGCAACTCGCGCTCGGACAGCTGGTCTGGGCTCGGCATGGGTGAAATCTAGACCGGGCCGCGAGGACCGGGAACAGGCGCGCCACGTCAGATCGCGGCTGCCAGCGCGTCGAGCCGCAGCCACCCTTCCGCCGTGAGCCCGAGCCGATCCCCCTCCACCCGAGCCCACCCCCGGCTGACCCAGTCCGCCTGCTGCGAATCCGGGATCCAGCTCCGCGGCACGCCTTCGGCGGTCCGGAGGCCGAGATAGACCCGTTCCAGCCGCACGGCGCCGGGCTCGAGCGCCTCGCCGCCCTCGACCCAGCCGGCTCCGTCCCGAACGGCGCGCTCGTAGGCCGTCCAGTCCCGCAGGTTCCACTGCCTCCGGTCGCCAAACCCGCTGTGGGCGGAAGGACCGAGCCCGATATATGGCGCCCGCGCCCAATAGCTGGAGTTGTGCCGCGCCCGGTAGCCCGCTCGGGCGGCGTTGGACACCTCGTAGTGCTCGAAGCCAGCGGCCTCGAGCCGCTGGTGCGCCAGGAGGTACTCCAGGGCGTAACGGCCCTCGTCAGTGGGCGCCACCTGCCCTCTGGCGGTCCAGCGGGCAAGGGGGGTCCCCGGCTCGGTTGTGAGCCCATAGAGCGACACATGCTCGGGCTCGAGCGCGAGCGCCTGGTCGAGGTCATCCTCCCAGCTGCGTTCGACCGAGTCCGGCAAAGCGAAGATGAGATCGAGCGACAAGTTGCCGAAGCCGCCGGCCCGAGCGACCCCGACCGCGCGGGAGATCGCCTTCGCATCGTGGGTCCGGTGCATCCAGCGGAGCGCGTCGGGAGAGAAGGATTGCGCGCCGAGAGAGAGGCGGTTGACGCCCGCCCGAAGCCACGATTCCACCACCTCGCGGGTTACGTCGTCGGGGTTGGCCTCGAGGGTGATCTCGGCGCCGCGGGCTACGACGCGGTCGGCCCGGATCCGATCGAGCAATAGCCCGATTGCCGCGGGTGACAGCAGCGAAGGCGTGCCGCCGCCGAAGTAGACGGTCTCCACCAGCGGCGCGACATCCCACACCGGCTGGTCGAGCCAGGCGGCCCACTCCCGGAGCACGACCTCCGTATACGCCGCCGACGGGATCTCCCGCCGCACGGCGATGGCGAAATCGCAATAGCTGCAGCGACGGGCGCAGAAGGGGACGTGGAAGTAGAGGTGCACGTCGAAATATCGCCCACCTGCCTACCTGCCCGCCTCCCGCCCGCTTCCGCCCTCCCCGCTACACCCGGCGGAACAGGCCGCCCGCTTGCTGCTCCACGACGCCCGCCAGCTCCAGCGCGCACAGGGCGCTCAACAGCTCGGCCGCGGAACGGCCGAGCCGGTCGGCGAGCGCGTCGACGTGGACCGGGTCGAAGCCGATTGCATCGGCCAACGCGAGCGCCTCGGATCCGAGCCGGGCAGCAGCTGGGCTCGAGACCGCACCCCAGTCCACCCAGCCAGGGTCGCCGAGCAGCGGATAATGGCCCAGCTCGGGATAATGCTGGAACAGGTCGGCCGGTTCGAGCAGCGGCGTGGCGCCATCCCGGATCAGGCGGTTGCTGCCGGCGGACGTGCGGCTGGTGATCGGTCCCGGCACCGCAAGCACCTCTCTTCCCTGCTCCAGTGCGCATCCGGCCGTGATCAGCGCTCCCGATCCGAGCGCTGCCTCGACGACCACCGTTGCGCGCGCCAAACCACTGATGAGGCGGTTACGGCGGGGGAAGCTTCCGGCACTGGGACGCTCCCCCGGGGGAAACTCGGTCAGGAGCAGACCGCGCCCCGCCATGGCTTGGTAGAGAGCGCGATTGGCAGCGGGGTATACGACGCCGAGGCCGTTGCCCAGCACGCCGATGGTGCCGCCTCCGGCATCGAGCGCCGCCCGATGGGCAACGGCATCCAGTCCGCGGGCCATGCCGCTCACCACCACGCCCCCGGCTCGGGCAACGGCCGTGGCCACCAGACGACAGGCCGCAGCACCGTACACTGAGTGGTTGCGGCTCCCGACGATCGCCACGGTGGGCTGAGCCGCCAGGGAAAGGTCGCCCGCGGCGAAGAGGAGGGGCGGCCGCTCGGGAAGGTCGCGAAGCGCGGGCGGAAACCGGTCGTCGGCCGGCAGGACCACCTCGCCGTCGAGCCGCTCGACCTCGGCTAGAACGCGCTCGCCATCGGACGGACTCCGCCCGCGAACAGCGGTTGCCGCGGCGGGCGACATTCCCGGCAGGGCGCGCAAAAACTCGAACGGCGCCGAGAGGGCGCCGTGTGCGCTCCCGCAGGCGGCGACGAGCGTCTCGAGCCGAGCGGCCCCGACGCCCGGCGTCAGGGCCAGAGCGACGTAGGCGACTCGCTCCTGATCCACGCGTCCTCCTTGCGCGTCTCTTCCGCTCTGGCCGCCTCGACGAATTTCCAGAGCCGTTCGGTGAGCTCGTCGAGGCCCGCCCCTGAGATGCTGGAGATGGCGAGAACATCGGCACCCGGCGCGGTGTGCAGCGCCGGCAGCTGCGCTGCAGGGGGCAGCAGGTCGCGCTTGGTCAGGACCACCAGGTGAGGCTTCTGGTGCAGCGGTTCGCTGTAGCGCCGGATCTCGCTCCGCAGGCGCTCGTACACCGCCTGGGGATCGGAGGCATCGAGCGGGACCAGCAGGGCCAGCACCCGGGTGCGTTCTACGTGCTGCAGGAACCGGAGCCCCAAGCCTTTGCCCGCGTGGGCTCCCTCCACGATGCCCGGAATGTCAGCCACCACGAGCGACCGATGACCCGAGAGCGCCACCACGCCCAGGTTGGGCTCGAGCGTGGTGAACGGATAGTCCGCGATCTTGGGGCGAGCGGCCGACACGACGGACAGCAACGTGCTCTTGCCCGCGTTGGGCTCGCCCACCAGCCCCACGTCGGCGATGAGCTTGAGGACCAGCTCGATCTCGCGCTCTTCGCCTTCTTGTCCCGGCTCCCATTCCCGTGGCGCTTGGTGGGTGGGCGTGGCGAACCGGGCGTTGCCGCGGCCACCCCGCCCACCCCGCGCGACGAGCACAGTGTCGCCGGGCCGCAGCAGCTCGCCCAGCGATGCCCCACTCACGGCATCCCGGATCTCGGTGCCGGGCGGAACCGGGAGATACACATCTTCGCCCGAGCGGCCGGTTTGGGTCTTGCCCTTGCCGTGCTCGCCCCGCTCGGCCCGCCAGATGGTGCGATAGCGGTAGTCCAGGAGGGTGGCCAGATTAGCGTCGGCTCGGACGTAGATGCTGGCGCCGCGGCCGCCATCGCCGCCGTCCGGACCGCCCTTGGGCTTGTGTTTGAACCGCGCGAATGATGAGGCGCCGGAGCCGCCCGTGCCGGCCACTACTCGGACGATGGCCCGATCGACGAAGCTCACTGGCCCGGGCTCCACCCCTCCCGCACCGTGCGCCAGAGCTCCTTGATCTTTTTCCACTGGTCGAACGAGAGCAGCGGGTTTACCACCGAGAGGACCCCTTCGATCTGGCCAAAGGTGGCGCCGGCGTTGAGCGCACCTCGGAGGTGGGAATGAAGCTGACGTGGCGTCTCCAGCACGGCGGTCTGGGCGACCGTGCAAAGCTCGCGGCGGGTGAGATCGAGGCCGGGTCGGGCCAGGGTGCGCCCGTAGCCCTCGGTGATCATCCAGGCGTCGAGCGCGGGATGCAGGACCCGAACGCTGTCCCGCAGCTTGAGATAGTTGTCGCCGTAAATGAGGGCGCAGGTCTCTTCTCCCCGGGCAGTCCAGGCTGCAAGGTGCTCGTAGCGGCCCTCGGCGTCGTCCGGTGGCGCGGGAACTCCGCTGAACTTGCGCCAGACCATGAACGCCACCAGTGCGCGGGGATAGCCGCACATCAGGACCGACTGCAGGATCAGCTCCTCCACCCACGGCACCGGCACCTGCGAGCTGCGAAGCGGGCCGACCCGTTCGCGCAACTCGGGCTCGTAGCCCTGTGCGATTGCGGCCGCGAACCGAACCAGATCCCGGGTTTGCGGATCGAGGTTGTCCTGTTTCGCCATCACGCTACCTCGGGTCGAACCACGGGTCGCCATCGAATCACCGCATGACTGTGCAGTAGCGCGCAATATAGCGCTCCGACCGGCCCTGTCCCCGATGCACCATCCCCAAGCCACGGTTAGCTTTCGCGCCCATGCCATCGACCATGCGCGGGCTCGTGGGCGCCACGCTGCTCTTGCTGGCCGGCCTCGGGTCTGCGCTCGCGCAGGCCTCTCCCTACTTACCGGTTGACGACTCTCGGCTCCCGCTGCTCGAGCACCTGATTGCTCGCGGCGACGTCGACGACCCTTCGCCGATGATCCGGCCGTTCCGGTTCGCCGACGCGCTTCGGGTGCTCACCGCCGCAGACACCGCACCGGAAAGTGCCTCGGGCCGCGTGGTCCATGCCCTACGGGAGAGCCTCGCCGCCGACGTGGGCTCGGAGTCGGCGTGGTGGCGCGGCGAGGTGCGCGGCGGGGGCGAGGCCTATACCCAGAAGCGCCGGGATCCACTCCACCTGGGCGGCCCCGGGACCGAGAACTGGTATCTGGATTTTGCGCTCCGGGCCGCGTTCGGGCCGATAGTCGGCGCGGCGCGGGCCTCGGTCGAGCCGAGTCTCATTGGTAATCCGGACTGGCCCAACCGGGCCCAGGAGAACGTCACCGGTCGCCTGATCGAAGGGTACCTGAGCGCGCAATTCCGGTATGGTGCTCTGACCTACGGACAGCTACTTCATAACTGGGGGCCGGTGGGACTGCCGGGAATCCCGCTCAGCGATGTGGCGTTCGAGCGGCAGGGGCTCGAGCTCGAGCTCGGCACCAGGACGCTGCGGCTCCGGGCGCTCGCGTCCGATCTAAGGCCGCAACTCGACAGTCTGCGCCAGTCGGTCAACCGCTATTACTTCGTGCACCGGCTCGAGGCCCAGCTCACCCGCCGGCTGCGAATGGCCGTGTGGGAAGGCGTGCTGATCCAGGGCGTCGGCCGCACCTTGGAGACCCCGTTCGCCAACCCGCTCTCCCCCACCGTGCTGGCTAACGACTTCGGCATTGCCGATACCGGCAGCAACACCATCATTGGCATCGACGCGAGCTGGCGAGCCGGCCGCAAGGTGACGCTCCAGCTTCAGGCCGCAGTGGACGACTGGTGGTTCAACAAGCGAAACCAGAAGCAGGATCGCTGGGCCTTCACGCTGGCCGGATACGGGCCCCTCGGGCCGCGTCTCGGATGGCGGGCGTGGTACACCCAGGTGTCGAGCCTGGCGCTGCGGACGGCCAACCCGCAGGAGAACTTCACCGACCAGGGCGTGGGCATCGGCCGGAACTTCTCCGATGACGACCAGCTCTCCGCATCGGTGACGATTCCGGCGCTTCGGAGCTGGCTGCTGACCCCGGAGCTCACCTTCCAGCGGCAGGGCGAGGGCAAGATCAACGATCCCTACCCCCTGCCCGACGCCAACGGGAATCAGATCACGCCGATGTTCCTGATCGGCAGCGTGGAGCACACCTACCGGGTGGCGCTGGGCGTTTCGGGGCGGCAGGGACCGCTCGATCTC
>JBIOTT010000022.1:0-3121 GCA_044866195.1 Gemmatimonadales bacterium
GGGCAAAAAAAATCCCCCGGCCATCGAGCGCGGAGGAAAGAGGTCCGGCGCTTTAGCTCTTTGGTTCGGGCTGCGCTGATCGGGCTGCGCGCCCCGGCGGGAGCAAGTGGCCCTAAATCCACCGCCGTGAGGCTGAGTGTATCGGGGCCGATCCGCGACGTCAAGACCGGTCGAGCGCGCTTGATGCGGGCAGGCCAGGCGGCTAATCTCCGCCTCGACACTACCTGCCCCCGACATGGCCACCAACGTCTCCTTCGACATCTCCACCGGCGCCGACCTCCAGGAAGTGGACAACGCCGTGAATCAGGCGCTCAAGGAGATCGGCCAGCGCTACGACTTCAAGGGCACCCACTGCAGCATCGAGTTCGACCGCGCCAACGCGGAGATCCGGCTCGCGGCCGACGACTCCTTCCGGATGGACGCCGTGGTCGACGTGCTGCGGGGGCGGCTGGTCAAGCGCGGCGTGCCAGTGAAAAATCTCAAGTTCGGTGAGCCGGTCGAGGCAAGTGGCGGCTCGGTCCGGCTCACGGTGTCTCTCACGCAGGGGATTCCCGCCGACACCGCCAAGAGAATCGTGAAGACGATCAAGGACGGATTTCGCAAGGCCAGCGCCAGTATCCAGGGTGAGGAGATCCGGGTGTCGAGCCCGTCCAAGGACGAGCTTCAGGCCATCATCGCGCTGCTCCGAGCGCAGGACTTCGGCATCGAGCTCAAGTTTGGCAATTACCGCGGCTGAGCGCAGACGGATCGCCTGGGCCGCGGCCGGCGCAGTGGCTTTTGGCTGCGCCAATCCTCCGGCTCCGGCGGTGTCGCCCGGCCCGGTGCCCGGCGAGCTCAACGTTCAAGTCGGTCTTCTGGTGGGCGCCGCGTCCGTCGCACTTGGCGGGGACGCCGCGCTCGCGCTCACCGAGCCCGACGGGCGGCGGGTGCTGAACATCCCGGCGGGCGAGGTCTGGCGCGCTACCCCGGTCGGCCGCGGTATCGCGCTCACCAGCGCGGCGGGCGTGGCGGTGAATACGGTGCCCGAGGCGCGGTTGGCGCCGGCCGACTCGGCTGCGGTGGTGCGGGTCAACGGTCGTGCCTACCGCGGCACGCTGGCGCTGCTGCGCGATCGCACCGGCCTGACCGTCGTCAACCAACTCGGGCTCGAGGCCTATCTGGTCGGGGTGGTCTCGGGCGAGATGGGTCGCCGAGAACCCGGCGACCGCGAGGCGCTCCGGGCGCAGGCGATCGTTTCCCGCACTTATGCCGTGCGGAATCTCGGCCGCTGGCGGGCCGACGGCTTCGACCTGCAGCCGACGGTGGCGGATCAGGTGTACGGCGGTATTGGAGCGGAGACCGCCGAGGCGCGGGACGCCGTCGGGGAGACTCGGGGCGAGATCGTCGCCTGGGGGGGCCAGCCGATCGATGCCTTCTTCTTCTCCACCTGCGGAGGACGTACCGCAGACGGGGTCGAGGTGTTCCGCGGTGCCGATCGCCCGTATCTTCGCTCGATTCCGGACCTGGATCCGAGCGGCACGGCCTACTGCAGCATCTCGCCCCGCTTCCGCTGGCGGGAGGAGTGGACCGGTGACGCGCTTCGCGCCGTGTTGCGTCGGTCGCTGCCCCAGGTGCTCGCCGTCCCGGCAGGCAGGGTCGGTGCGGTGCGCGACGTCCGGATCGCCATGCGTACGCCCTCCGGCCGGGTGGGTCAGCTCACCATCACGCTGGATGACGGCGACATTCAGGTGGAGGGGCCGCGGGTTCGCCAGGTGCTCCGGACGACGGCGGGTGACATCCTCCGCAGCAACGCGTTCAGCCTGACTGCCACGCGGGCAGGAACCCGGATCACCCACCTGGTTGCCGATGGCGGGGGCAACGGCCACGGCGTGGGATTCTGCCAGTGGGGCGCCGTGGGGCGGGCGCGGAGGGGGCAGGACTATCGGCAGATCCTGGCGGCGTATTATCCCGGGACCGAGCTCGAGCGCCTCTACTAGGTACCAGGGAGGGAACGGGTGGGAGCCAAAGCGATGAGCGAACCGCTCAGGGTCGGCATCGTGGGGGCGGGTGCCGTGGTCCAGGTTGCGCACCTTCCCGTCCTCAAGAAGATGAAGGGCATCGAGCTCCGGGCCCTCTGCGATAACGACCTGCCCAAGGCTCGCGCGCTGGCCGATCGGTTCGGCATCAAGGACGCGTTCGACGACATCGAGGAGCTGCTGCGCTACGAGGCGCTCGATGCCGTCATCGTCTCCTCGCCGACTCACCTGCACGAAGCCCACATCGCGGCTGCACTTTCGGCCAACCTGCACGTGCTGGTGGAGAAGCCGCTCACCATTTCGGCCGCGAGCGCGCAGCGGATCGTGCGCGCGGTCGAGAAGCGCGACCGGATCGTGATGGTGGGCATGAACCATCGGTATCGCCCCGACGTGCAAATCGTCCGCGGATTCGTCCAGAGCGGTGAGCTCGGGACCATCGAGAGCGTCCGCGGCAGCTGGCACGTCCATCGGCCGGCCCGGGCGCAGCTCGGCTGGCGGCAGCGGCGCGATCAGGCGGGTGGGGGCGCGATGATCGATCTCGGCCTCACCATTCTCGATCTCGGATTGTGGCTCGCCGGGTGGCCCAAGCCCGAGCGGGTGAGCGCGACACTGGACCGGCCAGGCCGGGACCGGGGCGTGGAGCAGTCGGGCAGCGCGTTCGTGGTATGCGAAGAGGGCATTTCGGTCTTCCTCGACGTGACCTGGCGGCACATCGGGGAAGGGGAGCGCTTCGGCGTGGGCCTGCGCTGCGGGAAGGGCATGGCCGCGGTAAACCCGCTCAAGGTCTGGAAGGAGTTTCATGGGGTCCCCACCGACGTCTCGCCCACCGGCTCGGTCAGCCGGGAGAATCCGTTCAATGCCTCCTTCCGGGCGCAGTGGGCCCATTTTCAGGCCGCGATCGCGGGCGAGGCCAAGGTCGGTTCGCTGGACGAGCAGGTTACCCTGCACCGGGTGCTCGACGCCGTTTACCGCTCCGCGCAGGACGGGCGCGACGTGGCTCTGTGAGGGCGGACGGGCGGACGGGCGGACTGGCGGACGGCCTGGTCGCGCGCGGAGGCTGTCTCGCCTTGGCTTGCTTCCTGACCACGTTGCCGCTCGCAGCCCAG
>JBIOTT010000023.1:0-26684 GCA_044866195.1 Gemmatimonadales bacterium
CCGGTGCTGTCCCGCATGAAGCCAATCTTGCGTCGGCCGTCCTTGCTCGCAAAGAGGAGCGGACCGATCTCGCCCCACCGGTCATCCCAGAGGCGGAGCCACCCGTCGGAATCCGCCGTGACAGTAAACCGCTGCGCGTTCTCCGCGCCGTCCGGACAGCTCCGGCAGTAGTTGTTCGCGAGATATGTCCCGGTGTACGCGGCGAGATCATGCGGCGTCGGTCGGGCTTGCAGCCGGGGCCGCCGATCCGGGTAGAGGCGGTTCAGAATTGCCGTCTTCAGCGCGAATCGAAGGCTGCTGCCTTCGAGGTGATGTACGACGATGATACCGAACTGTTCGTCTGGCATCAGTGTCATCAGTGAGGCAAAGCCGCCAATATCACCCCCGTGCTCGATGATGTGTCGTCCGTTGGCGTCGTTCTGCTGCCACCCGTAGCCCCACCCCGGCACGGCGGGATGTACCGAGGCGTGCTGGGCGGCCATGTCTTTTATGGTGGCGCTCGTCAGCACGGCCCGCCCGGCCACCGGCTGCGCTGCGCCCAGATGCAGGGCCATGAACCGCGCCATGTCATCGACCGTGCTCACGAGTGATGAGGTGGGCGTGGTATGGTACCACTCGTAACGCGCCACACGAACGCCTTCCTTGGTGCGCTCATACGGGGTGGCAAGGGCACCCTGATCGTGGGGGGGCAGGTCTAGCGTGGTGCGCCGCATGCCCAAAGGCGAAAAGAGCTCCCGCCGCAAGTAATCCGCGTAGGGAACGCCGCTCACCTCCTCGATGAGGACGCCGGCGAGCGCCATCCCGTAGGTCCCGTATCTGGTCACCTGCCCGGGCGGCCCCACCAGTACGAGCCGGGTCCGGAGGAACTGCGCGAGCGGCTGGACGGCCGCGCGCGATACCGCCTGGCGGCCGGGCAGCTCGTCCAAGGCGTCCGTGTGCGTGAGCAGGTGTCTCGCCGTGACGGGAGGCCTCGGGTGGGTCGGCACCCGAGCCGTCTTCAGGTACTGATTGACGTCGGTGTCGAGCCCGATCCGACCGCGTTCGACCAGCTGCATCAACGCCGTCGCTGTGAACACCTTTGTGATCGAGGCGAACGGCCAGAGTGTGGCGTGCGGGTTCACGGCGCGGTGCGTCGCGACGTCGGCCAGACCGTAGCCGCGGTCGAGGATCACCCGCCCGTGGTCCATGATCAGGACCGCGGCGCCGGGGATTCTCTCGTCCGCCATCCCCGCATCCATCACCGAATCGACCAGCTCCGCAAGGCTTCCGGCATCGATCCGAGGCTCCGTGCGCGACTGACTGCCGAGAAGGATCAGCGAAGACAGGAGGCCGAGAATTGCGGCTGGTGGACGCATGCGGCATATGGTGCACGCGGGCGGCGACCGGCACCAGAGCGGCGCCATGACGATGTGGCCAATCGCTGGCGCCGCGGGGCGAGCTGCGCCTGGCCCGCTCACCCTGTTGGCGAGATCGCCAGACGCTCCAGCATGGACCGGACAGTGTCCCGGTGAGCTCGACTAGCACGCACCTGTCGTCCCGACGCCAGGCGGATGTCGTACTCGCCATACGGGCGCGCGCTCAGCTCCCGGACGTGACGAATGCTCACGATATGAGAACGGTGCACCCGCACAAAGTCGGCGGGATCGAGGCGTTCCGCGAGCTCGCTCAGCCGAGAGCGGAGGAGGTAGACCCGGCTCGCGGTACCGACCCTGACATAGTTGTCTGCGGCGATCAGGCACTCCACGTCCGCCACGGGGACCAGGAAGACCCGGCCCCGATCCGGGACGACGACGCGGGTCAGATAGCGGCGCTCGGGCGGGAGCTGCGCCGTGAGCGCCGACAGGGTAGGCAGGTGGGACGCCAGCGATGGCGGCGTGGCCCCCGCCGGCCGCAGGCGATTCCGTAATCTTTCGACCGTAGCGTGGAAGCGCGCTTCCTCGATTGGCTTGAGCAGATAGTCGGCCGCGTTTGCCTCGAACGCGCGAATCGCGTAGCGGTCGTATCCGGTGACGAACACCACTGCGCGGGGCGGCTCGTACGCCTCGGCGGACTCGAGCGCGTCGAGCACTTCGAATCCGTTGAGGTCCGGCAGCTGGATGTCGAGGAAGATGACATCCGGCTGCTCCTGCAGCGCCGACGCCACGGCGCTCTGGCCATCAGCTGCCTCCCCAACGATGACGAATTGCCCGGCGGCCGCATCCAACAGCTGGCGAACGCGAGTCCGCGCGAGTGGCTCGTCGTCCACGATCAAGGCCCGCACGGGCCCCGGCTCATCCACCTGCCGCCTCCAAGGGCCGGGACGGCTTGGGCGGGCCGGCCCCGGACCAGCGGAGCGGAATCTCGACGATCGTCTCCACCCCACCGCCTGGCCGGGGCCTCAGGGCGATCGTCTGGTTCTCGCCGTACAGCGCCTCGAGCCGCCTCCGCGTGTTCGAGAGGCCGACGCCCTCGCGCGTCGTGGGGCCGGCGACTGGAGATGCCGGCGACATCTGCGGCTCGGGGCCATCGTTGGCCACGCTCAACCTCAGGGCGCCGCGAGGATCACACGACCGCGCATCGGCCGCTCCGTCAGGCACTCGCTCGGCGCAGAGAATGACCCGCCCGCCGGTGGGGCGGCGGCTGATGCCGTGCAAACACGCGTTCTCGATCAACGGTTGCATCACGAGGATCGGGACCAGTGCCTTACCGATCCCCGGCTCTACCCGCGTCTCCACGGTCAAGTGGGTCTGAAACCGGGTGGATTGGATCGCGAGGTATTCGGCTGCGAGCTCCAGCTCGTCGGAAAGGGGCACCTCCTGGACGTCGGCGGAGTCGACGATGCGGCGCAGCAGTGTGCTCAGCTGCCCGAGTGTCCGGTCGGCGAGCCCCACGTCGCTGCGCATCAGGGTCGACACGGCTTGGAGCGTGTTGAAGAGGAAGTGGGGCTCGAGCTGTGCCCGGAGCGCGTTGAGCTGAGCGGTCGCGACCATCGCTTCGAGATTGGCGGCTCGCGACGCAAGCGCTCCCGCGTCCGCCGCTCGGGTGACGGCTTGCCGGTGAAACGTGATGGCATGACTCGCACCGACGATGCCCCAATACACGAGCAGGTCGAGATGGAACTGCTCGACGAAAAACGTGCGCACGCTGTCGGCGCTGTTCCCGTTGACTGCGCGCTCGGCTACGGCGCGCAGCACCACGTGGCAACCCGCCACGATGACCCCGGCCACGGCATGGACCGCGGCGTGCCACCGGCTTCGCTTGCCCCCGATGGGGAAGCGGGCCGCAAGCCGCAACACCACCAGGCCAAGGGCGCCCCAGAGGTACCAGTAGAGCATGCTGCTCAATAGAGCGGTGCCAGCATGGAACGGGCGGTCGGCCTGCACCGCATACAGGAGCGACTGCCCGGCAAACGCGACCGCAAGAACGGTCCATATCGCCAGGTAGTATGACACCCGGCGGGGCAGCAGCTCTGATCGAGATGTCATGGTGGACTCTACGGTCACATCGGCGCGCCGTTTTGTCCAGCTGCCCACCGTGCCCCTATTGATCTGGCGACGCCCGGGTTTATGCCTATATTGACGACAAACCCCGGGCAAAACACTGACCGTCGGTGCGTGCGTCGCCTCTGAAGAGCGGCGCGGAAACGCCGATCGATAGCCCGAACCAGGGCAGGCCCGCGGCGGCTGGTGGAGGTGGGCAATCGTGGTGGAGCTATTGGAACGCCTCGGCGTAGCGCTCGCTGCCCGCTACAAGATCGAGCGGGAGCTGGGGCAGGGCGGGATGGCCAAGGTCTTCCTGGCCCACGACCTCAAGTACGAGCGCCAGGTCGCCGTAAAGGTGCTCCGACCCGACTTGGCTGCCGAAATCGGAGCAACCCGGTTTCTCCGCGAGATTCAGATCGCGGCCCGCCTGCACCACCCCCACATCCTGCCGCTCTACGATTCCGATCAGGCCGGTGAGCTGGTCTACTACGTCATGCCCTACATCGAGGGCGAAAGCCTCCGCCAGCGCCTCGCCCGCGAACGCCAGCTCCCTATCGCCGAAGCGCTCCAGATCGCCCGCGAAGTGGCGGATGCCCTGAGCTACGCCCACAACGCCAAGGTGGTGCATCGGGACATCAAGCCGGCAAACATCCTGCTCGACGCGGGGCATGCGCTGGTGGCGGATTTCGGCATCGCGCGGGCCATCGGCGAGGCCCATACCACGACCGGGCAGATGATCGGCACCGCCGCCTACATGAGCCCGGAACAGGTGGACGGCAGCGAGCACCTCGACGGCCGCAGCGACATCTACAGCCTGGGTTGCGTGCTCTTCGAGATGTTGGTGGGACAGCAGCCGTTTCGGGGATCGACCGTCACGGCCGTGATCGCGAACCGGTTGAGCATGCCGGTTCCCTCACCGCGTGCATTCCGCGACCTGGTTCCCGAAGCCGTCGACGCCGCGGTAAGGAAGGCGATGGCGACCCTGCCGGCCGACCGGTTCTCGACCGCCGCCCAGTTTGCCGAAGCCCTGAGCACTCCCGCGACCGTTGCCGTTGCGGTGGGGGCGGCGCAGGCCATGGTCCGGGAACTCTCCGCGGCGAAATCGGTCGCCGTCCTGCCGTTCGAGAACATGAGCACCGACCCGGAGAACGAATACTTCAGCGACGGGATCACCGACGACATCATCGCCCAACTGTCGAAGATCAGCGCGCTCAAGGTCATCTCCCGGACGTCCTCCATGCAGTACAAGAAATCGCCCAAAAAGATCACCGCGATCGCGCAGGAGCTCGGGGTGGGGGCGATTCTCGAAGGCAGCGTCCGTAAGGCCGGGCAGCGCGTGCGGATCGTCGCGCACCTGGTCGATCCCCAGACCGAGAAGCACTTGTGGGGCGACACCTTCGACCGGAAGCTGGACGACATCTTCGAAGTCCAGAGCGAGGTGGCGCAGCAGATCACCGGCGCGCTATCCGTGGCTCTGTCCCCAGAGGAGAAGGAGCGGGTCGAAAAGAAGGCGACCGGCGACGCCGACGCGTACAACCTGTATCTGCTGGGCCGGTTCAACGCGAACAAGTGGTCGGAAGCCGACGTGCAGAAGGGGATCGAGTTTTACCAGCAGGCCGTCGCCAAGGATCCCGGCTACGCGGTCGCGTACGCCGGCCTGGCCGACGCCTACGAGCTGCTCAGCATCGGGTTCAGCTCCAAGCCGCCGGTGGAGTATCTGGCGCAGGCGAAGGTCATGGCCTTGAAGGCGCTGGAGATGGACGACTCCCTCGCCGAGGCCCATACGTCGCTCGCCTACGCCCGGTGGCTGGGTGATCTGGACTGGTCAGGGGCGGAGCGGGAGTTCAAGCGCGCGCTCGAGCTCAAGTCGAGCTACGTCATGGCCCACGAGTGGTACGCCGAGTATCTGACGACGCTCGGCCGGCACGACGAAGCGATCGCGGAGATCAAGCGGGCTCAACAGCTCGATCCCCTCTCGGTTCCGGTGAACCGGGCCGTGGGGTGGGTGCTCTACTTCGCGGGGCGCTACGACGACGCCGTCGAGGAGCTGCAGAAGGCCCTGGCGATGAACCCCGAGTTCCTGGGCGCTCGTCTGGTCCTCTGGTGGGTGTATGTCGCGAAGGGGGCATTCTTCGAGGCGATCACCGACATCCGGAGGGAGGCCGAGCGTCCCGGACTCCGCACCGTGAAGAAGCTCGTGCTGGCCTACGCCTACGCCGCCTCGGGGAATCGAGAGGAAGCCAGCGGGATCCTCTGGGAGCTGGAGCCAAAGCTAGCGGGCGACAACCGGTTGGCGTTGCTGTCGGCGATCCTGTTCACGGCGCTGGACGCGAAGGATCGGGCGTTCGAGCAGCTGGAGCGGGCCTACCAGCTTCGGGAGCCAGGCCTCCTGTTCCTGAAAGTCGCCCCCTGGGCCGAGCCGCTGCGCTCGGACCGGCGCTACGGCGCGTTGGTGGAGAAGCTGGGGCTCGGTTGACCCCACCCCACGTGGATCCTGCGGTGCATGAGGTGCTGGCCGCAGCCCTGAGGGATCGGTACTCGGTCGAACGTGGGCTCGGGCGTGGCGGGATGGCAACCGTGTATCTCGCGCGCGACCTCCGCCATCAGCGACGGGTGGCGCCCAGCTGTACGCCTATGTAAAGGCCCGCAGCGAAGAGCGGCTCGCGGTGGGACGGCCGCACCGGCCGTCCGCGGATCATTGACCGGAGGCTCAAACATGAATGGCATGCGGCTCGTCGGCCTCGCGGCCTGCCTCGCGTTCGGCGCTGGCTGCAGCGGCAAGCCAGAGGGCAGGGCCCCAGACCAGGCTACGGCTGGCGCCAGCGCCACCGATGCCGGTGCCAAGCCCCTGATCGCCATGGTTCGCGCCGCCGATTGGATGGGCAGCGAGTGGAGTGAGGACGCGATCAAGCTGGGGTTGCGCGAGTCCGACCTGGAGCAGGGAAGGGATTACGAGCTCAAGCTCTCGAGCGCGCAAGGTGATCTGGCAACCCTGCCGAGCCTCCTGGATGCAGCCGTCGACGCCAAGGCCAAGGTCATCGTCGCCCTGCAGGATGCGACGCTGCAGGCGGCGGTGCAGCGGGTCAAATCGGTGCCGATAGTCTTCCACCTGCTGGCCGACCCGTTCGCGGCCGGCGCCGGCAAGAGCGACTCCAACCACCTGCCCAATATCACCGGGGTCTATTCGCCCGGGTTCGGCGATCCGGAGCAGACCAGGCGGGTGGACCTCATCCGGCGGATCGTGCCCAAGGCTCGCCGCCTCGGAATTCTGTTCAGCCCCCAGGAAGCGCTGTCGGTCAGCTTCAAGGATCGGTTGACGAAGGCGGCGCGGCAGGCCGGCCTCCAGGTCGTTGCCAGCCCGGTGAATGATCTCAATGGGGTGGGCGAGGCCACCCGTTCGCTGTGCACTCAGAGGGTCGACGCGATCGAGCTCTTCGGCAACGTCGCGCACGCCGGCTTCGCGAGCCTCATCAAGGTCGCAAACGAGTGCCGAATCCCGGTTTTCTCCCCGTCTCCTTTCGAGGTCCTCAAGGGGGCGGTGGCCTCACTGTTCCCCGAGTTCAACGAGGGTGGCGTAGAGGCCGGGAAGATGATCGCGCGGGTGCTGCGGGGTGAAAGTCCTGGTTCGATCCCCTTCTACCGGGTGGAGAAGGCCAAGGTGGCGGTGAACCCGGCCGGTGCGGGCAAGGTCGGCGTCAAGCTGTCTCCCCAGGTACTCAAGGAGGCCGACACCGTCGTGGGCGACACCGCGAAACCGAAATGAAGATTGACACGGCCCAGGCGGGCGGCAGCACGGTGGTGCGGCTGGCAGGGCGTCTGGACCGCGAGTGGGCCGAGCACCTATCGCACACCCTCGAGGACCTGCTTCAGCACGGGGTCCGATCCTTGAGCATCGACTTTTCTGGGGTGACCTACGTCAGCTCGGCGGCCACCACGGTCCTGGCACGCTGGCGCCAGGAGCTGGCCCTCCTCCGTGGCGACGTGCAGCTCACCTCTCTGCCTCCCGCGGTGCGCGAGGTCTTCGCCATCGCCGGATGGGACGCGCGCTTCGACGCGACCGACGCTCGCGGCTCGGGGGCAATTGATCTCCGACGGTCGTCCTGGCACGCCAGCGCCGACTTCGCCCGGAGCGGCCAGTACGAACTGTCGTCCTGCGTTCCACCGGGGGCGTTGACTTGTCACCTGCATGGCGACCCCGACCGGCTCACACGGTCTACCTTTGGCCCCGGCGATTGCACCGTCGTCCACCTGCCGGACAGCGCCTTCGGCCTCGGCCTCGGCGCGATCGGCGGGAGCTATGACGAGTGCCACGAACGGCTCGGGGAGCTGGTTGCGGTGGCGGGGTGCGTCGCGTACTTCCCCAGCGATGGTGCCCGGATGGCGGACTACCTCGTGGGTGGGGGGCCGGTTGCCCCCCGGGCGGTGCTCGCCTCGGGTGTGACTTGCGAAGGTGGATTCTCCCAGCTGATACGGTTTGGCACGCAGCCGGTGGCGGAGTCGGTCCCACTTTCCGAGCTGGCGACCGTCGGCCTCGATGCCGCCGGCGCGAGCATCGCAGGACTGGTGATCGCCGGCGAGACGGCCGGGCTCTGTGGAGCGAGGCTCCGGCGGTCACCAGGGTGCGGCGCTGCGCCGCTCCGGTTCGAGGTACCCGCCGTGCGCGAGTGGCTCCTGTTCGCGCCGGAGCGTACCTATCCGATGACGACGACTCTCATTGTCGGGGTCGTGGCACGGACGCCGAAGGGGCCCATCGCTGCCCATCTCCGGGCGCTCGGGGGGACCGATGAGCTCTACGGTCATTTTCATGCCGCGGTGTTCTCCTACCATCCATTGCCGCAGCGCACAGTGGAGCTCGCTGCCTTGCTGAGGGGCCTCTTCGCGAACCACCAGCTGCGGGACGTCCTGCATCTCCTGTGGGACAAACGGGGTGATACCGGCGTGGGCGAGAGCGCACTCGTTCGCGGTGTCGCGTGGGTGGGACCCATCACCCAGGTCGGCTGAGCCAACGTCGTGAACCTGCTCATCGGCGCGGCGACGATCGGTCTCGTTCTCGCGCCGCTCGCTCTCGGCGTCTTCATCAGCTACCGCATCTACCACACGCTCGATCTCACTGCCGACGGGTCGTTCGGGGTGGGGGCGGCGGTCGGGGCCGCACTCCTCGTCCGAGAGCTGCCTCCCGTCGCGGCCACTGCGCTCGCCGTCATGGCAGGCGTCGTCGCCGGGGGGCTCACGGGGCTGCTGCACACCCGGTTTCGGGTGAATGCCATGCTGGCGGGGGTCCTCACGACCACTGCAGTGTACTCGGCAAACCTTTTCATCATGGGGAGCGGCAACCTTTCACTCATGTCGGCCGAGAGCCTGGTGACGCTGGCCGAACGGGTGGGACAGCGGCTCGGCCTTCCGCCCAGTCTCACGCTGCTTGGCACAGCCGTGAGCGGGGGCAGCCTCGCCAGCCTGGTTGTGATGGGTCTGTTGGCCGGAGTACTGGCCTTCGGCCTGGCGCTCTTCATGGGGACCGAGCTTGGGGTGGCGATGCGAGCCGCCGGAAACAACCCGCAGATGGCCAAGGCTGTCGGCATCGAGGTAGATCGCATGGTCGTGCTCGGGCTCGGTCTCTCCAACGGCCTCATCGCGCTTGCGGGGAGTCTGTTCGCTCAGTACCAGGGATTCGCGAACATCGAGATGGGCATCGGGTCGATGGTGACGGGGGTAGCGACCCTCATGGTCGGGGAGACGCTGCTCGGCAAGCGCCCCCTCGGACGCTGGATTGCCGGCGCGGTCGCCGGTGCGGTGGTCTTTCGGCTGGTCGTCGCGGGGGCGGTGCGGGCCGGGCTCAACCCGAACGCGCTCAAGCTGGTGACCGCGTTGCTGGTCCTGGGCGTGCTCCTGCTGCCGGACATGGTGAGCCGAGCTCGCCGCCGCTTGGCGGAGATGGCTCAGCGCCATGCCTGAGATCGCCCTGCGGCTGGAGGCCGTCTCGCATCTGTTTCACCCGGGCACGCCGAACGAAGTACGGGCCCTCGATGCCGTCGACCTGGAGCTTACCCGAGGCAGCTTCACCGTGGTTCTGGGCACCAACGGGTCAGGGAAGTCCAGCCTTCTCGGTGCGATCGGTGGCAGCTTGGCGCTTGCAGCCGGCAGGGTTTACTTGAATGGACGGGACGTGACCCACTGGCCGGAGCAGCGGCGAGCCCACCTGATCGGCCGGGTCTTCCAGAATCCGTTCGCCGGAACCGCCTCCGACCTGAGCGTCGCGGAGAACCTGATGCTGGCAGGCCGGCGCGGCGGGCAGCGGCGGCTTCGCCGAGCGCTGGGTCCCGATCGCCGGCGGGCAATGCAGGGGCAGGTGGCTCGCCTGGGAATGGGCCTCGAGGATCGTCTCGATACACCGATCGGGCTGCTGTCGGGCGGGCAGCGCCAGGCGCTCACGGTGCTCATGGCAACCGTGGTACGCCCGACGGTGCTGCTGCTCGACGAGCACACCGCGGCGCTCGACCCGCGCAGTGCGGAGCTGGTCGTCCGGTTGACCCAGGACGTCATCACCGCGGGTGGGCTCACCACGCTGATGGTGACCCACTCGATGAGGCAGGCGGTGCAGCTGGGCGAGCGAGTACTGATCATGCACCGGGGGCGGCTGGTGCACGATATCCCCGAAGTGAAACGGCGGCGGCTGGGCGAGGATGATCTGCTCCAGCTCTTCGACCAGCTTCGCTGGGCCGACCGGCTGGACCAATCGGCGGCCGAAATGCTTCGACAGGCCTATCTCTAGAGCCATGCGCTTGCCCGACCTGCCAGCATCGGCAACTGCGGCGCGGGAGCGGCTGGCGGAAGCTTTGAGCGATCGCTACGCGCTCGAGCGGGAGATCGCGCGCGGCGGCATGGCGACCGTGTATCTCGCCCGCGATCTCCAGCAGCAACAGCCTGTGGCCATCAAGGTCATGCATCCTCGGCTGGCCACGGCGCTGGGCGCCGAGCGTTTTCTTCGCGAGATCGCGGTCGCCCGCTCGATGGCCCACCCCTTCATCGTCCCGCTCACCGACTCCGGCAACGCCGGCGGCGTCCTCTATTACATCATGCCGTACGTCGCAGGCGAGTCGCTTCACGAGCGGCTGGACCGGGAAAAGCGACTCGTGCTCGACGATGCGCTGCAGATCGTCCGCGACGTTGCCGACGCCCTGGGATACGCCCACGCCCGCGGGGTGCTGCACCGCGACGTGAAGCCCGAGAACATCCTTCTCGCTGGAGGACATGCGCTGGTGGCCGACTTCGGGCTGGCCCGGGCCATCGGCGCGGCGGACTATCAGAAGCTCACTGAGACCGGCGTCATCGTCGGGACCATCTACTACATGAGCCCGGAGCAGCTCCGGGAAGACCGCGACCTCGACCAGCGGGCGGATATCTACAGTCTCGGGTGCATCCTGTACGAGATGCTGACGGGCGGCCCGCCGTACACCGGACCGTCGCTCAAGGAGGTGGCGTTCCGGATACTCCGCGCCCCGATCCCTTCGGTGCAGCGGCTCCGGCCTGAAATGCCGCCCGCGGTGGATCAAGCCATCAGCCGGGCGCTCGCCAGGTCCGCGGCCGAACGGTTCGCGAGCATGCAGGAGTTCGCGGCCGCGCTTCCCCGGCCGGGCTGAGCAAGAGAGAGTCCGTGCCTCGCTTTGCCCTGACCGCAAGACTGCTTGGCTGGTGGAACGAAATCCGGAAGCGGGAGAGCCAGCTCGCCCTGGTGCTCAGCCTGGTGATCGGCGCGCTGGTGGGCCTGGTCGTGGTCGCCTTCATCGTGCTCACCGGTCGGCTCGGGGCCCGGATGTACCCCCCCGGCGGTTCCGGGTGGCGTCGAATCCTGGTGCCGACGCTGGGCTCGCTTCTGACCGGCTATCTGCTCTACCGCTATTTCCCCTTCGCTCGCGGCAGCGGCATCCCGCAAACCAAGGCGGCCCTGTTCATCCGGGACGGCCGCATCTCGTTCCGGACGGTGGTGGGCAAGTTCTTCTGCTGCTCCGCGTCGCTCGCGAGCGGTATCGCGCTGGGACGCGAGGGCCCGGCGGTGCAGATCGGCGCCGGCCTGGCCTCGGTGGTCGCTCGCCGCGTCGGACTCAGCAAGGAGCAGGTGAAGGCGCTGGTGCCGGTTGGCTGTGCCGCCGCGCTGGCCGCCGCCTTCAACACTCCCATCGCCGCCGTGCTGTTCTCGCTCGAGGAGATCATGGGCGACCTCCATGCGCCGATGCTGGGCACGGTGGTGCTCAGCTCCGCGACTTCGTGGATGGTGCTCCATCTCTTCCTGGGCGACGAGCCGCTATTTCACGTGACGCCATATCACCTGACCAGCCCCCTCGAGCTGGGGATGTACGCGGTTCTCGGGGTGGTGGGCGGCCTGGGGTCGGTCTGGTTCGTGAAGCTCCTGCTCGCCCTGCGTCAGCGCTTCCTCGGCTTGCCCCGCTGGACGGCCTGGTTTCAGCCTGTGGCGGGCGGCCTCACCGTGGGGCTGATGGGCTACTTCTTCCCCCAGGTGCTCGGCGTCGGTTACAACGACGTCGAGCAGGTCCTGGCCGGCGATCTGGTGCTCAAGGTGGTCCTGATTTTGGCCGTGCTGAAGATCATCGCGACTGCAGTCTGCTATGCCTCGGGCAACGCAGGCGGGATCTTCGGCCCCAGCCTGTTCATCGGTGCCATGATGGGTGCGTCCGTCGGTAGCGTCGCCCATGTGCTCCTGCCGGGCTACACTGCCGGTCCGGGCGCGTACGCGCTGGTGGGGATGGGCACCGCCTTCGCCGGAATCGTGCGGACCCCGCTCACGTCGGTCATCATGATCTTCGAGCTGACGCGGGACTATACGATCATCGTCCCGCTGATGGTCTCCAACCTGATCGCGTTCTTCATCTCTCACCGTCTGCAGCCCCAGCCGATCTACGAAGCGCTGGCCCGGCAGGACGGCATCCACCTGCCGACCCGCGAGTCTCACGCTCGCAGCGCCCGGATGCGGGTTACGGTGGCGTTGCGGCGAGATCCCCAGACACTCCCGCCGCCGATGCGAATCAGCGACGCGCTGGCCGCGACCGGCGACAGCCCGCTCGATGCCTGGCCGGTCGTGGATGACGAGGGCCTTTGCGGGATGGTCGAGCGGGTCCAGCTCGAAGCCGCCGTCGCGGCCGGCCAAGGGGAGCAGCCCCTGGCGACTCTGCTCCACGCGAGCCCGTCCCACCAACGTGCCGACCCGGCCGGGCTGCCCCACCTCCATCCCGACCACAGCCTCACCCTGGCGCTCGAGCGCATGGGGACCATGCGATCCAACGTCCTTCCGGTCGTGAGCCGAGCCAACGTGCATCACTTGCTGGGCGTGATCACCCTGCAGGACGTCCTCGACGCATACGGCGTCGCGCCCATTCGCCGAACGCCGCCGCCCAGCTAGTCATCGTAGGCCGACGGCGCGCGCGGCCGCCCCCGAGGGGGACGGCTGTGGAACCCTGCTCCGACCGGGGACGTTATCGCCGCGTACCTGCCGGATCGGGGACCACCGTGCAATCCCTCATCGCGATCTTCATGGCCCGCCTGGCCGTCGGGGTGGACTTCGTCACCGGCCTCATCATCGCGTTCGCAGTCGGGGAGGCCGTGGTCCGGACGGCGCGGTCTTCCCTCCGCCAGCTGGCGCGCGTGCCCGGCCACGACGAGGCGGTCCGGCTGCGCCTCGGGAAATGGCTCGCGCTGGCGCTCGAGTTTGCTCTGGCCGCAGACATCGTGCGCACCGCGGTAGCGCCGAGCTGGGACGAGATCGGCAAGCTGGCAGCGATCATGGCGCTCCGGACCGCGCTGAACTACTTCCTCGAGCGGGAATTCGACCAGGCGGCGCGAATGGAGCCGGAGGCGATCCGTGCTGCCGCTTAGCTTCGCGGCCGGCGCCCTCGTGATCCAGCTGCTCGCGGCGCTGGTGATTGCAGCTCACCTTGCGGCCGCCCTTCTCGCGCTCCAGCGGACCCGGTGCATTCCGCTCGCACGGCTGCGCGCGGCCGACGGCGTGATCGCCGGGCTCGGGCTGCTCACCGCCGCCACCCTGCTCAAGACCATCGAGCTCCGCACCTGGGCGCAGATCGGCCTCTTTGCCGTGGTGCTCTCGCTCCGGATCGGGCTCAAGCGGTTCTTCGCGTGGGAACGCGGTCGCATCATCGCGCGGGAGCCCGGGCTCCGTTCCTTCAAGCCCTCACGATGAAGCATCGGCCCCGGGTCGAGCTGGTCGTCAGCCTGCTCGCGGCGAGCCTCGCACCCTCGGCCGGCCTGGCCCAGGCCGATGTGTCGGTTGAGCGCCCCCGGTACGAGCTGATCCGGTACGATGAAGACTGGAGCCCGATACGCGACCCGACCATCCGCACCGACTGGTGGGACCGACTCAAGTACATCCCGCTCGGGCGGGGAGGAACTGCATACCTGAGTCTCGGGGGCGATCTGCGGCTCCGCTACGAGGCTTACCAGAACCCGGGCTTCGGCGCCGACCCCCCCGATGCCGCGGGCTACCTGCTGCAGCGCTACCTCGTTCACGCCGACCTTCACCCGGGTCGGCGTCTGCGCGTATTTCTCCAGCTCCAAAGCAGCCTCGAATCCGGCCGGGCTGGCGGACCGAGGGCGCTCGATGCCGATGCGCTCGAGCTGCACCAGGCCTTTGCCGAGCTCAAGGTCTCGGGCCGGCCCGAAATCGTGGTTCGCGCCGGCCGACAGGAGCTCGAGTTCGGCTCCTCTCGGCTGGTCTCCGCGCACGAGAACTTCAACGTCCGCCAGAACTTCGACGCCGCCCGGCTGCTCTTTCATGCCGGCCGCTGGCGCGCCACGGCGTGGGCCGCCCGCCCGGTCCGCGTGCGCCCGGGCTTGTTCGACGACACGGCCGATTCGACGCGGCTTCTCTGGGGCGCATCATTCACCCGTGCCGCCGATCTTCTCGTGTGGGACAACGTCGGCGTCTACTACGCCGGCCTGCACAACCGGCGCGGCCGCTTCGAGCAGGGCACCGCCGACGAGCTCCGTCACACGCTCGGCTTCCGGCTTCGGCGCCAGCGCGGTGCGTGGGACTCGAACTTCGAGGCCTCACTTCAGGTCGGTCGCTTCGGCTCCGGCCGCATCCGCGCCTGGGACATCGGGGTGGAGAACGGGGTCTCACTGCGCGGGCCCCTCGCGCCGCGGCTCGGCATCCGGCTGGACGCCACCAGCGGCGATCGCGATCCGGCGGATCCCGAGCTCCAGACCTTCAACGCGCTGTTTCCGAACACGGCCTACTCGGGCCTCGCGGGGCTGGTCGGGCCGGCCAACTCGGTCGACCTCACACCGTCGTTGAGGATCGCTCCGGGAGCGGGCGTGACCGTCACGACCGGCGTCGCCTTCTTTTGGCGGGAGAGCGCGCACGATGCGCTGTACAACGTTCAGCTGGCGCCGGTGCGCAGGGGCATCGCGAGCCGGGCCGCGCACGTCGGCACCCAGGTGACGGTCGAGCTCGGGTGGCGGCCCGGCCCCCACGTCACATACTCCGCCACCTATACCAGCTTCACCTCCGGCACATTCCTGCGGCAGACCCCGCCGGGAGAGAACGTCCGGTTCGTCATGACCTGGGTGAGCTATCGCTTCTGACTGCCGGAGTGGCAAGCCGGGGATCGTTCACCAGCCGAGCTCGCTGAACCTTCCGGGGCCCGGCGGCATTGATATCCATGCGGCGGCTCATCGCCGGAGGCCGGGGGCAACTCACCATTCACGTGTGGGGGAGGTATGCGGCAAGGCATTGGGCTGTTAGCAGTCGGCTTGATCTTGACCGGCGGCGGAGGGCTCGCAGCCCAGACCAGCAGCAAGCGGGTGATCTCGCTCGCGGCGGCGGACCGGATCGCCTCGGCCGCCGAGGCCGAGGCCAAGAAACGCGGCGCTACCGTGGTCATTGTTGTGGTGGATGACGGCGGATACCCTATCCTGCTTCGCCGGCTCGACGACACCCAGGTGGCGAGCGTGGACGTCGGGATCGGCAAGGCCCGCACGGCGGCCATCTTCCGCCGCCCAAGCAAGGTGTTCGAGGATCAGGTCCGCAATGGCCGGGTGGCGGCTCTGGCTCTGCCCGGCGCGACGCCGTTGCAGGGCGGTGTCCCGCTCAGCTTCGATGGAAGGGTGATCGGAGCGATCGGCGTGAGCGGCAACACGCCGCAGGAAGACGAGGATATCGCGATGGCGGGGGCCGCGGTGGCGGACGCCGCGCTCCGGAGCTCGAGTCCTTAGGGACTGGGGCACCAGCGCCCGATCATTGACCACGATCCTGCCGGGAGCGATCGTGGCGCGCTCGGGTCACCGTCCACGCCGCAGGGCCGCGACAAACAGCGAGCCGATGGCGAGGAGCTGAAAGAGGGCGCCGGCCGCATGCGAGTACTCCCATTGGTGACGCAAGGCGTCGGCGTTGGCGGGCTGCGTGGTCCAGTTGTCAGTGGCCGCGTTGGCCGGCTGGGTCCAGGTCCAAAACACGGCCTGGGCTGCGACGAGGCAGAGCAGGGCCAGGACGGCCGGCCGGCGCACCCCGGGCTCACCCCGCGACAGCAGGATCACGCCCAGGATCGACACCAGCTGGATCAGCAGGGGATAGGCCAACTGCCACCAGCCGCGATAGATCTGCTGGACCATGAAGTAGCGATCCAGCGGCAGGGGGAGCTTGTTGGGCAGCTCGTAGAGGTGGGCCAGGGCGCCGCCGAGCGCGAGGGTGGTGGACAGCAGGGCGACGAACAGGGTGAGGTCGGAGAACCGAGGGAGCCGGGTCGCGGGAGGGTCCTCGATCATGGGCGCCAAAGTACATCAATCCATTCGTCAGTCACAGAGGGGCACGGCGACTTGGATTCGGCCGGCGTGGACCCGAAGGGCTGGCCTTGCCGGGCAGGGCTTTGCGCTGCTGGGGACGCTGGTCGGCATCTTCACGATCGCCGTCGGGGTGGGTCCTCGTACCGTGCCCGATATCGTCTACCACATTCTGATCGTGGGCGTACTGCTCTGGGGCCTGGTCGTCACCAAGCGGGAAGCTGTTACCGCTTAGCCCGAACCAGCACCCGGAAGATGAGAAAGTGCGTGACCAGCAGAGGTGGCACGATTGCGGTTGGAATGAAGAACGTGGCCCCGAGCGCCCCGGGGTCGATCTGAACCCGCGGCCCCTCGTAGAACGCGAACAGGAGGTCGGCCGCACCCCACAGGTTGAACACCCACACGGCCGCAACGGCCCAGGAGGCACGCGCGGACAGGGCTACCATGGCTACGATGGCAAGGATGCCCGCGACGAGATCGCCATATGCGGCGGGGACCGCGAAGGCGGGCGGCAGCGGCTGCGACACGACGCCTGGCACCAGGAAGCTGAGGCCGATGAAACGAAGAAACAGGTGAGGCGCCACCAGGGGAACCAACGCGTCTTCCCGGTTCATCATCCGAAGCCGGGGCCAGAGATACAGCTGCGCGACCACCGCAGAGCTCACCAGACTCATGAAGGTGCTGATGGCAAACAACGCGCGAACGTCCATGCGTCCCTCTCAGAGGGCGGCGATCCGCTTGAAGGTGAGCGCGTGCAGCACGAGGAACAGCGGCACAAAGAACGCGGGAATCAGACTGACGGGAAAGGTCTTTCTCCGCTGATCGGTTCGGGAGCGACGCCCCTAGCGAAACCTCAGGGCCATCCCGATCTGAAGGTTGCTCACCACCTGATCGGCTCGGCCGACCCTGAGCCGCCCGAGCGTGTTCAGGTAGCCGATGTAGGGCACCAGGGCAAATCCCGAGGAGACCCGTGCATCGTAGCCGATGCGCCCGCTGCACCCGAAGCCCGCGCTGGTGGTGTTGCTCCCGTACGTCGTATTGCCCTGGTGATACACCACGAAGCCCAGACCTCCCGAGATCGACAGCGGCACGTCCTCGACCGCCCAGAAGGTGACTGCGCCCATGGCCGAGCCGAGGGCGGCGGAGACTGGACCGACGCTGTTGAGCCACACGGTGCTCTCCATGCCGAGGGCCATCGCATGATTCACGAAGCGGCTCAGATTGACCATGCCCGCGACGCCCAGGTTCTGGGAGCAGCCGCCACAATAGGGCTCCCGCCGCGCGAGTCCCACCCCCAGCGTGATGGAAGAACCCAGGAGGCTGCCCGTACGCGGCGCAATCGGTGGGGAGCCGGGCGAGGCCCGCGAGAGTTGCTGGGCCGGTGCCGGCCGGTTGAGCCCAGCGGCACCTAGCGCGAGTGCGGCCAGAACCGCGCAGAGCGGTTTCTGCATGGGAGCCCCCGATGCCCGAGGCTGTGAGGTAACTCTATGGTACTATCGGGACCGGCCGGCGCCAACCTGGGACGTTACAAATAGCGTTCTCGCAGGACCCGCATGTGGTGAGCCAGGTGACCAGCCGTGATGAAGGCGAGCGCACGCACCGAGAAGGGGTTCCCGCTGGCCACGCCGCGCCGGTCCCACGCCTCCTCCGGGAGGCTCTCGAAGAAGGCGAGGGTCCCGGCGCGCACGGCCCGGAACTCCTGCACATGGCTGCTCCACGGTCGCTCATCCGCGCCCGCGGCCGCTGCGGCGCCGTCCTGGTCGAAGCTGGGCAGCGGGCTGTCGAACCCCCGGGCAAACCAGAACGCGCGGAATGCAAACACCCGCTCGGTGTCGTTCACGTGGCTCAGCACCTGGCGGATGCTCCACTTGGCCGGGGCGTAGCGATGGAGCGATCGCTCCTCTGAAATGCCCTGCAACAGGGCGAGCGTCTCGGCGGACTGGGCCACGAGAGTCCGGCAAATGTCGCCGCGCGGAGCCTCGTCGATGTAGGTGAAGTAGTAGTCCGCCGCCTCGGTCCGGTCGGGAAGTGTGTCCATGACCATCCTCAGCCTCGATCGTGACACCCCATGAATAACGACCCTTTGCCGGCGCGGAACAGGGGGAGCTACGCAACCCAGTCCAGCCGAGTGGTGTCTTACCTGCAATCGGCGGTTCCGCGCCCGGCGGAGTCGCCGTCTTCCCCCAGCCAAGAAGGCGCTCATGCAGACGTTCCTGCGCGCGGTCGCGCTGCTGAGTCTGACGCCGGGGGCCAGCCCATCTGCTGTCGCCCAGGTCGCCCCGGCCCCCGGGCCGGGCCCGTTGATCGGCGTCTGGGCCAGCGAGACGACGTTCGGGCCCGCCTTGAGGGGGGAGCTGAGTGTGGTGCGCGGCGACTCGAGCTGGCGTGCGACGCTGGCGAGCGTGGAAACCAGATTCCAGGTGCACAGCGACAGCGTCCGGTTCGCCTTTCCCGGCGGCCTCGGCCAGTTCCGGGGCACGCTGGATGACAAGGGACGCGCTATTACCGGATTCTGGATCCAGCCCGGCGGCGTCGTCCTCGGATACCCCTTCGCGTCGCCCCTCACGCTACGTCTGGTGCAGCCGGGCTGCTGGCGAGGCACCGTGGTCCCCCTCGACGACCGATTCTCGCTGTATCTCGCCATCTGGAGGAAAGACGATGGCACGCTGGTTGGGGCCTTCCGGAACCCGGAGCTCAACAGCCGAGGCGGGGCCTCCCAGTTTCGCGTGACCCGGGTGCGAGACTCGGTCGTGTTCACCGCGCGGCCGGACCCTGAGCAGCCCGAGCTTCGCCACGTCGCCGCGTTCGACTCGACGCTAGGCCAGCTCAGCATCTGGTGGCCCATCTGGCCGCAAGCGAAGCAGCCTTTCGTCTTGAGGCGGATCAGCGAGGACCAGGCAGTAGGCCTGTATCCGCGGGTGCCGCGCGGACTCAACTACTCCTATCGTATCCCAGTACCCGAGAACGATGGATGGACCACCGCGCGGGGCCGTAGCGTCGGCTTCGACGAGGCCGAGCTCGCGCAGCTGGTTCAGCGGATCGCCGACACACTCCCGCTCTCCCCGCGAGCGCCGTTTGTGCACTCGCTGCTCATCGCCCGCCGCGGCAAGCTGGTGCTGGAGGAGTATTTCTTCGGGCATGACCGCGAGCGGGTGCACGACACGCGCTCCGCTGCGAAGACGTTCGCCTCCGTCATGCTGGGCGCGGCCATGCTGCGGGGCGTGCCGATCGCGCCCGAGACCGCAGTCTACCCGCTCGTCTCACGGGGGACGGCCGCCGCCAATCCGGACCCGCGCAAAGCGCACATCACGCTGACCCACCTCATGACCCACACCTCCGGGCTCGCCTGCGACGACAACGACGAGGCTTCGCCGGGCAATGAAGAGACCATGATGATGCAGCAGGCGCAGCCCGACTATTGGAGCTATCTGCTCGACATGCCGATGGCCCACGATCCGGGGAGCCGTTACGCCTACTGCTCGGGTGGCATGAACCTCGTGGGTGGCGCCCTCACCAGGGCAACCCGGACCTGGCTGCCTGCCTTCTTCGACCGGACGATCGCGCGCCCCCTCCAGTTCGGCCGGTATTACTACAACCTCATGCCGACGCTCGAGGGATACCTGGGTGGCGGCGTGTTCATGCGCCCGCGCGATCTGTTGAAGGTGGGGCAGGTCTATCTCGACGGTGGCGTGTGGCATGGGCGGCGGCTGGTCGCCTCGTCCTGGGTGGCGCGTTCGACCTCAACGCACATAGTGATCTCCGAGGCGACCACCGGGCTTGATTCGACCCGGTTCGCCGAGTCCTATAACAAAGCCGCCGATGGATATGCCTGGCATCTGAACATGCTGGAGTCGGGCGGCCAGATCTATCGGGGGTACGAGGCGAGCGGAAACGGCGGCCAGCTCCTCATGGTGGTTCCCGAGCTCGATCTCGCTGTCGTCTTTACCGCGGGGAATTACACACATGGCGGAGTATGGCAGCGGTTCCGCGACGTCCTGCTGACGAACGTCATCATGCCTGCGCTGAAGCATCCGTAACGGGCAGGCGCATCGGCTTCCTTGCCGTTCCGGCCCTTGAGGGCGCCGCCCGGGGAGCAAGCTTCGGCTCGGGAGGACGACGCAGGGAGAGCGGCGTATGGCGAGACAAGCGACAGTCGCACCAGGGCGTAGCTCGAGGGATCCATCGACCTCGCTGCCCGCGACCATGCGCGCAGCGGCGATCGACCGCTCCGGCGGACCCGAAGTGGTGACGATCCACACGCTGCCGGTTCCCGCGATCAACGCCGGCGAGGTGCTGATCGCCGTCCACAGCTCGGGGCTTGCGGGTTGGGATGCCGACATGCGGGATGGCTGGTCCCCCACCGGCCGGCCGCTGCGGTTCCCCCTGGTGCTCGGCACCGACGGGTCGGGCACGGTCGCAGCGGTGGGAGCGGGCGTGCGGCGGCTCCGGGTGGGCGACCGGGTGTACGCATCGAGCTTCGAGACCGGGGGCGGCTTCCATGCCGAGTACGTTGCCGTCGCTGCCGAGCACGCGGCGAGAGTGCCCTCCGGGCTCGACTTGAAGCGCGCGGGCGCCATCCCGCTCACCGGGCTGACGGCGCTGCAAGGCATGGACGCCGTCCACCTCAAGCGAGGCGAGAGCGTCATCGTTCACGGCGCGAGCGGCGGCGTGGGCACGCTCGCTATCCAGTTTGCCAAGCGTCGCGGCGCGCGGGTCCTGGCGAGCGCGAGCGGGGAGGACGGGGTGGCGCTGGCGCGCCGCCTGGGCGCCGACGCCGCGGTGGATGGGCGTCACGGAGACATCGCCGCCGCCGCGGGCAAGTTCGCGCCTGATGGCGTCGATGTCGTGCTCGCTTTTGCCGGGGGCGACGCACTCGAGCGGTGCCTCGATTGTCTCGCGCCCGGCGGGCGCCTCGGCTACCCGAACGGGGTCGAGCCCGAGCCGAAGAAACGGCGCGGGCTCGACGTGATCACGTTCGATGGCGTGGTCGGGGTCCAGGAGTTTGCCCGGCTCAACCGCGCCATCGAGGCGGCGAAGCTCAAGGTCCCGATCGGGGGGACCTATCCGCTCGAGGAGGCTGCCAGAGCGCACGAGCGGTTGGCCGAGGGGCACGTCCTCGGCAAGATCGTGCTGCGGATCGGCTAGTGCCGTTCGGCTCCCAGCGGCCAACGGGGTCGAGCCGGCTGTTCACTTGGCCAGCCTGATCCGCAAGGTTCCGCCCAAGACCACGAACTCGCCCCGCAGTTGGTTCGATTCTACCACCAGCACGATGTCGTTCAGGAATGTATCTGCGGATTGATCGAACGTGACCGTCGAGCCGGTCAGCTGCCAGGTGCCCGCGAGGTCCTCGTCGAGGGTGCCGAGCCCGCCGGTCACTGCGGCTGGCACGAAGAGGCGTCCCGTCGTGGTGCCATCGGGTGCCAGCGTGGCAGTCACGCTGCTGCCGGCCGCCAACAGATCGGTGGTGTTCCCGCCTTGCGTGCTGGTAAAGCTGGTTGCCGTGTAGGTGCCGGCGACATCGGTAGGACCGAGCGGTTTGTCGTCGCCGCCACAAAAGGCCAGCAGCCCAACCGAACCGAGCGCAATCAGACGCGGTGCACGCCGCATGGGTATGCCTCCGTTGGCTGAGGGACGCACGTCATGCCCCCTCGGCTCGGAGGCATGACGCGACGCAGGACATGTGATCAGGGCGCTTCAATACTCGCGTATCAGGATCGGCCCCGCCAGAGTGGCGGCGACACGGCACGCGGTCCCAACGCCGTCGCACAGCGACGACACTGTCGCAATCGGGCCATCATTTGCGCGCTGGTGCGACAGCGTCACGAACCGGTTGGGCTGGTTTGGGGTCCGGGGGCTCGCAGGTGCGTCACCGAGTCACGCCGGGAGCGGGCAAGGGCGAAGCCATCAGGCATCGCCCTCGCCCAACCCGCTAATCGGGGCGCCTCACCTCACCTGAGGAACGGAGCAACAAAATCCAAGACGTTCTGACGGTCGAGACGGAACACGCCGCCGGTCCCGCCGCAGGTTCCATTGAGCCCAAACGAGGTGACTCCCGCCATCACGTTGCTGCTGCCGAGGTAGTTGGGCCCGCCGGAGTCGCCGAAGCAGGTCCCGCCGGTCGATGCATTGTTGGATAGCAGGAGCGAGAAGTCTCCAGTCAAACCGGTGTTGATCTGCACCAGGTGGGGCTCGGCGATCATGCGGATCCGCTCGGCCTCGACGAAGACGGGGTTGATTCGCTGCAGGCCGTAGCCCACGGCGGTGAAGAGAGTGGAGCTGCTAGGCTTCAGCGCCTCGAGCTGGTTCACAGTGGGGAGCTTGCCGTACTGGTCGGCAGTGAGCTTGACGGCCTTCGTAAGCAGGATGACGCCCACGTCATGGAGGAAGAAAGCGTCCTCTGTGAAGAGAGGGTGGGCGTGCCACTCCGAGGCCTCGACCGTGTTGGGGCCGGCGAGCGGATAGTTGTTGTCCCCATTTTCGACGTCGGACTCGGTGAAGATGCGGATGCCGCTGAACTCGCCCGGCTCTCCGGCGCAGTGTCCGGCAGTCAGAACAACCTTGGGAGCGACGAGGGTGCCGGAGCAGCGGAAGGCCGGCTGCCCGCCGACATCCATCAGGATGAGGACGACGGCGGGATGGGCGTCCCCGTCGACGGTGCCGTCGGTGACGAAAGAGGGGCGGTCGGGTGTTTGGGGTTCGGTGGAAACGCGGTCACAGCCGAGCAGGACAAGGCCAGCAAAAGCGACGACCGGGATCACGATGCGCGCCGTCATAGCTTCTCCTCGCGGGTGAATCTGCGCCACCAGCATGGGGTATCTCGATGACACGGGTGTTGACTGGCGGTGGTGAGCCATGGGGGCCTTCGAGTCGGGCTCGGCCGCCAGTCAGGCGAGCAATTTTAGTGGGGGGCTGGATTCAGGCGCTGTGAGCCGACGCGCTCTCACTGCCAGCACTCAACGCGAGAGCGCGTCGTTGCATTCTGCATCACCGGCGAGCAGGCGGCTCCGGGGGCCGGGCTGCGGCGGGGCCTCCTTCGTGCAGCCGCGCCAGCCGCTCCACCGCCTCACCCACTACGGGGCGAAGGTCGAGGTCGCAGTCCTTCCAAAGCTCGATGAACCTGCCATAGTGGTGCTCGGCTTCTTCGCGGTGCCCCAGCGCCTCATGCGTTTCTCCCAGCCGCCGGTGCGCCGCCGCCAGGAACGCCCGGCCGAACGCGGAGTGTTCTGCGAACGCACTGTACCAAGCGAGCGCCTCAACTTCCCGGCCCTGCGCGCGGAGGATCTCCGCGTGAAGCAGGCGTTCCGGCAGGAACGAGTAGAACGGCACGACCCCAACCAGTTCGACGGCACCGTGCTCCGGTCGCATAGCCTGAAGCTTGGCGAGGGCATCGTCCAACCTGCCGCGCTCCCAGGCGACCCGCGCGCGGACCCCGCGTGCCAAGTCGGCCGCGAAAGCGCGCCGTTCCGTTCCCCCCGGCAGATGCTCCAGCTCGGCCGCCTGCATGAGCGCGGCGTCGTGCCGGCCGAGCCCTGCATCGAGGAGTCCCAGCAGGTAGGCGCGAAAGTACCGGTGGAGCTGCTCGTCCCCGGGAAAGACGAGGCTGCTCCCGCTCGCTGCTTCACCATGCCATTTGGCCAGCGCGCGGCGAGTCGCTTCCCGGTCCGGGGGCGGAATCGGCAAGAACGGCAGCGAATACAGGAGCCCACGGTGCTCGAGTGCGCGGGGGTGGTCCAGCGCTTCCGCCGCACGAAAGGCGGAGTCCGCGGCGGCCCGCCGCCCGGCACCCATTTCGAGATGCGCGAGCAGGATGTAACCCAGCGCCTGGACCTCCCGTGGGCGCTCGGGCTCGAGCAGCAGCCGAACCACGCGCGCGGCACTGCTCCGGTCGGGCACCAGGAACAGCATGTGACGGGCGGTGTTCGCCAGCTCGGGGTCGGGAGTCCGCGCGATCTCGGCGAGCACCCGACGCCGGTCGTCCTCGGTCCCGCGGACCAACGCGTGGACAGTGCGGCCCACCAGGTCGAAATGGGCGCCCGGCGCGATTCCGCGCAGCAGGGAATCGAACGCAACGTAGTCTCCGTCGATGGCCTCGATCTCGAGCAGGTGGGTAAGCGGCGAGTCTTTGGGGCCGAGGGCGAGCGCCTTCTGAAAGACCGGCTTCGCCTCGGCGATGGGGCGCCCGCGGACTGGATTGAAATGGAAGAGCACCTCGCCCAGCGGATACCACGCCTCTCCTTCATAAGGCCGGGTGGAAAGAATCGCCCGATACCGCCGCTCCGCCTCGTCGGCCCGACCGCGGGAAAATTCGACGAAGGCCTCCACCAGCCGCCGATCCGACGGCGAGAGCCGCTGCGCGTACCGGGCGGCCTGGATTGCAGTGGAAAGCTGCATGGTGTCGCTCGACCAGCTATACGCCGAGGCGAGCCGGTAGTAGGCGAGCGCGAAGGTGGAGTCTTCGACCACGGCGCGCTGGTATGCGTCTACTGCCTCCTTATAATGTCCGATGCGAAACCGCTGCTCTCCCTCCAGATAGGCCTTGAGCGCGGGCAGCGAGTGAGTGGTCACCGCTGCCAGGCGGGTGAGGCGCTCTCCGGCCTCGGCCCCCTGGCCCGCGACCAGCTGGGCGGCGAGCCGGTCGACCAGGCTGAAAACCTGCGAGGCGGTGTCCTCCGCAATCGCCCGGGCGAGCAGACGAAAGCGTCCGCGCGCCTCGTAAAGGGCTGCGCTGGCCCGTAGCCGCCCACCGACCTCCACGACGTCACCGACGACGTAGAGCCCGGCGCCGAGCCGGGCGGCAAGCACGCCCGCTTTGGACCGGTCGCGGGCCGCCCGCTCGTCCCGAGCGCCGAGAGCGAGCAATACGCTCGGATCCACGCTGTGCAGTCCGCCCGCCCCATCCAGGCTGGTGCCGAGGAGGCTCGGCATTCCCTCCGCGAGGTACGCGAAGTCTGGCGCCCCACGGAAGGCGAACGGCAGGACTGCAACTGAGGTGGCCGAGAGGGAGGGCTGGGCCTGGCTCCGGCTCCGGGTCCACCAAATGCCCGCGATCGCCGCGATCACCACGACGGCCGCCACCACCCCGGCTAACCAGCGCCGCCCCCCAACCGCCTGTTCGACGGGGCGCGGCTCGACGGCGGGCGGCGAATGCGGCGTGACCGGCTGGGTGGGCTCGACGCCGCCAATGGTTGGGATTTCTCCCGCCGCGGTCCGACTCCGAATGTTTCGGATCAGTGTCTGGGTCTCGGCGGACGGTTCCGCGTCGTAGTCCTGCCGCAGGTGCCGAGCGAGCTCCTCGTAGGCGGCGATCGCACCGGCGCGGTCGCCCAGGCGGTCGAGAAGCGTGAGCAGTCGCCGGAGCGCCTCCTCGTCGTCCGGCATGAGCGCAGTCGCACGACGGCCCCAGAATGCCGCTTCGAACGCGTCGCCTCTCTCCTCCGCCCGCTCCGCCATCCGCCAGGCACAGGCGAATGCGCGATCGCGGAGCCGGGCGCGCTCGGTCTCCATCCAGCGCTCGAAGCCCGGGGCATCGGGCGCGAAAAATCCCTGCAGCAGGGGGCCGCGGTAGAGTTCGAGCGCACGGGCAACGTCGTCCGTCTCGATCGCATGCTCGAATGCCACCGCGTCGCACCAGAGCCGTTCGGCCGAGAGCCCCAGCTCCTCGTCCCCCGACCCGATCAGGACGTCGTCCCCCAACACGCGGCGGAGGTGGTGAACCGTCTTCCGGAGCGCGGCCCGGGCGTGCTCCTGATCGAGCTCGGGCCAGAACAGCGCCAGCAGCGTGTCGCGACGATGGAAGCCGCGGGGAGTGCCGATCGCGAGGTAGGCGAGGAGGGCGGTGCGCTTGGGATGAGCCAGAACGCCCCCGACCCGCGCCCCCGACGGGTCGCGGAGGTCGAGCCCACCCAAACTGTGGAAGCTGAACATGGCCGGGTGCCTACCAAGCTATATCCCGGACCACCTCGCGCAACCAATGACGCGGCGGGCCGATACGGGGCGTTCCGCCACCGTTCCGGCGGCGGAACGACAGGGGAACGGGCGGTGGCTAGGCTATGGCGCGGCTCGGTGAATGGTGTCTGCCGGGCCGCACTCACTTCGACTCGAGGAGACTGGTTCCATGCGCCCGACATCGATGCTGGCGACTACCGCGATGCTGCTTGCGGTGCTCAACGTTCCCGCGGCCGCGCAGCAGGCGCAAACGGCCGCTAAGACTCCCGCCGACGGGTTCACCATCCACGTCACCGCGCCGCACATGATCCAGGGACACGAGATGGGTCCGGTCCATCACTACTGCAAGCCGATCTCGTCGGAACCGGTCATCCAGTGCCTGCTCTACGACAGCGCGGACTCGAACGCGCCGCTCACTGGGGTGGAGTACATCATCGCAAAGGGCATCACCCGGCCACTGGTCACGCTGGGGAC
>JBIOTT010000024.1:0-82649 GCA_044866195.1 Gemmatimonadales bacterium
CCCATCCGAGTCCAGCACGGCCCCGTCCTATAAATCGCCCGTAACCCGAACGGCAGCCACGAGGCTCATTGCCCGGGCCTCGGCCGGCCGGTGCAGCGCGTCTACCTCGCGGTCGCAGTGGGCAGACGGGGAAACCGGAACCGGACATGTGGACAATGGGCAAGTCCGGCCAGGAACGGCGCACCTCGATCGCGAGATCGAGGCCGTTCATGCCTGGCATGTGCACGTCGCTGAGCACCAGGTCCACCACGCCCGGCGCCCCCCGACAGCGTACGTCGGTAGTGCGCTACCGCCGGCCACCAGGAGGGCGACCGCGACGAGTGTGCGATGCGATGACCGGTGACCCACTCTGAACTCCCCGCTTCAGGGTTCTCGAAGCCCTAAAAGCAGGAGAGAAGGCAGATCGCCTGAAACCCGCTAAGTACTTCTTTCGCTGAGGGATACGAATATCACACTGGACGGATTGTGGCGGGTTGGCAGCACGACAAGGCCGCCGGGTGCCGGCAACGGTTGCCGCGCCGAATACGCTCTAAGAGCGAGAAGGATGGAGCTAACTCAGGCTCCCTTAGCCTCTACCCCTGCTCCGCCCGGGCCGAGCACCTCCCGAATCCGGCGGAGCAGCGCGTCCGGGGCGAACGGCTTCTGCAGAAACGCGGTATCAGGCTCGAGCCGCCCCTGGTGCACAATCGCATCGTCGGTGTAGCCCGACATGTAAAGCACGAGGAGCCCCGGTCGCTGCCGCACCAGGTGGTCGGCCAGCTCGCGCCCGCTCATCTCGGGCAGCACGACGTCTGTGAGCAAGAGGTCGATCCGGCGCTCGTAGCTTCCCGCAAGCTCGAGCGCCTGCCGCGGACTCCCCGCCTCGAGCACCGTGTAGGCAGACATCTCGAGGAACCGGCGGATCACCTGCCGAATGGACGGGTCATCTTCGAGCACAAGGATCGTCTCCGTCCCCCCCAGTCCGGGCTCCGACGCTCGGGCCGGCGCTGGGACGACTGCGCCCTCGGTGCGCGGGAGGTAGACCTTGAAAGTGGTGCCCTGCCCCGGCTCCGAATAGACGAAGATGTGCCCCCCGAACTGCTTCACGATACCGAAGACCGTCGAGAGTCCAAGCCCGGTGCCCTTGCCCCGCGGCTTGGTCGTGAAGAAGGGCTCGAAGATGTGGGCCTTGACCTCCGGGGTCATTCCATGCCCGGTGTCGCTCACGGCGAGCAGCACGTAGGGGCCGGGGGTGACGGCGAGATGGGCATCCGCGTACTCCTCGGTCAGCGGGGCGTCGCGGGCCTCGATCGTGAGACGCCCGCCTTGGGGCATGGCGTCGCGGGCGTTGATGGCGAGGTTGAGGATGATCTGGCCCAGCTGCCCGCGATCGGCGAGCACCGGGCTCAGCACGGGTCCGGACCGGATAGCGAGATCAATATGCTCGCCGATGAGCCGGCGGAGCATGCGGCCGGTGTCGTCCAGGACCTCTCGGAGATCGACCACTGCAGGTTGCATCACCTGCTTCCGACCGAAGGCGAGGAGTTGCTGGGTGAGTGCCGCGGCGCGCTCGGCGGCCTCCTGGATCCCGAGGATGTCAGCCCGTACCGGGTCGGCCGGTGGCAGGGCGCGGAGGGCGAGCGCCACGTAGCCTGAGATCGCCGCGAGCACGTTGTTGAAGTCGTGGGCAACCCCACCCGCGAGCTGCCCGATCGCCTCGAGCTGCTGGGCCTGGCGAAGCTGGGCTTCGAGCTCGCGTTGCCCGGTGATGTCCCGCTTGATCGCGGACGCACCGATCAAGGCACCGCTCGCGTCGCGGATCGGGGAGATGGTAAGGGCTATCAGGATGCGCCGGCCGTCCTTGCGGAGCCGGGTCGTCTCGTAGTGGGCCACATGCTCGCCGGCCCGGATCCGCCCCAGTATCTCTTGCTCCTCGGCCCGAAGATCGGGCGGGACGAGCCGGAAGACCGGTTGCCCCACCATCTCTGCGGCGCTGTAGCCGAAGGTCCGCTCCGCCGCGGAATTCCAGCTCTGCACGATTCCGTTGAGGTCCTTGGTGATGATCGCGTCGTCGGACGAGTCGAGCACCGCGGAGAGACGGAGGGCTTGTTCTTCGGCCTGGGCCGCCGATTCCTGGGCTTGGGCCGCGGCCTCTTCGGCCTCGAGCGCCGCATCCTCGGCCGCTCTTCGGGCATGCCCGGCCTCGGTTGCTTCGGCCTCCGCCCGCCGCTGCGCCCGCAGCCGGCCCTCTCCCATGACTGCGGCACCAACGCCGATCGCGATGAACAGGACCAGTCCGATGGCGGTGAACAAGTCGTCGCGCGGCGAGGTCGCAGGCGGGAAGAAGAGAAAGCCGGCGGCGATGGCACTGAGCCCGACCGCGAAGAGTGTCGGGCGGAAGCCCAGCCACCACGCGGTGAGGAACACGGCCCCGAAGAAGGTGATGAAGGGAAGGTTGAACTCGAGGATGGGCTGGAGGAGCGCGCGCAGGAGCGCAGCGACGGCGACCGCCAGCGCAGCGGCGCCGTATCGCCGCAGCCGCGAGTCCGCTGGCCCGATCACGTGCACCCGCATGGGGCCTCGGTGCCGTGATGCTGGGAGACGAACCTCTCGAGCTCCGTCAGCATGATGCCGTGCATATCGCCTTTGAGATCCAGGAGTGCTACCCCCGTCCGCATCACCGGCGACAGAAATGGCGGCACCCACAAAGTGAAAGCGGGCGCCAGCCGCCGCCAGCCCCGCCGTACAACGGCCAATCGCGCGCCCCCCGCCGACCCTCAGATCCGATTCACCCCAGGAGGGCGGTCAGCCAAAGAAGGCATCGCACCTCGAACTCCTTGGTCGTCTCCCCCTCAGCGCACGACATCGTCCCGATAAACTCGCGTCGGCGCGACACCGCCCAGACCGGGCTCAGGTGGCCCAGGTCGCCCCGGTCCTCGAGCCGTTCGAAACGGTACTGGTCGCCCCGCCAAGTGCTGAACCGCGGTCCCTCGCGCATCGAACGCTCCCGTAGCGAGCAATCGCCGAGCCACCGGTGCGGTAGCTCGGCGATCTTGGAGTCCCTCGAGGCGTCTCGTTTAGCGCGTCGCGGAGGAGGCGAGGACCCGTGGCTTTGCGGCCCCGGCTTTGGCCGGGTGTGCCTTGGTTGCGGATGGCTTAGGGCATCCGGAACCTGGGGTCCGGTACGGGTATCGTCAAGCCACGGGACCGTAGGTACGAACACACCACGGCGTAGCACTTAGGCCGATTCGCGGGAATCTCGCTCCCGTAGCGCCACCACCATTTCGATGAGCCGCTCGGTCTCGGCGCGCACGTAGGCCTCCGTGTCGCCGGCGTGAGCTGGGAAGGTGAGAGTGAAGCGCCCCGTATGGTACCGCTCGCCTTCCCCCGAGTCCAGCGCCTGCCGCAGCGAGGGCCTCAAGGAGACTGGCATGACACCAGCACGGTGGAGGTGACGGCCCGTCCGTCCCGCATCGCCGGCCGGAACAGCAGGGTCGCAACGTGCTTCACCACCTCGCCGGTCACCACCGAGTCGTAGGTCGCAGTCAGATCACAAAGCCTGTCATCAACCTGGGCGATCGAGCTGACCCCGTAGATATGCGAGTAGCGGCGATGATCGGTTTGGGGTCGCTCCGCCGACCGCACGACCCGGAGCGTCCTCGGGTCCACCGCGCCACGCGCGTCCACCACGAAGGCCACGGACACCGTGAGCTCGCGCTCGCGCCAGGCCGGCGGACGGCGGAGCGGAGGGCACGCGGTGCCGGGACCGCTCAAGAGCTCGGGAATCCGGGTTCCGCCACGGGCTTCGGGGTCGCCAAGAGCCAGCCCGGGGCGCGGATCTCGTCCTGTGGTAGGACCGCCAGCGCCCGGGACCCTGAACCCGAGCCGGGTGAAAAGGTCCGGTCCACGGGCGACGCCCGCACGCCCGCTCACGTCGCCCGGACCGACGCCCGCGATCGAATCCCCGGGCAGCTCCATCGCGACTACCGAAGACCGAGCCGGCTTGGGTTGAACTCCAGCATCCAGGGAGCTCGCGCTTTCGGGGAGGTGCTCCGGGAACGGCATCGATGCCACCAGGCCATGGCGACTCCTGGGACGCCGCTCGGGCTCGGCGGCCCGCTTGGGGGGCACTGGTAGAAGGACGAGGTACTTCATGGCGTATTGTCGCGTGACCTCGATCGGCGCAGCATGGAACCGTAGCTCAACCGGCTGCCAGATGACCCATGTGCCGACCGCGAGCGCAACCAGGTGGACGGCGACGCTCGAGAGGAGGATCGGCGGCGAGACCGTCCGGCGCAAAGGGAACAGCTGGATTGGCGGCAGTCCTGGCCGGAACGCCATGAAACACCCCGATGGAACCCGGTCTCCCCGACCCCAGTAAGATGCACGTTTGCGGGGGGAGACCGACAGGACTGGAGTCACAGCGCCAGGGCGACGGGCGTGTCAGTACCCCGCCGGGCCCGCTTGCGAGTACCTCGGCTCCCCCACACCCACGTATCCCCCACCCACCCGCATGAGGGCGTTGAGCGTGGCGATGGACCCGCGCGGCTCCAGCGCGTATCCCATCGCTCGAAGCGAATCGAGCACGGCCGCACGAAGCCCACCGCGCTCGTAGGCCAGCGAGTCAGGCCAGGCCTGGTGGTGGATCCGGGTTGCGGCGACCGCCCCCGCGAGCGCCATGTGGTGATCGAGCACGTTGAGAACCACCTGCGCCACCGCCGTGATGATGGTCGGCCCGCCGGCCGCGCCGAGCACCAGCAGCGGCGTGCCCGCGCTGTCGAGCACGATGGTCGGCGTCATGGAGCTGAGCATCCGCTTGCCGGGCGCGATCGCGTTGTTCTCGCCCTCCACCAGGCCGAACTGGTTGGGCCGGCCGGGCACCGCCGCGAAGTCGTCCATCTCGTTGTTCAGGAAGAACCCCGCGTCCGGCAGGTACACCCCGGACCCGTAGCTGCTGTTGAGCGTCACCGTCACGGCGACCGCGTTGCCTTGAGCGTCGATCACCGAGTAGCTCGTCGTGTGCGTGCCGCCTGGCGCAGCCACCTCGAACGCCGGCGAGGGCGATGCGCGCCCCGGCTCAATGCCGCCGGCAAGCCGCGCCGCGTATGCCTTGCTGGTGAGCTCGGCGACCGGCACCCGCACGAAGGCCGGATCTCCCAGTCGCGTGTTCCGGTCCACGAACGCCCGCCGGAACGCCTCGGCAAGGAGGTGCTCGTACGCGGCGCTCCCGAAGGGGGCGAGCGTCGGCCGAGTCTCGAGCATGTTCAGGATCTCGAGCAACGCGATGCCGCCTGACGACGGGAGCGGCATGGTGAGCAGCCGGTAGCCCCGATACGTGCCCGCCAGCGGCTCGCGCCAGAGCGGCCGGTATGCCGCGAGGTCGGCGCGGGTGATGATCCCACCGCCTCGCCTCATCTCGGCGACGATCTGGTCGGCAATCAGGCCGCGATAGAAGGCCTCCGGACCCCTGGCAGCGATTTGCTGGAGCGTGCGAGCCAGCGCGGGCTGTCGCAGAACGGCTCCCGGCGCGAGCGGCACATCCTGCGGAAAGAATGTCGCCCCGCCGCTGAACCAGGTGATGAGGGGCCGAGCTTCGGAGAGGCTCCGAGCCAGCGCGCTGTCCACGGTGAAGCCCTGGCGGGCGAGCCGGACCGCCGGAGCGATCACGTCACGGAGCGGCAGCTTCCCGTAGCGGCGACGCGCTTCCGCCAGCCCGGCGACGGACCCCGGAACCCCCACCGCGAGATGGCCCACCAGGCTCTTGCCGGTCGTGCGCCCCGCCGTGCCGGCATACATATCGCGGCTGGCTGCGCGGGGCGCGACCTCCCGGAAGTCGAGCGCCGCCGTGCGGCCGCCGGCCAGGTGAAGCACCATGAACCCGCCGCCACCCAGGTTGCCGGCAGCGGGGAGTGTCACGGCCAGCGCAAAGCCGACTGCGACTGCCGCATCAACTGCGTTGCCGCCGCGGCGGAGCATCTCGAGCCCGGCTCGACTCGCCGGCTCGCTGCTGCTCGCGATCATGGCGCGGCCCACAGGCGGCGCGCTGCGCCACATCCGGGTTTGCCCGCCCTCGCCTACGGCAACAACGGTACCGGAGCCGGGCAGTGCTGCGACTGCGTTGGACGCGACCGAATCGCGCCTGGCCCAGCGGCGGCCGTCGTCCGGGGACTCGAACGTGCCCGCCGTTCCCACCGCGACCACGGTGGCGCCGCCTCCCTGGCCGTTCACGTAGGCGACGCTGGACAGATAGCTGGTCGCCCGCGCGCTGTCGGCGAGCCGCCAGGTCCGGCCGCCATCTGAGGTGATCGCGACGTTGGGACGCCTGGCTCCCGGGTCCGCGTAGTCACCGCCCACCGCGATGCCGTTGAGCGAGTCCCGAAACGCGAGCGAGAAGATGCCAGTGCTGGGACTGCCAGACGGCAGCGGCGTGGAGCTAGGCTCCCAGGTCCGGCCGTAATCGCTGGATCGGAACACCCGTGCGGTCGCACCCGCCCCGCCAACGCCTCCTGTGCCGATCCAGGCGCGCCCACCGGCGCCAACAGCCACGGCGGTGCCGCTCGCGGCGAACGCAGCTTCACCCGGCAGTGCGGTAGGCGACGTGGCGGCAGGCAACTGAGCCCAATGGGCGCCGCCGTCCTCCGTCCGCAGAACCAGGAACCGCCCGTCCATCGGGTCGCCTACCGCGATCCCGCGTGACGCATCCCAGAACGCGAGGCCGTCGAGGAACACGCCCTTCCTGGTGTCGTCGTATTGCCGGATCCAGGTTCGCCCGCCATCGCTGGTCCGGTAGATGCGGGCGGTGTCGGCCCCGGCGACCATTGCGTACGCCAGTCGTTGGCTCACCGCCTCGATGTCTCGAAGATCGAGCGACGCCGCGTCGGGGATGGGGCGGAGCTCCCAGGACCGGCCACCGTCGGTCGAGCGGAGCACGGTACCATTGGTGCCGGAAGCCCAAACCGTGCCGTCGGCGGCTGCGCTAAGGCCACGCAGGGAGGCCGTGACCGATGATGCCGAAGCAGGCGCGACCTGCGCCTCGAGCGACGAGCCAATGGCCGCCTGCAAGAGGATCAATGCGAGGACGCCGCCACGTGGTTTCAGACCGGCCCTCACGCGAGAAGATGGACGAAGCAAAGCTCGGCGGAAGTTAGCCGGTCCAGCCGGTCCCACGGTGAGCCAGCCGGAAGGTGACGCAGGTCAACGACCGGGCCCAATCCCCCCGTTAGGGGTAGGAAGTATGAGACTTCCCTTCTCCGACCGGCATGACGGCGTGAGGTAGCCAATGACTTCAAACCCGATAAATGAGAGCCGTTCGGTCCGGATCCAGGCAGCCGGTGTGACCCTCGATGGCGATCTCTCCCTTCCGGCTGGCGCGACCGGGATCGTCGTCTTCGCCCACGGCAGCGGAAGCAGTCGGCTGAGCCCCAGAAATCGCGGCGTAGCCGGCCAGCTCCAGCGGGCCGGCTTCGGGACCCTGCTCTTCGACCTGCTCACGCCGCGAGAGGACGCGATCGACTCGGTCACCGCCCAGCTGCGCTTTGACATCTCCCTGCTGGCGGAGCGCCTCGCGGGCGCAGCCGACTGGCTCGGATCGCAACCGGCGGTCCGGGGTCTAGCGACGGGCTACTTCGGAGCGAGCACAGGCGCGGCCGCCGCGCTCGTAGCGGCGGCGTTGCACCCGCAGGCGGTACAAGCCATCGTGTCCCGTGGGGGACGTCCGGACCTCGCGGGCCCGGACCTCCAGCGGGTGAAGGCTCCGACCCTGCTGATCGTGGGTGGCTACGACACCGCGGTCATCGGGATGAACCAGGCGGCGCTCGTGCAGCTCCAGGTCGACGCCAAGGAGCTCCAGATCGTGCCCCGGGCCACCCATCTCTTCGAGGAGCCCGGCGCGCTGGATCAGGTGGCGGAGCTTGCAATCGGCTGGTTCCGGCGACACTTGGGCGCCGAGGCTCACGCAGCCGCGGGCGCGAGCCGGCACGGGCATCCGTAGAGGTGCCCGCGGGTTCGACGGGAGGCTCCCTTGCTCGCCTTTCCCACGAATCGGGTGAGTCCATTTATCCGGGAGATCCCGATATCGGCCCGTGACGACATGCGGGTGCCGGTCCGGGTGTACGCGGACGAAGACCTCTGGCGCCAGATCGTAGACGACCGTTCCCTCGAACAAGCGGTCAATGTCGCCACATTGCCGGGGGTGACGGGATATGTGCACACGATGCCCGACGTCCACGAGGGCTACGGCTTCCCGGTGGGCGGCGTGGCAGCGACGCGCACCGCCGACGGCGTGATCTCCCCCGGCGGCGTGGGCTACGATATCAATTGCGGCGTTCGTCTTCTGGCGTCGGGCCTCGACCACGAGACTGCTCGGCCCTCTCTCGAGGCCGCCGTGCACGACCTCAGCCGCAGCATCCCGTCAGGACCGGGTCGTAATCCCCTCCTCGACCTGAGCGAGCCCGAGCTGAATCGGGTGCTGGACGAGGGATGCGAGTTCCTGCTGGAGCGCGGGCTGGCCACGCCTGAGGATCTGACCAGCACCGAGGCCAGCGGGCGGCTCCCCGCCGCCGACGCCAGCTGCGTCTCGGCCAGAGCCAAGCAGCGCGGCCATAATCAGCTTGGCACGATCGGCTCGGGAAATCATTTCGTGGAGGTGCAAGTCGTCGACCAAATTTTCGATGACGCGGCAGCCGAGGCGTTCGGATTGCGGCCGGGGCAGCTCACCGTACTGATTCACACCGGCTCCCGCGGCCTCGGGCATCAGGTGTGCACCGACTATGTCCGGCAGATGGATCAGGTAATGTCGCGCTATGGCATCCGGCTGCCGGACCGGCAACTGGCTTGCGCGCCGCTCGGCTCGCCCGAGGGACGGGCCTATTTCGCTGCGATGTGCGCGGCGGCGAATTTCGCGTGGGCCAATCGGCAGGCGATCACCGCGAGCGCGCGGCGGGTGTTCGAGCGCACATTCGGTGACCGCGGCCAGCTTCGGGTGGTGTACGACGTCGCGCACAACATTGCCAAGCTCGAGCCGCACGGCGGGGCCGAGGTCTGCGTGCACCGGAAGGGCGCGACCCGCGCGTTCGGCCCCTCCAGCCCGGAGACGCCGGCTCGCTATCGGTCCGTGGGGCAGCCGGTCTTGATCCCGGGAAGCATGGGGACGGCCTCGTACGTGCTGGCGGGTACCGACTCTGGGATGGCAATCAGTTTCGGCAGCACCTGCCATGGCGCCGGCCGGGCGATGAGCCGGGGCGAAGCTAAACGGGCTCGCTCAGGCCATGAGGTGCGGCGGGAGCTCGAAAGCCGCGGCATTATCGTGCGCTGCCCGTCGAGCAGCGAGCTCGCCGAGGAGGCGCCGGGAGCGTACAAGGACGTCGAGCGGGTCGTCGATGTAGTGCAAGGAGCCGGCCTGGCCCGCAAAGTTGCCCGACTGAAGCCACTTGGCGTGATCAAGGGATAGAGAGGAAGCAAGCATGGAACTGCCGCTTCAGATCAGCACCAGGAACTTCGAGCTTTCGTCAGCGGACGAACGGGTGATCCGCGACGGGGCGGCGAAGCTCGAGACATTCGCGCGCCGGATCATGAGCTGCCGAGTTCTGATCGAGCTCGAAACCCGGCGGCGCAGGACGGGAAACCTGTACAACGTTCGCATCGACCTCGCCGTCCCCCGCGGCGAGCTGGTGGTCAAGCGCCAGCGAGAGACGAGCTTGCTCACCGCCGCGCAACAGGCGTTCAGGGCGGCGGCCCGGCAATTACAGGACCGGACCCGCCGGCGCCGCGGAGAGGTCAAGCTCACCCAAACCGCACCGCACGCCGTGGTGGCTCGCCTCATGCCCTGGGAAGGATACGGGTTTCTCACGGCAGCAGACGGTCGCGAGATCTACTTCGACCGCCGCAGCGTGCTGGATGATGCGTTCGATCGGCTCGAGGTGGGCACCCACGTGCGCTTCGCGGCGGAGCCAGGCGAAAACGGTCCGCAAGCCAGCACCGTGGCCCTGGTCACACGTCGAGAATCACCTCGCCCTCGACGCCGTCGAGTGTAGCGTCCACCCGGACGCCGTGCAGAGTCGCCGCCTTGACGAAGGTGGGGACGCGGTCCACGCTCACCCCGCGGGCGCGGACCCGCAGCGTCCGGTCCTCCGCCCGCTCCACCTCGAACTCGGCCCCTATCCAGCCTTCCGTCTCGGCCAGGAAAATGAGCTCGTTGAGCCAGTCGACCAGCAGCGCCGCCCGGTCGGTCGCCGACACCTCGACGGTACGCCAGGTGCCGCCTGGAGCCGGTGCGCCGGCCGGGAGCTGGAGCTGTGCCAGCGCTCGGCCCGCCTCCGCAAACAGGTCAGGGAGAGAACCGGCACGCAGGCGAAGCCGGACCTCGGAAGGATGGTGCAGGATCTCGTGGGTGGGCGGCTGGAGCGGGGCACTCATCGGCCGTCAGCCAGAGGCGAGCCGCTCCAGGAGAGTCGCAGCGCTCGCGAGCACCTCCCGATCTTTGGCGCTCAGGCCGCTCAAGCGCCGGCTCAAGGCAGCCACTCGGCGGCTACGTCCGGCCCGAAGCAGGGCCTGTCCCCTGGGAGTCGCCCGCAGATAGGTGATCCGGCCGTCGAGCCGATCCCGCGAGCGGCTCACCAGCCCCTCGGCCTCCAGTGCATTGACCAAGCGGGTCATGGTCGGGGGCCTCACCTGCTCGGCCGCCGCCAGCTGTCCCAGCGTGATCGGCCCGCCCCCGAACACGATGACCGACAGCGCCGAGAGCCGGGGCGCCGAGAGTCCGGTGACGGTGTCCTCCCGGCGGAGCCGGCGCAGCAGGTGGATGGCGGCCGAGTGCAGCCGGTCGGCCAGCTGCTCGTCACGGTGGCTTGCGCGATCGGTGGTCATGGCCTATCGTAGCAATAGTTAGCAGGGCTAATTAGTTGTGCTAATGACATGCTAGCGCGCCGGCCGGCCCGGCGCAACGATCGCCTCTAACCCCGGAGGCTGCCATGTCCCCGCCCGCCGAAGCGTCCACCGCCGCCCAGTTTGGATTACGCCGGATTCATCAGATCGCCGTGACGGTCCAGGACATCAGCCGCGCCACCGCGTTCTACCGCGACACCCTCGGCATGACCCTGCTGTTTCAAGCGCCGCCCGGGCTCTCCTTCTTCGATTGCGGCGGGGTGCGACTGATGCTGAGCCGGCCCGAAGGGGCTGATACGCCGCGTGGCAACTCCATCATCTACTATGGCGTGGAGGACATCCGGCAGGCTCACGCAACCCTCGCCGAGCGGGGGGTCCGGTTCATGGAGACTCCCCATCTGCTGGCCCAACTGGCTGATCGGGATGTGTGGCTCGCGGCGTTCCGGGACAGTGAGGAAAACCTGCTTGCGCTCATGAGCGAGGTGCCGCACTGAAACTGAAAGCCGCGAAAGCGCTCACTTGGCGTCGTGGAAAATCACGCCCAGGGTGTAGCGGGTGCCGCTCCGAACCCGGCCGACGCCATGGCGGACGTTCACCCGGTAGTATCCTCGTCCACCCTGGACCGGGCGAGTCCGGGTCGTGAAGAACACCAATCCGCCCTGCGCACCCGTCACCACCTCCGCGGCCGACTGGGCTCGGGGGCGCTGCTCCACCAGGAGGAACTCACCCCCACGGTAATCCACCCCGGGCCGGCTCAGGAAACAGACCAGCTGCAGCGGAAAGGCCACGTCGCCATAGAGGTCCTGGTGCAGGCAGTTGTATCCCCCCACTTCGTAGTGCAGCAGCAGCGGTGTGGGCTTGGTCTGGCCATGCGCCCGGCAACGCGCCAGAAACGCTTCGAGCGTCGGCGGGTAGCGGTCTGCCACCCCGAGCGCCTCGTTCCAGCGGTTGGCCACCGCTGCGAGTGGCGGGTATGCGTGGACCCGGAGCGCCTGGACCACCGGCGGCAGCGGTGCGGCCAGATACTTGTAGTCGCCCTCGCCGAACCGATGGCGCGCCATCTCTACCCGATGCCGGAACCGGCTCTCGTCTGGATAGAGCGCGATCAGCTCCTTGCATTCCTCGCCGCTGAGCACCGGATCCGTTTCCGCGTAGCCACGACCCCACAGATCGCGCTCGATCCGGCTCCAGTCGAGCGCCGCGATCCGCGCGGCGACCTCGGCCGATTCGGCCGACGTCCGAGCGCCGTCATGCTGGGGTGGCGCGGTCGAGGAGCTTCTACTCATCATGGTCGGAACGGTGCAACGAGTGCCAGAGGTGCAGCGTGGCGTACCCTCGCCAGGGACGCCAGCGCTCGGCGATGGCCGACACCTCGGACCGGCGCACGCCCCGGGCGGCGAGCGCCCTGACGAGCCCGAGATCGCTCGCAAGCAACGCATCGCGATCGCCCAACGCGCGGAGCCGCAGGTACGCTGCGGTCCACGGCCCGACACCCGGCAGCGAGAGGAGCTGGCGGTCTGCCTCTTCCGGTGGCACACGGCGCAGGCCGGAGAGATTCAGCTCGCCCTTCGCGACCGCGACCGCCGCCCCGTGCACCGCAGCGGCCTTTGCGCGGGTGAGGCCGATAGTGCGGAGCTTGGCCGGCCCCAGACCCGCGATGGCGTCCGGCCGCGGGAAGGCGTAGCGCGGCCGCATGAGCGGGATGATGTCTTCCGGGGGCAGCCGGGGTGCCGGAATCGCGGCGAGTCGGACCAGACGGTCGGTCAGGGTGCGCGCCGCCGCGACGCTCACCTGCTGCCCGAGGATCGCGCGCATCAGCGCCTCGAACGGATCGAGCAGCTGCAGCAGCCTGAGACCGGGCGGATGGGCCCCGACCACCGGGCCGAGGACTGAATCCTGCCGGGCAATTGCGGCGAACTCCCGCAGATCGGCGTCGAGATCGAACATCCGGGTCATGACCCGGCGCAACGTGGCGGCAGGCAGCTCCGGGGCCGACCGGACGATCAGCTGCGCCGAGCCCCCGCCTCCGCCCACGACCTGCCCTGCGGCGGGGAGGCTGCGATGTTGAACCGCCAGCGTCACCGCCTGCGCCTGACTGGCACCCCCGCCCCGTGGCGCGAGCTCGAGCCACACGACCCTCTCGAACCCGTCGGCGGCTATCAGCTCGAGCGATGGGACCGCGCGGGCAGCCAGAAACCGGAGCGCCCAACCGAAATCGAGCTCCGGGCCGACGTCCAAGCGCGCGGAGCCGCGCCCAGGCCGGCGTCCCTGGCCGGCCTTGATCGCAGAGGCGCGCCTAGTCACGCTGAGTCCCATCGCGACGCTGCTCGAGCGCCAGGAGCTGGCGCTTACGCTCCGGGCCCCACCGGTATCCGCCCACACCGCCGCCCTCCCGCACCACCCGATGGCAGGGAATCACGACCGCGACCCGGTTTCGCGCGCAGGCGCTTGCCACCGCGCGGACCGCCCGCGGCGCGCCGATGGACCGGGCCACCTCGGTGTAGGACCGGGTCTCGCCATAAGGGATCTCGCGGAGCGCTTGCCAGACCCTGAGCTCGAACGGTGTGCCAGCGACATCGGTCGGCACCGCTCGCGCTGGCGCCCCGTTCAGGTAACTCACGACCGCATCGAGCCACTCGCGCAGATCTGCCTGGGCCACACCGCGGTCCGGGTCGACCAGCTCGCGCTTGGCGTTGGGGTACTCGGCCGCAAGGCCGCGTTCCAGGTCGGCGTCGGTCTCGCCCAGCTGGACGGCGCAGACGCCCCGCGCCGTGGCTCCCACCAGCACGCGACCCAGTCTGGTGGGCCGGATCGCGAACCGGATGTGCTCGCCCTGGCCGCCACGACGGTAGGCAGCCGGGGTCATGCCGAGATGCGCGCCGGCAGCCTCGTAGACCCGGCTGCTCGCGCCATAGCCCGCGTCAAACGTTGCCCGGCTCACAGTGGACCCGTCCCGGAGCGCAGCCTTGAGCCGGTCGGCGCGCAGGGCCGCGGCATAGCGCTTGGGCGAGACCCCAACCCGGCGGCTGAACGCGCGCTGCAGGTGATGGGGGCTCAGCCCGACTTCCCGCGCCAGCGTGGGAAGCGTGACCGGTTCATCCAGGTGGGCTTCGAGGAACTCGCGGGCCCGGGCCACGGCGAGGTCTATCGGCTTGGCCGCGTCCTGCGGGCGGCAGCGACGGCAGGCGCGATAGCCAGCCGCCTCCGCTGCAGCCGGCGTCGGAAAGAAGCCGACGTTCTTCCGCAGCGGCCGCCGAGAGGGGCAGCTCGGCCGGCAGTAGACGCCGGTCGTGGAGACGGCATACACGAAAGCGGCATCCCAGCGGCCGTCACGAGCGATAACGGCCGCCCAGGCCTGAGCCCCGTCGAGCCCATCGGTCAAACCAGCTGGTTGCACTGACTGCATCAGGAGAGCGGTTGCCATATCATCATCCCCGCAATGTAAGGGCTCGGCGCGCCACTACGCGCGCGGCATCGTCAGGGTGGATGTTCGCCGCAGACGCGTTTGGCGGCTACCCGGATCTTGCGGCCGAATTCGAGGCACCCGCCCACGGTGTTGAGCGGGTCCCCTTCCGGGCGGGCTAGCGCTTTCGCCCCGCCACCAGGATCTGGTTGGGCAGGCCTACCACAGGACCGGTGAGATTGAGAAAGGCAGTCCCCGCGCTCAAGATGATCCGGCGGGTAAACGGCGTCCGGGCGAAGCGTCGAACCAGAATCCGGGTCGAGTTGCGGGAGCCCCGAGCGTCGATGACGTCGACCCCCACCGCATCGAGTGCGTTACGGAGCGCGGGGATCGTGTACCAGATCACGTGCCCGGCGCCCAGGGTCTCCTGGAGCGGGCGAGCCACCCGGCCGCCGGTGGCCTGATGGAGCAGGCGGCTCACACGGATGAACGCCCCTGCCGGGTTCGGGGTCTCGAGGAGAAGGATGCCGCGGGGCTTGAGCACCCGGGCAATCGCGCGCAGCAGCTCGGGCGCAGACACCACGTGCTCTAGAACGCCCCACAGGGCCACGACCTCGAACGAGTTCGGCAGGAAGGGGCTTTGGAGAAGGTCGCCGGTTACGGTGGGGAATCCGGAGACTCGGCGAGCGAGGCGGGCACCGTTGCTCGTCACTTCGAGCCCAATTGGATCCCAGCCCAGCCGGCTGGCGGCTTGCAGGAATTCGCCGGAGCCGCAGCCCACGTCGAGCAACCGGCCCGGCGGAGACGCAGTCGCCCTCAAGTATCGGGCGAAGCGGCGGGCCCGGTGCGCAAAATACCGGCGTCCCTCGACGTCGCTGGAGTAGTTCTTATACTCGAACGCCGCCTCCTCGCGCAGACCGCGACCCTCCAGCCACTGGGCGCCGCACTGCCTGCAGCGGAGCAGCGACTGCCCATCATTGGACTGCAGCCTACCCGCAGAGCTGACGTCAGCGCGGCAGGCAGGGCACGTTGGCCTACCGGGAATAATCCAAGGCACCCCCTCTCCCCCCTTACGTCTCGGTTCTCACTTCTTACTTCTCACCTCATCCAGGATTCTCTGGTACAGCGCGACGTGCCGCTCGGCCATCGCGGACTGGGTGAAGTGCTCCGCGACCCGGCGCTGCCCTGCCTGGCCGAGCCGCCGCCGCAGCTCGGGCTCGTGGGCCAGCGTCGCCAGCGCCTGGGCCAGCGCTGCCACGTCCCGGAGGGGAACCTCGAGCCCTGTCGTACCGGGCACGTTGACCTCGCGCACCGCGCTTGGCAGCGCCGTCGTGATGACCGGCCGGCCGGCAGCCATGGCCTCGAGCACGACCAGCCCGAACATCTCCTCCACCGTGACCGAGGGCAGAACCAGGAAGTCGGCGTCGGCCATCCGGCGCGGCAGGTCGTCGTCGGGGTATTCTCCCCACCACCGGACCCGGTCGCTCACCGCGAGGGCCTGGGCAAGGGTGCGAAGCCGAGGCAGCTCCGGTCCCGTGCCGACCACCTCGAGCCGCAGATCCGGCACCCGCTCCAGTGCTCTGAGCAGGATGTCCACACCTTTGTATGGGACCAGGCGTCCGATGAAGATGGCGCGGGCCGGCGCATCTGGCGGCGGCGGGGGCACGAAGGTCCAGCGCCGTTCATCGATCCCAAAAGGAATCACCTCTACCTTGCCCTCGAACCCGGTCAGCTCGGTGGACAGTGCGACGTGCGCTCGACTCGGAACCACCACCGCCTTGGCGCGACGGAGGACCATGCGAGCCGACGGGCGATAGATACCCCGCCGCGCATCGGCGTGCTGGGTCACGACCACCGGGGTGCGGCGCGCCCGAAGCAGACACGCCAGATCCGCCAGGGGGTGGGGGTGATGCACGTGGATCACGTCGGCCCGCTTCCAGGCCGCCGCGATATAGCCGGGCGCGATCTCCTGGGAGCCGAGGGCGCCAAACGAAAACGCCCGCCGCACCGAGGAGCGCTGGCGCGCGGCGTCCCGCGAGCTGCCGAGCGTCGTCTCGACCGCCACGACCTCGACCTCGTGGCCGAGCGCGGCCGCCCCCTCGGCCAAGCCCTGGACGACGCGCTCCATCCCACCTGACCGCGGCCAGTAGTACTTCGCGAGATGAAGGATGCGCATACTTATTGAACCGCCAAGTTGCCCAGGACTGCTGATGCCTGTCAACCAGTGAGCTGCGTTCCCCCTCAGACCGGAGTGACGCCGCCCCTCGTGGCCGGGTCCTTAGCCTGGTGATCGGAGGCGCAATACCTTGACGCGGATTCACTTACTACTGATGTTTGGCGCCTACATGCCTGGAATCTCTCCGCACCGCGGCCTGCCGTTCTGCTGGTGGGCCCCCGTTGCTTTATTGCTCACCGCCGGCCCTCCGTTCGCCGCCCAGACCATCCGGGTCTCGCTGGATCCGAGCGGGGTGTCCACCGACGTGGGGAATCGCGGCGGGCTCATCACGATCTCGGTCTGGGATCGGGATCCCGGGCTGGCCGCCGGGGCTGCGCCCGGCGAGCCGGCCGCGGGCTGAGCCCGCTGGTTCGGTTCATGCCGCCCCTCCGACTGCTGGTCTTCTCCAGGGTCACCGAGGCTCACGGTGCAGGCGGGATGCAACTCCACCTCTCGTGGGCCTTGCGCTGGCTGGCCGACGCCGGCGCCGACATCACGCTGGTGACGACCGTCGGGGGCGCCCTCCCGCCGGAATCCGGTGCTCGCTCGGTCGAGCTGCCGGGAACCCGGCCCGGCCGATACAGCCGGAGCTGGTGGCGCAGCACCCGTCGCTTCGTTCGTGATCGTCCGCTCTCGGCGTGGGACGCCATCCTGAGCGAGGACAGCGGCGCTTGGGGAGTCGTCGAAGAATTGCGGCGCGACCCGAACCGGCCGCCCATCGCAATGTTTCGCCACGGCACAACCCTGGCGACGATTCGGAGCTGCATCCCGCCGCGCAACCCGCGCGCCGTCGGCATGGCCATGGTGGCGTTCCGCGATTATCTCCGTCACCCGCGCCGTCTCGCCCGCTCGGTCGACCTGATGATTGCGGTCTCGGAGAAAATCGCCGGCAGCGCGCGCGTGGAGGGGGCTGGATCGCAAACCGAGATCCGGGTCGTGCGGCTGGGCGTGGACCTCAGGCGCTTCTCGCCCAGCGCAGACATGGCCGACGACCGCCGCGCGCTCGGGCTCGACCCGGCGCTCCCAACGTTCACCTGGGTCGCACGGGATTCGCTCACCAAGCGAGTCCATCTCGCCCTGCGGGTGGTTGACCGGCTCTCCGCGCGGGGCGTCCCATGCCAGATTGCGCTCGCGGTGGCCAAGCCGCGTCAGGCCACCCTCGCGCTCGCGGACGCGTTGAACCGTCGCCATGGCCCGCGGGTCCATTTGTTTCCGGATGCAGACCAGAGCCGGGTTCGCCTGATCCACCGCGCGTCGAGCTGTCACCTCTTTCCATCGTGCTGGGCCGAGGGTCTGCCCATCACGATCATGGAAGGGTTGGCGTGCGGAGCGCCGGTCCTCGCGTGGGACGGTCCCTCCTTTCGCGATCTGGACGTGTTTCGCGTACATCCGGATTGGCTGGTGCACTCGAGCCGGGCGGACGACTGGGCGGACCGCGCCCTGGCGAGCCTCCGGAGTGAGGGGATGGCTGACAGGCGAGCCTCGGCGCGAACCATCGCCGAGCGCTACTACGACATCGACACCACGGCCCGGAGCACTGTCGCCGCGATCAAAGAACTCATCGAGCGATGGGCACGACGGGATCGCTGACCGCGTCGTGAAAGGCCTTCCCTGGCGCAGCGCCGCCCTCGTCATGCTGGGAGCGTTGGTCGGCCGGGTGCTCGGTATTGGGCGCGAGGCCGCGTTCGCCCATTACTTCGGAGCGGGATTCCTCACCGACGCCTATTTCGTGGCGGTGCTGATCCCGGTGCTCGTCAACAGCGTCGTGGCGGGCGGCAGCCTGCAGGCTGCGTTCGTGCCGATGGTCGCCGACGAGGCGGCACACCGGGGACGGGCGGCAGCCAACCAGATGGTGGCCGATCTCGCGTTGCTCACCACCCTCGGCCTTACGGCGGTAGCGCTAGTCGTGGCCGTACTCGCGGAGCCGATCGTCCGGGTGACGGCAAGCGGCTTCTCGGCCGAGGCAGTGACCGCGGCAGCAACGATGCTCCGCTGGTGCGCGGTGCTCGTGGTGCTCAACGGTTTCCTCGCTGTCGCGCTCGGCGCGCTGAACACGTTCGGCGAGTTCGCGACAACGGCATCGCTCTCGCCCCTGCTCAACGCCGTGCAGATCGTAGCCATCGTGGTGCTCGCACCATGGCTCGGCATTCGCGCGGCGGTGGTCGGCCTGCTGGCCGGGACGGTGGCGCAGTGCCTGTTCCAGATCATTCCATTGCGCCGGCATGGCGTGAAGCTGTCGCGTCCGCACTTATCGCTCGCGCTCTGGCGCCGGCTCCTGCCTGGCTTTGTCCCGGCAGCACTCGCCTCACTGGTCGCTCAGGCCAACCCACTTGCCGACAAGGTGATCGGCTCCTATCTCACCGCCGGCAGCATCAGCTATCTGAACTATTCCGAGCTTTTCGCCGGCGGCGTGGCGATCGTGACCACGAGTGTGGCGCTGGTGATATTTCCCACGATGTCCACTGCGCTGGCCGAGGGTGACCCGGACCGGGCGCTCGCGGTGCTTCGCCAGGCCGCGCACGTCAATCTCCTCACCGCAGTGCCCGCCGCATTGCTGCTCGGAGCCTTCGCGCCCGACGTGGTGCGCGTCGTGTACGGCTGGGGGCGCCTCTCGCCCGCCGACTTGAATCAAGTCGCGCGATGCCTGCTCGCCTATTCGGCCGGCATCCCGGTCACCGGGCTATTCTATCTTCTCGTGCGCGCCTGCTACGCGATCAAGCGGCCCGGCTTTGCCATCCTGCTCACCGGCACGTTCTTCCTCGTGCATGCCGCTATCGGACTGGCGCTCGCGCCTCGCCTCGGGGCCGCGGGCCTGGCCATCGGCACCGCGAGTGGCGCACTGTTCACCGGGCTGGGTGGGTGGTTTGTCCTCCGGAGCGACCTGCTGCGCCGCGCCGGCGCCGACACGGTGCGCTGGCTTCTGCGGCTCGGCGCAATCGCCGCGGTCGCCATGGTCGTGCCGGCGGCGTTGCTTCGTCCCTGGTCATACGTCGGCTCGGCGACCGGCTCGCTCTGGCGGCTCCCGCTCGCCATCACGATCGGCGCACTCGTGCTCGTGCCCCTGGTGCGCCGCGCCGATCCCGAGTCGCATCGCGTGCTCGAGCGGGCCTGGAAGCGGCTGTTGGCTCCCCTCCGCACGCCACCGGTGGAGTCGAGCCCGCCGAATTGACCTCGGACCGCCCATTCCACGATCGCTAGACCATAGATTAGAATTGCTGATTAGCCCCTAGCATGGAATTGCTGATTGGCCCCTAGCATGGAAGGCAAGATGGGCACCCACAGTGGGGTACCCCAGACTACATTGCCGGACTCTTGCGAGAGACCCCGCGCCTCTCTCGACGACCAGTTCCTCGCTTGGCGTCGACTGGGCGCCGTCCAAAAGGCTCAATCCATTATGAGATTGACCGAGCCTGGCCCAACTCTCGAGGCACATGCTTCGTCAGGGATTTCCGAGGTGATTGAAATAGGCGCCGGGACCGGAGCAATTCTGCAAGAGCTGTCCCCGAAACGACCCCATTGGAACCTGACAGCGGTCGACCTCGCGGAGGAGAACATTGCAGCGATCAGGCGGCTCCGCCTGCGGAACCTTAGAACGAGTCAGGTTGCTGACGCCGAGCACCTTCCTTTCCCAGACAAACGCTTCGACCTGGCAATACTATCCCATGTCATTGAGCATCTCCCGGATCCGGCCGCTGGCCTTTGCGAGGCCAGGCGCATCGCGCGTCTGCTGCTAATCGAAGTTCCGGTTGAGGGTACCCCGGTGCTCGACCTGGTCTGGTTCGTCCGCAAGCACCGTGGACGGAACCGCGTGCCCAATGACCTAGGGCACCTGTGGCACTACTCTGTACGTGAGTGGAACCGGGTCATCGCGGCAGCCGGGCTCACAATCATCGGACGGCTCCAATACTTGCTCACGCGCGAGGTCCTTCTCTTCGGCAAGTCCGGTCGTGCGCTGCAGCTGGCTCGAATCCGAGCCACTGGACAGTCGCTGTTCGGCACCAAGATCTGGGGGAATTTGGTGCACAGCCATTACGCTGTGCTAGCCACATGACGCTGCCCAAGCAGCGCCGCTGGTTCACGCGCCCGTAGTGCCTTCCGAATCAAAGCTGGTCTCGCGGCTCCAGCGCACCTGGCTCAACCCATTCCACATCGTCAGCGCCGCGCTCGAACGGGGCCTGGCGCGCCATAGCGGTCAGCTCCGCGGACGGGTGCTCGACATCGGCTGTGGAACCAAGCCGTATCGACGGCTCTTTCCGGCCGCGACCCAGTACGTCGGCACCGAGACCAACCGGACCTTCACCCGCGACACGCGGCACGACGTGACCGCCTTCGGCGAGGCGCTGCCGTTCCGCAACGGCGCGTTCGATGCCGTAATCTGCACGGAGGTGCTGGAGCACGTGCCCGAGCCAAGCGACTTCCTGCACGAGGTGTTTCGAGTGACTACACCGGGTGGGGTTCTGCTGCTCACCACGCCGCAGACTTGGGGACTGCACGAGGAGCCCTACGACTTCTACCGGTACACCAAGTACGGGCTGCAGCACCTCTTCGGCAAGGTAGGCTTCGAGATGGTGGACATTTCCCCAACGACCGGGACGCTGGGGACTGTAGGACAACGCCTCAGCTCGTTCTTTTACTACCGACTCGGCGGTCGCACCCGCGCTCTCAAACCGCTGGCGGTCGTCATCTGCGCCGGGATACAGCTCACCTTCGCCGCCGCCGACCGGCTCGCGCGGCGGCAGGGCGACACGATCAACTGGATCGTTCTGGGCCGCCGCCCACCTAGCGCTTGACCCCGATCCGTCCGGTGTAGTCGATGCGATTGAGCAGCAGCGGGATCCCGTGAGTCGCGAGGTACTCGTCGGTCGCCCTGCGCGCACCCTGCCAGTGCCCATAGTCATCGATGATGATCACACCACCGCTGACCAGCCGGGGGTACAGGTGCACGAGCTCGTGGCGGGTCGATTCGTACCAATCGGTATCAAGCCGGAGCAGGCTGATCTGGTCAGGGGCCTGTGCTGGCAGGGTGTCTTCTACCTTCCCTTTGACAAAACGGACTCGCGACGGATCGATCCCTGTGCCCAGCACGGCGCTCTGCACCTGCTCCAGGGGCGCGCGGGCCCAGATCCGCCCCCGGCGGCCAGTGGTCGATTCGGCGAGCTGCGCGGCGGCACCCGTTCCTCGGAAATCGAGGTCGGCGTCTGTTGGTTGGGTCATCCCCTCAAAGGTATCGAACAGGTACAGTTGGCGATCCCGATCACCCAGCCGCAACAGCGTGAGGGCAATCGCCATCACCGTCCCGCCCTTCCACACTCCACACTCGACGACGTCGCCAGGAATCCCGTTCGCTCCCAGGTACTCCACCGCGCGCACGCAGCTGTAGATCCGCTCGGGCGACGTGAGCGTATAGGGCTGCACCCGCCGCACTAGTGCAGCATCATCGGCCGAGAAGTCGGGAGGAATGCGCCGGGTAAGCTGATACCCGACCGTCGCCAATAACCGCTGCGCGAGCTCTCTCATGCTGCACGTCCCTGCGGCCGCGCGGATAATGCTCCTGACCAGGGCCTGTAGTACTTCGCGAGATGAAGGATGTGCATATTTATTGAACCGCCAAGTTGCCCAGGACTGCTGATGGCTGTCAACCAGTGAGCTGCGTTCGCCGGTGAGGGCGATTATCGTCTCCCGCCTCTATGGGGACGGGGCGACTCGGGGAAAGCTGCGCGCGCTCGCCGGCCTTGGCTGCACGATCGGCGCCGTGGTTCCGGCATCGTGGCAGCCGGCTCCGGGCGACCCCCCTCGAGCAACCACGTTCGGGGATGATGCCGGCGTTCGGATCTTCCCCGCCGCCGTTCGCGGCATCGACCCGGAGCTCACCTGGGATGCGGCCGCGCTTCGGCGAGCACTGGCCGAGTTCCGCCCCGACGTGGTGCAGGTCGAGGAGGAGCCGTCGAGCCAGGTCGCCGCCGCCGTTCTTCGGGCCGCTCGCCGGCTCGACTTTAGGGTGACGGTCTTCTCCTGGGAAGGGCTCCCCGCCCGCCTCCCCTTGCTGGCGCGGTTGCGGCGCGATCGCGTGCTGCGCCATTCGGCCGGTCTCATTGGAGGAAACCGGCTCGCGCTCGACCTGCTCGGTCGGAACCAGGCTGGGCGGCCGACCACCGTGATCCCCCAGACCGGAGTGACCCCGCCCCTCGTGGCCGGGTCCTTAGCCAGACCAGGCCTCGCGATCGGATTCGTCGGCCGTCTGGTACCCGAGCGGGGCCTGGATCTGCTGTTTCGCGCCTGCGTCCAGCTGAGCGACGCCTGGTCGGTCCACGTCGCCGGCACGGGCCCCGCCCAGGAAGAGCTCGAAGGGCTCGCCGAGCGCCTCGGGATCGCCGCCCGGGTGACTTGGCACGGCGCGCTTTCCCGACCGGCCCTTGCCGCACTCTGGCCGGGGCTCGACTGCGCGGCCTTTCCGTCCCGCACGACCCCTCGCTGGATCGAAACCCGGGGCCGCACGGTCCTCGACGCGATGGCCAACGGGCTCGCGGTCGTCGTCAGCGCCTCGGGCGCCCTGCCCGAGGTGGTGGGGCCGGCGGGAAAGGTCGTTCCCGAGGAGGGAGTGGATCAGTTGGCGGAGGTCCTCCGCGCCTTTGCCCGGGACCCGGAGTCTCGGCACGCCCTCGGTGCGGAAGCCCGGCGCCGAGTGCTCGCGGAATACACCGACGAATCCATCGCCCAACGAACGTTGGCCTTCTGGCGAGCGGTGAGCGGAGGCGCAAACCCTTGACGCGGATTCACTTACCGGTGATGTTTCGGGCCCAAATGCCTCCCACGCCCCCTCGCCGCGGCCCGCGTTTTCCCCGCTGGGCCTTTGTTCTCGGCTTGCTCAGCATCAGCACTCCAGTCGCCGCGCAGATTCCGGGACTTCCGCCGGGCGCGCACCCGAGCCCTCAGGAAGTCCAGACCCTACTCGAGACGCGGCCCGACCTCGTCGCACAGCTGCAGCAGCGAATCGCAGAATCCGGTCTCACTGCCGATCAGATTCACGCGCGCCTCAGGGCCGCCGGTTACCCTGAGGACCTGCTCGACGCCTACATCGGCGGCGCGGACACGACGACAGCCCTTCCCACACCAACGACCGGCCAGCTGGGCGCGCTCGGCGCGCTCGGACTTCTCACGCTCAGCGCCGACACCCTAGGCCAGCCGGATTCGCTCGATATGCTGGCCCCACCCAGCCGGCAGGCGGACTCACTCCGGGCTGATTCGCTGGCGGACTCCACGGCGGCAAGAGGTCGGCTCAAGCGCTTCGGCATCGATGTCTTTCGGCGCGCCAGCACCCGGTTCCAGGCGCTTCAGTCCGGCCCGGTCGATCGCAACTACCGGCTGGGCGCCGGCGACCTCCTCGTCCTGATCATGACCGGCGACGTCGAGTCCACCAGAACCTTGGAGGTCAACCGCGAGGGGTTCATCGTCCTCCCTCAGGTAGGCCAGGTGTACGTTGCCAACCTGACGCTCGGTCAACTCGAGGACGAGCTCTACACCCGACTCCGACGAGTGTACTCCGGCGTACGCCGCGGTCCCAACCCCCGGACCCGCTTTTCGATCACGGTGGCTCGCCTCCGCAACATTCAGGTGTACGTCGTGGGAGACGTGGTCCGTCCTGGAGCGTATCAGATCTCGGCGGCCGGCACCGTGCTTACTGGACTCTATGCCGCGGGCGGCCCGACCGAGAACGGCGGTTTCCGGCGGATCGAAGTCCGCCGGGGTGGGACTCTGGTCGACTCGGCGGACGTGTACGACTATCTCCTGCGCGGCATCAGCCGGACCGATGTTCACTTGGAGCCCGGTGACGTGATCTTTGTGCCGACCCGCGGACCCCTGGTGGCGGTTACCGGCCGAGTGGTGCGGCCCGCAATCTACGAGATCAAGCCGGCCGAGACGCTGCGCGACGTGGTGGCCGCGGCGGGTGGCCTCGATGCCAGCGCCGTGGAAGGCAGAATCCAGATCAACCGGATTCTCGCCCGCCCGGCAGGCGAGTCCGGCGGCCAGCAGCGGGTCGTGATCGACGTCGCCAATGCGGGGGTTCCATCCGCCGAGATTCCGGCCTTCCCGCTCATGCCTGGGGACTCGATCCAAGTGTTCGAAGTGCCGGCGCATGTGCGTGCTTTTGTCAGCGTGAGAGGTAACGTGTTGCTCCCCGGAAAGGTCGGGTTCACCGAGGGGATGAAGCTGAGCGACGCCGTGCGTCTCGCCGGGGGGCCCAAACCAGATGTCTACCTGGGCCGGATCCTGGTGTCCCGTCTTCGCCCCGATTCGAGCCGGGTGCAGCTCCACTCTGCCTTTGCCGACACCGTCGGGCGAGTGACCGAGGATCTGGTGCTCCAGGACGGTGACGACATCCATGTGTTCTCGCGCTCGACCTTCCGAGCGCAACCGTGGATCACTATCGTCGGGGCGGTGCGGCACTCGGGGCGCGTGCCCTACCGGGAAAACCTCACGCTGCGAGACGCCGTTCTGCTGGCCGACGGGCTTACCGAGGATGCCGTGCTCGACTCGGTGGAGATCGCGCGGCTTCCGCTGGACCGGCCCACGGGCGCGCTGGCGCAGACCCTCCACGTGTCGCTCGATTCGAGCTACGCTGTAACCCAATCGGGTTCGAACGGGCTGCCGAAGCCGGGGCAGGATGTCGTGCTCCAGCCCTACGACAATGTCCTGATCCAGCGCCGTCCGGGATGGGATCTCCAGAGACTGGTCTCAATCACGGGGCAGGTCGAGCGACCTGGTCGCTATGCTCTCACCAGCAAGACCGAGCGCCTGTCCGACCTCCTCGGCCGCGCTGGAGGCCTGACGACTGAAGCCTACGCCGGGGGCATCCAGTTCTATCGGCGATCCGAGACCGCGCGGCCGGTCGCGCAACCGGCCGACCCCAAGGTTCCGATCCAGCCGCTGCCGCCCGGATTCGCCGCGCGGGTGGGCGTGGACCTCCCTGCCGTGCTCAAGAATCCTCGGTTCCGCGACAACCTCATCCTCACGGGGGGCGACTCGATCTTCATCCCGGAGTTCAATCCGCTGGTGCAGGTTCAGGGCTCGGTGAATGCGCCCGGACCGGTCGCATACACGCCGGGAAAGGACCTGGACTGGTACGTTGGGGCGGCGGGCGGCTACGCCCAGAAGAGCGACCGGGGCCGGGCGTTCCTCACTCAGCCTGACGGCAAGCGGCAGGTGGTGCATCGCCGATTCTTCTTCAGCGACGACGTGCCCGCGCCGCGGGCCGGCGCCGTGATCACAGTCCCCGAGCGGACCGGAGGCCAGCCAGGAAGCAATACGGCGACGGTCCTGGGCGTGCTGGGCTCGGTACTGGCCAGCCTTACGACGGTGATCGTGGTGCTCAAGCGGTGACCACCGACCCCTGAGCCGCGTTCAGGTGTTCTTCGAGTGGGCACGAACGGCCGCAATCGCCGTGCGAAACCTCGTTCTCGGTTCTAATCTCGCCAGCTCACGGCTCGCCACGCGACCGCGGGCCCTGGTTGCCTACAACTCTGAAGCACTCTTCCTGCTGAACGCGATGGAGAAACATCGCGGGCTGCCGGAGCGCCACATTCTTGAAGCTCTTCCTCCAAACGGTCCGGTGACCCTCGAGCTCAGCGGTCACATCGACCCGTTGTGGTTCCGAACCGTGGGGTCGTATCTGTCCGATTTCGTTGGACTCTGCCTTCTCTGCCGACTGCTGCGGCCGCGCGTGGTGTTCGAGATCGGCACGTTCAACGGCTACAGCGCGTTCCACTTTGCCCTGAACACGCCAGCCGACTCCGAGATCTACACCCTGGACCTTCCGCCGGGCAGGCTCGAGCTCAAGCTCAGCGCCACGGTCACCGACCTGGAACACGCGCGACACGGTGTTGCGGCGACGACCTACGCGTTCACGGGGACCGAGGTCGAGCGTAAGATCCGCACGCTCAAAGGCGACTCGGCGACCTTCGACTTCTCTCCCTGGCACCGTGGGGTGGACCTGTTCTTCATCGATGGCGCCCACAGTTACGACTACGTGCGTTCGGACTCCGAGCGGGCGCTCCAATGCGTCCGACCGGGAGGAGCGATTGCCTGGCATGACTTCGGGCGCACGGGCGTCAACGGAGTCCGACGCTATCTCCGACAGTTGGCCGGAACCGGGGTCAAGATCAATGTGCTGCCGGGAGGCTCGCTGGCGTATGCTGTGGGTGTGAACGCGGATTAGTAGATCTACCCGACCGGCGTCGGCGCCAGCCCGCCAACCGGCAGCCGGTCCGCTCTCGGCGCTGTCATCGGCCGGGCCTCGTACGCGGCTGCCATCCCCAAGCCGAGGACCAGGCCTGCTACAAAGCCCGGGCCCTTCACCCAGCCGACGTCGAACAGCCCGTGGAGGTTGAACAGCCAGAAGCACGCGATGCCTGGGATGGTAAGCACTCCGAAGCGCCGCCAAACCCACCCGAACAGGAGCGCCACCACGAGCAGTCCAAGCAGTCCATAGTCATGCCAGAACTGCAAGATGATGTTGTGCGCCCCTTCCGTGGGCCTGTCCGCGAAGGGCAGCCTCCACGCGAACGTGGCCGGCCCGTTGCCAAACAAGAGAGTCCGCGGAGAGGCGTCGATTTCCTGCCAGGCCTGGCGCCAGGTGAGCAGGCGAAACGCAGCCGTTCGCAAGGAAGACTCGTAGTCGAACTTGAGCGCTTCCCAGATCACGCCGGCCAACACGGCCGGCGCCCCCGCCACGAAGAGCCACCGGGCCCACAGCCCGACCGCGAATAAGAGGCTCAGCGCAATAGCCGTTTTACTTCCGATGATCAGGAGCGCGATCATTGCGGTGAAGAACGCGGCAAGCTGTACGAGGGCATTCCTCCGTGCACTCGCGAAGGTGTACAAGAAGAGCATCTCGTAGATCGCTCCCACGCCGTTCTTCTGCATCCCGGGAACGAATATCACGTCCCGTTGCAGATCGATCCCGGCGCCAAGGCCGTACACCAACGTGGAGAGCGAGAAAGCCCAGAACGACCAGATGACGCCCCGTTCCATTTGCCGAAGGGCCCCAGGCTGGTCGACAGCGAGGCTCACGACGATCGAGGGAACCGCAACCAGAAACGTGATCGTGCCCAGCAGGTTTGAGACCCGATAGGCCCCTGCCCACGTCAACGATTCTGCCAGTGCGAGCGCGCCGAACAGCAGGAGAAAGCGCCACAGTCTCGGTACCAAGGCCAGTCCCTGGCCTGATGCCGCACGACTGAGCAGCAGAGCCGTCCAAGGTAGAAGGATTAGACCGATCGGGACAAAGCCGAGAGCCTGGCTCAGGAATGAGGCGGCGATAAACCCGACGATGCTGATGGCCATGACGAATCAGACGCCTGGGTCAGCCCCAGCAAACCTCGCACGAGCCCGTGCCGCACGGCTGATGGTCACTCGCGCCCGGCGCCCGGCTTCCCAGGCGGTGACGACCAGGAAGCCCAACAGCAACCCACAGCCGACCCCAATCAAGACAATCAGCCACGGCCGGGGGTGGCTCCGACGCGCCGGCGGCTCCGCTTGATCGATGACGGTGAGCGTCGGCACGTCCTTCGCCTCGGCTATACGCGCCTCCTCGTAGGATCGTGAAAGCGTGGTATAGACGGTTTGCTTGGTCTCGACTGCTCGCTGGAGACGCGCCGACTCCACTTGCAGCGCCGGCGAATTTAGGATCGACCGGTTGCGCTCGGCGAACGCTGCCTGATCCTGCTCGGCCTTCCGGAGCTCGCGCTCTGCATCCTGCATCGCATGCTCCGAGTAGATCCGCTGCTGCCGGGACTGAAATTGCAGCCGGTTCAGATTGAACGCATTCAGGAGCTCGATCATGCGGCGCGCTACCGCAGCAGCCAGCTCGGGCCGTGGGAGCGTGACATGGACGTCGATGATACTGCTCTTCAGGGCAACCGAAATCGAGGTCCGACGCTTGAGGTATCTCACGCCCTTGTCAAGCCGCAACGCTTCGGTCCGGCCGGTAATGTCTAGCTGGTCCAGGAGCCGCTCTGTACGGCTGGAGTCTCCGTTTACTGGAAAGCGGGTCTTCAACAGGTCTTCCCGTAGCTCCCGGCTCTGGAGCAGATCCGTGTAGAAATCAGGCGGCATTTGCGTGCCGCCACTCAGCGAGCCGCCCAAGTCGGCCATGCCCGCCAACCCGGCGAGGCCGGCGAGTCCCGAGATCAGTGAAGTACTTGTGGAACCTACGCCCACGAGCCGCGTCTCCGACGTATACCGCGGCGGGAGCACGACAGCCAGTATCAGCCCAGCAACAAGCCCGAGACCCGTGACCATTCCCAGCACTTTGCGACGCTCGACCACCGCCGCCATCAGGTCCGCAAACCCGACGACCTCCACTGGTTCACCCAGGGAATCCGCCAGTGGTGGCTGCATGCGTCCTGGTCTGTCAGCGACGCCGGATTCCAGCTGTTCAATCGTTGCCATCTGAATTCACCTCACGCCTCGCGGCATTGGCCGGCGAAGGGCATGTTCCACCGTGAGCCCCCTGGGGTCGGCTGGATATCGCACCGCACGCGGCGCAGGGGCCCGCCGGGCACGGTCCTACGACAATCCAGCGATCCGGCGGCTGTAGCGACCGACCGGTAGCGGTCCGCCGCCGGCTTTGCCATGAGGGGAGCAAAGTGTGGGGTAGCCCAGGCGGGCGTAAATAACCCGGTTTCGATCCCCGAGTGCGGCACATCGAACAACGTAAACCAGAAAGCCGGCGCCCTGGTCCCGAGCTGAGCGAGACACTGGTATGCCATATCGAGTCCATCCGCCGCGTACGCCCAGTACCGGGCACGCAGCGAATCGGACCGCTCCGCGACGGAAATACGGGCCACGGGCGAGCCGAACCCGACTTCCGTCACCCATATGGGGATCGTACGCCCGGTGCCAAGGTGTTGGTCCGACAACCGCCCGGTCATGTCCTGGAAGGCAGCCACATACCGGCCGAAGTTTTCCCATGGGTTTCGCCCAGGCTCCGGAGTGTCCTGTTGGACGTAAAGGTGCAGCCCCCAGCCCTCCATGGGAAAGCGGTGGTAGCGTTTGACGATCATCTCCCAGCCTGCGTGCGAAAACCCGGCATCCACCAGCGCCTGGAGATAGACGCCTGCGGAGTTGTAAAACAACGCGGCATTCCGCGCCGGACTCGAAGGACCGTCATTCCAACGGTTCATTGCGAGCAGCCCACCGGACACCGTTTTGAGCCGGGGCGCCCCCGCCTTCTCTGCCGCCCGCGCCGCGCGAAATGTCCGCCTCAGGAGCTGGGCGAAGTTCGAGGGATAGATGAACGACCCGCCTGGGAGCTTGCCGGCGTTGATGTCCTCTGGGGTTAGCACGAATGCATTGCGCTGGGTCCACACGTCCGGCTCGTTTCCAATCTCCCAGACCCGAATGCGATCGGCAAACCGTCGCAGCAACGCCGGGAAGACCACGCTCCCCAGGTTGGCTATGTACGCGTTATCGCCGTCTCCACCAGCCACTTCGGCACTATTGGCGAGCTGCTCCGCCTGCGGCGCCACGACGGTCGCGTTCGAGATGAGGCCAAGCACCTGAATATTTCGGGCACGAAGCGTGTCGAGCGCTCGGTCGTATGCCGCGAGCAACGACTCGTCCCAGCCCAGATCTTCCGCCGAACACTCCAACTGACATGCCGGGGGCAGTCCCAGAGCTTCGCGGCGCCGATGGGCCCGTTCAACGGCCTTGGGCGGCACCCTAAACTCGAATCGATACCAACGGGCGCGCAAAGCGACAATCGCCGGCAGAATGCCCGGGTACTGATCGAACATCACTCGATAACCTGAGTCCGCGCCGGGAGCGTCGTCCAGCACCCACCCGCTTTGGATGCCCTTGATCTGGAGAGGTCCCGGAGAGAGCTCGGCGGGCCGGCAGGAGATCCCAATCAGGCTCAGCCCGAGCCCGAGGAAAAGCTTGAGGGTGCGAACTGCGGGCGAACCGCTTGGCGCGGTGCCTGCGGAGAGCCGCCTGCGATTCCCGGACATGGAGATCCCAAGGTGAGAACCGGTGAACAGCTGGCAATCTCGGTGCCACGATGAGTTCGGGCCTGTGGCGTCCAACGTGTAGCATCAGCCGACCACCGTCTCACGGAGCGCCCGCAGTTGCTCCATTCGCCGGGTCCAGGAGAAGTCTTCCGCGAATGCCCGGCGGCGCGCCGCCATCTCCCCGCTCCGCACGCTCAGGCACCTCTCAACTGCCGCGACGAATCCATCGGCATCATCGGCCAGCGCCAGCCAGTCCACGTATGCGCCGAGCGCCGGGACCGGCCGACCAACGACCGGCTTCCCCCGCAGCAGATACTCGAAGAACTTGAGCGGGAAGCTCGCGTCCATCACCTTGTGCCTCGCCGACGGCAGCAGTCCCACTTCGAATCGGTCAATCACGGCCGGCGCCAGCCGATGGGGCACCTCCCCCAGCCAATGCACGTTGGCTGGCGAGGTCGATGCGCTGACGGCCGCCTGAACGTCCCCTCGATTGGTCGGCCCCACCAGCGCGAGCGTCCAGTCGGGCCGCAGCCGAGCGATACCCTCGATCAGCGCCATGTCCACCTTGTACGCAGCCAGGTTGCCTAGATAGCCCAGCCGCGGGCGGGGAAGCGCGTCCAGCGCGTCGAGAACGGGATGCCGTAGGCCGGCGGCCTCTTGCCCGAAGAGCTCCGTGTCGGCGACGTTGGGGAGCACTTCCACCCGCCGCGCCACTGTTCGAAGCCGGGCCGCCAGCGGCTCACCGGTCGCGATGGTGAGACCTGCAAGGCCGGCTAGCGCAGCTTCCATCCGCCGGACTGCCTCGGCATCGACCCCTGGGTTGGCCGCGTAGTCGTCCACGCAGTAGTAGATCAGGCCACGGGGCCTGACCGCTGTCGCGGTGCCGAGGCCCATCGGGTGGAACATCCAGCACGCATCCACCGGCCATCCCCGGGCCGCGAGCACCGCCCGTACCTGCAGCCCCACCCATCGGCTGTTGAGCTCCGCGCCCCGACCGTACGCCGGAAGCGGCAGCGGGGAGTAGATCCAGAGTTGCGGACCCGCTCGGCGCAGCGGCCGGGCCGATCGCCAGAGCCGCGGCACGATACGTCGCCACTCGTGCATTCGCGGCGGTCGAGCTCCGACCGATTCGACGTAGAGCACCGGTCGCTCCGCCGCGAGCCGCTGGGTGAGGTGGTGACAGTTCACCCGCGATTCGGTAAACCAGAGCGCGGATCCGTACACCAGGTCCACGACTCACCCGATCGCAGTTGGCGCGACGCGAGGCGGGCACCCCATCAGAGGCGGGCCGCGGTCCGCCGCGCCAGATCGAGGAAACGACCCCGAAAGGCGGGTGTAGAAAATCGGAGAGCGAGATCCCGACATCGGTCACGGGGCGGTGGATCGCCCGATTCCAGGAGCCTCATTCCCGCCGCCAGCGCCTCGGCGGTCTGCTCGCCAACCAGAACGCCGCCCGGCTCATCTCGGGGCGGGCCGCCGAGCAGGACGCCGTGCCGCGCTCCCACCACGTCGAGCATTCCGCCTCGACCGAGGCCCACGACCGGAACGCCCGTGGCGAGCGCCTCCACGCCGACGATGCCGAAGTCCTCCTCGCCGGGAAACAGGAGCGCCCGGGCACCCGCCAAGACCTCGTGCTTGGTGCGGTCGGACACCCAGCCCAGGAACTCGACCGATCGCCCCGCGCCTACCGATCGCGCCACCGCCTCGAGCCGGGACCGCTCCGGGCCCTGCCCGATCACCACCAGCCGCCGCCCCGCCAGGGCGGCAGCTCGAACGGCTAGGTCGAGTCGCTTGTATCCGACCAGCCGCGACATGGCAACGTAGTAATCTCCTGGTGGCCCGTTCCCCAATGGGATCGCATCGACCTCGACTGGCGGGTGCAGTACCGCGGCGGGTCGCCGGTAGGTCCGCCAGATGCGCTGGGCCACCACCCGCGAGATCGCCACGTATCGGTGGACCCGTGCCGACGTCGCCACATCCCAAACCGCGAGATCGCGAAGAAGCCCGCGGATCCAGGGACGCAGGACCGCCGGAACCCCCGCTAGATAGTCGGGGAGCAGATCGTGCGCGTACCGCATAGGCGAGTACACGTACGCCAAATGCCGCTGGTAGCTGCGGTGCGAAACGCTCTTCGCCACCGCGTGAGAGCTGGACACGATGAGCGCCGCATCGCCGACGTCCAGCGTCTGGACCGCGTCAGCGAACCAGGGGAGCAGGACCTTGCGGAGCCGCACCGCATTCGGCACCCGGCCCAGATAGCTCTGGCGGACCCGCGCGGGGTCGATGCCCAGAGCCGGTAGCACCCGGGTGTCAGTGAACAAGGTGAGGATGGGCGCGCTGGGGAAGAGCGTCGCCAGTTCGCGCAGCACCTGCTCTGCCCCGTGCACCCCTCCAATCCAATCGTGCACCAGCACGACGGGCGGGCCGTCCCACACCTCCGAGGCGCTTCCCGTCCGAGGCACCACGTCAGTCGAGGCGATCACCCCTGAGCTCACTGGACCTCTTTCACCGCGCTGGTGGCGATGACGTGCTCGACAACTCGCCGGACCCCTTCCTCGAGCCCCACCACCGGCTCCCATCCCCAGGCCGCGCGCGCGAGGCTCGCGTCGAGGCAAATGCGCGACACCTCGCCAGGCCGCGCCGGCGCGAACGTCGGCGGGCGCTCGTATCCGGTCGCGGCTGCCACCGCTCGGAAGATCGCGATGTCCGCGACCTCCCTGCCCCAGCCCAGGTTGGCCACCACGCCGCTCGGGCCCCGCACGGCTCGCAGGTTGGCCTCCACTACGTCGGCAACGTAGACATAATCCCGCGTCTTGCTCCCGTCGCCGAAAATGAACACCTCTTCCCCCCGCAGCATCCGGCCGGTGAAGATTGCGATCACGCCCGCCTCGCCGTCCGGCCGTTGCCGCGGGCCGTAGACGTTGGGAAAGCGGAGCGCCGCGTACTCGATCTCGCCTCGGCTCGCATAGACGCTCAGATAGTGCTCCAGCGACAGCTTGCTCGCCCCGTACTCCGAGATGGGATACGCCGGCTCGGTCTCCTTCACCGGCAGTCTTGCGGGATCGACGTTCCCATAAACCGCGCCGCCGGTCGAGGCATACACCAGCCGCCGCACCCCGGCCCCGATCGCCTCGCGGATCAGTCCCAGGCCGCCGATCACGTTCACCCGCGCGTCGAAGTCGGGCTCGCGAGTGGAGCGGCGCACGTCCATCTGGGCGGCGAGGTGGAAGATGATCTCGGGCCGGAACCGGCGGAGGATCCGCCGGACCGCTCCCGTATCGCACAGATCGGTCTCCCAGAACTCCACCGCGTCGGCGACGTTGGCTCGGAGCCCGGTGGACAGGTCGTCGAGGGTCCCGACCTCGTGGCCGTCGGCCAGGAGGCGGTCGGCGATGTGCGAGCCGATGAATCCGGCGGCGCCGGTGACGAGTACTCTGCTCATGCCTCTCCCTGTGGGCTTCCGCCCACCTCAATGAGCGCCGCGGCCCCGCAGCACCGCCGCAGGCGTGCGCAGCGCAATGACCAGGTCTCGGCCAAAGCGCCAATGCTCGATGTAGTCGAGATCCATACCCACCCGCTCGGCGTAGTCGATCTCTTGCCGCCCCGAAACCTGCCAGAGGCCCGAGAGCCCGGGCCGCACCGCAAGCAGCCGGTCCGCTCCGGAGCCGTACTTGGCGAGCTCCGCCGGTGTGATCATGCGGGGACCGATCAGGCTCATCTCGCCCCGCAGCACGTTGATCAGCTGCGGTAGCTCGTCGATGGACCACTTCCGCAGCCACCGGCCCACCGGGGTGACCCGGGGATCGCGGTGGAGCTTGAAGTTACGCTCGAAGGCGGCGCGGAGGTCCGGATTCTCGGCCAGAATGCGGTCGGCGTCGGCCACCATCGTGCGGAGCTTGAGCGCATCGAACGCGCGGCCGCCGAGCCCCACCACCCGGCGCCGGTGGAGTAGCGGTCCCGGCGACGTGAGCACGACGAGAAGCGCGGCCACCAGCAACACCGGCGAGACCGCGATGAGCAGCAGCGCCGCGCCCAAGATATCCATCAGCCGTTTGCCGGGATGCCCGACGCTGGGGTGGCGGTCGGCTGCCCCCGTCATCCGCGCTCGGCGCGCGCTGCCTCGCGCACCGCGTAGGTGAGCGCATGGTGCAGCACGACCTGGGCCGATTCCACCCACCCGTAGTCGTCGCTGGGGATCAGGATCGGGACGTCTACCAGGTCGCGCGCCTTCCCGCCGCTCCGTCCCAGCAGACCCACGGTCCGGATGTCGAGGCTGGCCGCGGTCGCTAGCAACGCCAGCAGGTTAGGCGAGCTGCCGCTCACGGACACCACCACCAGCGCATCGCCCCGGCGGCCCAGCACCTCGAGCTGCTCGGCGAAAACTCTGTCGAACGCGGTGTCGTTGGCCCATGCGGTCAAGAGGCCGGCGTTATCCGCCAGCGACAGCGCCCGAGTGCCGCGTCCGCCCCGCGAGCGCCCGGCTTTCTGCAGGTCCAGCGCGAGGTGGGACGCCGTCGCCGCGCTCCCGCCATTCCCCGCCACGAAGATCGTACCGTCATGGTTGCGGGTCTCCACCAGCACGGCCGCCGCCCGCTCGACCGCCTCGGCGTCGATGCCGCGAATGGCCTGCGCCGCCTCGCGCAGCCATCGCGCGGCGGCCAGCCCCCCCGGCAGCCCCGCCGGCGCTTCCGACGCGGGGATCGGCTCGCTCATCGATCCGGCCCCAGGTAGTGCCAGGCGGCCGGGGCACGAATGCCCACCGGAGGCGACGGCCGGGAAATGGGAGCGGGCGGCCCGAGCCAGGGCTCGTCCGCCGCGGCGGCCTCGGTGTGCCACCGGGACAGGGCGCCCACGCCGCCGAGCATGCGCCCCGCGAGGCCGCGGACCGTCAGGTAGAGAATCTGGGCATCGAGCGCGATGGAATAGTTGCGGACGTAGTACAGATCCAGAGCCGCCCGCTCCTCGACGGTCAGGCTCGCGCTGTTGAGCCGCCACAGCCCGGTGAGCCCCGGCAGCATGGACGAGAGGCTGCTCCACCAGCGCTCGTGCGAGCGCAGCTCGCGCGGCTCGATCGGGCGAGGTCCGACCAGGCTCATCTCACGCCGGAGCACGTTGAAGAGTGCTGGGAGCCGAGCCAGGGCTGGCGAGCGCACCAGCCCGGCGTGCAGGCCCATCAGCTCGAACGCTCCACTCGCGCTCAGCACCCGTTCCCGACTGACCAGGGGCACGCCGCGCGAGCGGGCCTTGAGCCACCAGTAGATCCACGCCGGCGTGAGGGCCACTGCCAGCAGCAGCGCCACGCCCGAATCGATCAGGCTTTTTGCGCCCGCTCCCCAGCCCCGCAACCGGGTGGGATAGAGATAGAGCAGTGGAACGTGTCCGACGTGGGTCATCTCGGTCGAAGTGGTGAGCAGGTCGTAGAAGGTGGGAGACACCCACGCTTCGACCCGCCGGTCAGGCCGGGTAACCAGCTCGGCCAGGTGCCGCTGGCTTTCCCAGCTCAACGCGCCGCCGATGATGATGATCTGCTCGACCTCGAGCCGATCGGCCGCGGCCGCCGCATGCAACGGATGGTCCACCACGGCCAGCCCGTCGGCGATCTCGGTGCCGGGGCGCTGGTAGTCATCCAGGAAGCCGACCACCTCAGTACCATGCCGCGGATCGCGCAGTTGCCGGGCGACCGCGATGCCGTGCTGGTTGCCGCCCGCGATGAGAACCCGGCGCAGCCACTGCCCCCGCCCGAGGTGCCGCTGGATCACCCGCCGCCACAGCAGCCGGCCCCCCACCAGCCCCACCATGCTGCCCAGCCAGGCCATCACCAGCCAGGAGCGGGAAACGAACGGAGGGCCGCCGAGGAAGTAGCTCAGCATCACCACGCCCACAACACCGTAGGTCGAGGTCCCGATCAGGCGGGGATAGAGCGGATAGGTCCCGAGCAGCGCCCACCGCCGGTAGAGGCCCTGGCCCCACGCCAGCATCACCGTCACCAGCGCCACCGAAGCTGCCAGCACCGGGTACACCGGCCAGACGTGGCCGCCGACCTGACGCGCCAGCAGCTGCTGGTGCGCCACGATGGCCACGCCGTAGCCGGCGAGCACCGCGAGCGCGTCAGTCGCCAGGATGGCTAGACGAACGCCGCGCCAGACCCGACCCATCGTCCCTCCGGATAGTCCAGCCCGGGAATCTCGGGCATGGAGTTCACCAGCACCTGCGCGCCGCCGTCGTCGAAGTGGAACGTCATGCGGGTGAGCCCCTCGGCCTCCAGAACCTGAGTGACCACCGGCTGGTGCTCGGGCTCGCAGAAGAGCAAAAGGAACCCCCCACCACCGGCCCCGGCGATCTTGCCGCCGCTGGCCCCGTGCTCCAGCGCGAGTTGGTACAGCCGGTCGATGCGTTCGTTGCTGATCCCGGCGGCGAGCCGCTTCTTCCGCTGCCATGACTCGTGCAGGACCTGCCCGATCTGACGCACGTCTCCCGCCCGCAGCGCGTCGCGCGCGATCTCGGCGTCCCGCTTGATGCCGTGCAAGCTCTCGATCACCGTCGCGTCCTGCTCCTGGGAGGAGGCTCGCTGCTCCCGGAGAATCGTGGCCGCGTTTCTGGAGGCCCCGGTGTAGAACAGGAGCAGGCTGCGCTCGAGCTGGTCGCGGATCGGCAGCGGAAGCTCCAGCGGCCGGACCACAGTGCGGGCGGCGGTGAACTCGATCGCATTCAGGCCGCCGAAGGACGCGGCGAACTGGTCCTGCAGACCGATGGGCCGTCCCAGCTTCCCGATCTCGATGTACGAAGCCAGCTCCGCCACTTCCTGCTTGGTGGCGCGCCGCTGGCACAACGTGGCGAGCGCTTTGATGAGCGCCACCGCCACCGTGCTCGAGCTGCCCAGCCCGGTTCCCGGGGGAATTTCGCTTGCCGTGAACACCGAGAGCCCGCGGGTGACGCCGAATTCGTGGAGGATCGACTTCAGGTAGCCGAGCTCGCCGTCGAACGAGAGCACCACCCCGGGTGCCTGCCGCTCGAAGACCCGGAAATCCGAGGACGTGATCTGAACCGCGTCGTCGATCGTCCGGGTGGCGATGACGTAGAAGTAGCGGTTGATGGTGGCGCTGACGACCAGCCCCCCGTAGCGCGCGTAGTAGGCCTCGAGGTCGGTGCCGCCTCCGGCGAACGAGATGCGCAATGGCGCCCGGGCGATCAACATCGTTACGCCGCTCGGGGCGGTGCGAGCCGCCCACTTTCGACCAGGGTGGTTGCCGCGGCGAGCCGCTCGTGCGAGCCGATATCGATGACCAGAGCGTCCGACCGGATCCCCAAGACGCGAGACCCTGCCCGGAGGAGAACCGGGAACAGGTCGAAAGCAAAGTCCTGGAATCCCTCCCGGGGGACAAAATCCCAGACCCGCGGACCCAGAACATAGATCCCGGCGTTGGCCCAGGCCTCCGGAGCATTCCACTCGGCGGGTTTCTCGATCAGCGAGCGCACCCAGCCCGCGCCGTCCAGGGCTACCATGCCAGCGCGCCGCGGGTCCTCCACCTGGGTCAGGACGATCGTGGCGTCGGCCTTTGCCCGGCGATGCGCGACCAGCACCGGCTCGAGCCGGAGGTCCGTCAGCACGTCACCGTAGACCACGAGAAACGGATCCTCGCCGGCCAGAAAGCCGCGCAACGGAACCAGGGCGCCGGACGACCCGAGCAGCACAGGCTCCCAGGAATACCGGACCGAGAGCCCGAAGGCCGACCCGTCGCCCACGAAGCGCATAAGCGGCTCGGGCTTGTAGTGCGTGTTGATGGCCACTTCGGACACGCCGTTTGCCCGCAGCCACTCGAGGCCATAGGCCACCATGGGCGCGCCGGCCACGGGCACCATCGGCTTGGGCCGATCGGCGGTGAGCGGGCGAAGCCGCTGTCCTTCCCCCGCAGCGAGCAGCAGCGCCTTCACGCAGCCACGGACCCGGCCCGCTCGAGCTCGGCTCGGAGGGACCCGCCTTGCGGCACCCAGCTGGCTTGCTCGGCAGCGCAGTCCAGGCGGACACAGGAAGCATTGGGGATGGTCAGCCGCTTATAGGCGGCGAGCGGACACCGCAGGGTGGACAGGACTCCCACCCGGATCGGCGCGACGTGCGTCACGAGGAGCGTGGGCAGGTGGCTGGCACGGGCATCCGCGACGGCCCCCGCTATCCGCGCCGCTACCTGCGCCAGCGTTTCACGCCCTTCGATCCGGACCTGGTCGGGATGGGTCAACCAGAGGCTGTACTCCTCGGGAAAGTCCCGAGCAACCTCGGCCTCGGTACGCCCTTCCCAGGCGCCCAGGCGCATTTCGTCCAGCCGCTGGTCGATCGTAAGCGGAAGGCACAGCCGGTCGCGAAGGAGGGTGGCAGACTCGAGAGCCCGCCACACCGAGCTGGACCAGATCTGCCGGATGCCCAGCACCTTGATCTGCCGGGCCAGGCGGATGACCTCGGAACGGCCACGGCGGGTAAGCGGCTCGTTCTGGCGGCCGGCGTAGACGCCGGCGCGGTTGGACTCCGTCTCGCCGTGGCGGGCGAGAAAGACGGGATGTGCGATCAAGGCCGTTCCTTTCGCAAGGCGTTCCTTCTCGCAGCCGCCGGGGACCGACGGGCGGACGGCTTCTCGTTCCTGCTGTGAACTCAGAGTACGCGCACCAGGCGCAGCAGTTGAAATCGGGTCTGCCGCGTCCGCCGAACGGATACGTCTGTCACCTCAGGAATGCACGAGAATGCAACGTCCGTACATCCCGCTGTCTTGTTTGAATACGACCCGCGGCATAAGTAAAACCCGGTAACTTCCTGTCAGGCAAGAGAATGGCATGTGCCGGTCAAGCGCGGGTCAAGCCTTCCTCACCTGGCGAACTTAGATGGCCACACCTCGAAACATTTCCCGCCGGGCAAGAGAGATACCATTTGGGTCACAGCGGGGTGAATCACGATCCGCGCGCTAACACTTCACCGAGCTGCACATTCCCACTACGGCGGCCGTCACGTGACGCTGCGCGTCGGCCACTGGCGCCCCGGCGCTCCATTCGCTATGATGTGAAATAATTCACAACCTCCGGCGCGTCCCCAGTCGGCGCGCTGGCGGGTCTTTTTTTCTGAGCCCCTCGCGGAGAAACCGCCATGGCGACGACAGCCGCTCCGGTGTCCCCCAACGCCACCTATCCTGCCGAGGCGATCGCCAAGTTGTTCGCGCCGCCCGAGCGCGAGGTGCCGGCCGTCAAGCTCCGGCGCTTGCTGAACGAGGCCAAGGCCAAGGGGTCGTATCTTCATACCGCGGGCGCTTATGACGCCTTTTCTGCTGCGATCATGACCCGCCTTGGGTTCAAGTCTTTGTATGGCAGCGGATGGCAGCTCGCCGCCACCAAGAGCATGTACCCTGACATCGGCATCTATCAGTCGCATCAGATGGTCGAGCTCGTGCTGGAGATCCGAAAGGGCATCGAGGGCGCCCGGAACACTCACTGGTATGACACCGAAGGCCGGGAGCTTCTCGACGCACCACCGGCCTTTGTCGACATGGAGGCCGGGTTCGGCGGCCCCACCCAGACCTTCACGCTGGCGACCGAACTGATCCGCGTCGGAGCGGCCGGCGTGCACCTCGAGAACCAAGACCCGACCAATCGGACCTGCGGTCACATCGTCAACGTAGGCAAGAGCAAGCGGGATAAGGTCCTGGTCCCCCGGAGCGACTGGCTGGCCAAACTCAAAGCCATCAAGGCGGCCGCTCAGGCCACAGGGGTGGAGGTCGTCGTCATCGCCCGTACCGACTCGATCGACGGCGCGCTGCCAGGCAGATCGTCCGGAGGGGTCAAGATGGCGATCGAGGACGCTTGGGAGGCCGCCGAGCTTGGGGCGGACGTGATCTGGCCGGAGTTCAACAACACCGAGCTGACCCAGCCGCAGGAGTTCTCGGAGGGGGTCCGCAAGCACTACCCGAACCAGATGCTCGGCTTCAACCTCTCGCCTTCGCTCTACTTCGGGCGCGCCAAGAAAGCGGGCACGCTGATCACCAACCAGCAGCTCGCGGATCTGGGTTACACGCTTCAGTTCTCGACGCTATTCAACTTCCGCACGGCGGGAATGGCGATGGAGAAGGGGCTGCGGAAGTTCCTCGCCAGCGGCATCGATGCCCTGGCGGATCTGCAGAACGAGGAGGACGAGATGGCCCCCCCGCCGACCACCAAGATGCACCAGAAGTTTGCCGGGATGAACCGGTGGCTGATACTCGAGCAGATCCTGTCTGGGAGCGAGTAGTTCTTAGAAAAAGCGTAAACGGTAAACGGTGAACGGGGGCTCCGATGATTCAAGGAGCCCCCGTTTACCGTTTACGCGGTTTCTTTTCGTGGTGCCCGCTGCACCACCCGTCCGCCAGCTTTTAGCTGTTCCGCCCTCCACGGCTCCAGCCTTACCGTCACTTCCTGCTCGACCCCCTCGGCCTTCACACCCAGCACCTCGCCGTCGCGGTAAAGTGCGGCCAGCTGGGCTCCGTCTGAGACCGGTACCCGCACGACCACCGTCACCCGCCCAGCCCGCTCCAGCTCGCGCAGCCGCGCCTTGAGCGCGGACAGGCCATCGGTCCGCATGGTCGTGGCCATCACCGCGCCGGGGTGGAGCTCCCGTACTCGCACCGCGAATTGGGTCGGGTCGGGCAGCAGGTCGATCTTGTTGAAGACGACCACCAGCGGCCGGTCGGAAAGATCGAGCTCGCCCAGGACGCCCTCGACCACCCATATCTGCTCCTCCCAGTCGGGGTGGCTCGCGTCGACCACGTGCAGCAGTGCGTCGGCCGCACGGGCTTCCTCCAGCGTGGCGCGGAAGCTCGCCACCAGGTGGTGCGGCAGTTTCCGGATGAAGCCAACCGTGTCGCTCACCCGGCCCCGGATCCCTTCCCCCAGATCGACTTCGCGGGTGAGCGTGTCCAGGGTGGCGAAGAGCCGATTCTCCACCAGAATGTCATGCTCTCCCGAAAGCCCCCGGAGAATGCTGGACTTGCCCGCGTTGGTGTAGCCCACCAGCGCAAGGCTCAGCATCGGGTCGCGCCCGGCGCGCACGTTTTCTCGGTGGCGCTCGACGTCCTTGAGCTTGAGCTTGAGCGCCTGGATCCGGCGGCGGATGATACGGCGGTCGGTCTCCAACTGGGTCTCGCCCGGGCCCCGGAGCCCGATACCGCCCCGGATACGGGACAGGTGGGTCCACATCCGGGTCAGCCGAGGAAGGAGATACTCGAGCTGGGCCAGCTCCACCTGCAGCTTGGCCTCGTGGCTTCGGGCCCGAGTGGCGAAGATGTCGAGGATCACCTCCGCCCGATCCATGACCCGGATCTTGAGCTCACGCTCCAGATTGGCGCCCTGAACCGGCGTCAGCTCCTCATCGAGAACGAGCAGCGTCGCCCCGACGTCGGCGACGGTTCCTTTGATCTCCTCGACTTTGCCCTCGCCGACCAATGTGGCCGGATTGGGCGAAACGACTTGCTGCGATACTCTCGCCACGACGTCGGCGCCAGCGGTGTCCACCAACTGGGCCAGCTCGTCGAGGTGCTCGGTCATGACCCGGGCGTCCGCCGAGCCTTTGCGGGGCGCCGCGACCAGCACGGCGCGCTCGATCGGATCCCGGACGTTGATTAGTTCGCGAATGGGAGCTGCATCCTCACAGGAAAAGGAATCATTCTTGAGCCTGCTTCTGCTGGGCCCACCAGGCCAGCCGTTCGGCCACGCGTTTCTCGTACCCCATGTCGCCGGGGGTGTAGAAGCTGGTTCCCCGTAGCTCGTCCGGCAGGTATTCCTGCGCCAGGTATCCCGTCGGCGAATCGTGCGCGTAGCGGTATCCGGCGCCGTATCCCAGCTGCTTCATGAGCGGCGTCGGAGCGTTCCGGATGTGCAGAGGCACCGGAGCGGCGGGGGAGTTGCGGGCTGCCTCGAGCGCCTGGCCCAGCGCCTCTTTGGCGCTGTTCGACTTGGGTGCGGTTGCGAGATAGATCGTCATCTCCGCCAGCGGCAGGTATCCCTCCGGGGGACCTAGCATGTGGAACGCGTCCCGCGCCGCGACAGCGATCACCAGCGCGTTGGGGTCGGCGAGCCCGATGTCTTCGGCCGCCATAGCGATGGCTCGGCGGAAGAGCGTCATGGGATCCTCGCCGCCTTCGATCATGCGCGCCATCCAGTAGAGCGCCCCCTGCGGATCGCTGCCGCGAAGCGACTTGTGGTACGCCGATAGCAGGTTGTAATGCTCCTCACCCGCCTTGTCGTAGCGCGCGAACCGCTTCTGCATCGCTTCCCGGGCCAGCTCGACCGTGATCCTGCCATCCGTCGCGGCGTGCGCGGCCGAGGCCTCGAGCACGCTCAGCGCCCGGCGCGCGTCGCCGTCGGCCTCGTCCGCGATAAAGGCGAGCGCCTCCGGATCGGCCTGAAGCTCGAGCTCGCCCAGCCCGCGCTCCCGGTCGGCCAGCGCCCGCTCGATCAGCGCCAGTAAGTCCGGCGCGGAGAGGGCCTCCAGCACGAAGACTCGGGTCCGGGAGAGCAGCGCGCCGATCACCTCGAAGCTGGGGTTCTCGGTGGTCGCACCGATCAGGCTGATGGTACCGTCTTCGGCGGGAGGCAGCAGGCTGTCCTGCTGGGCCTTGTTCAGCCGGTGGATCTCGTCGACGAACAGCACCGTCTCGGGCCCGCCGGCGGCCAGCTGCTGCTTCGCCTGAACCACGATCTCCCGGATGCGGGGCACACCCTCGCTCACGGCGCTGAAAGGGACGAACGTGCGTCCCGTCGCCCGGGCCAGCAGCTGCCCGAGCGTGGTCTTTCCCGACCCGGGCGGCCCCCAGAAGATCAGCGATCCCGGCGCCCCCTGCTCGATCAGCACCTGAAGCGGCTTCCCCGGGCCGAGCAAGTGCCGCTGCCCCACGAACTCGTCCAAAGTTCGGGGGCGCATGCGGCTCGCGAGCGGCTCCGCTCGCCGGGCGCCCGGAAACAGCGAGGGCTCTTCGGCGATGGCGGCGCGTCTGGGACCCATGCCAGGGAAGATAGGCGGACGGGCGAACAGGCGGACGGGCGAGGTGGTGCCGCTCCCGCCGGCCGTCACCGTATCAGCCACTCGGCGGCGAAGAAAGCGGCCACCCCACCCACGAAAGACACCGCCGATACCCACCGGCGGCGGTTCTGAAACTCCGGCACCAGGTTGGACGCGGCGACGTACAGTGTCACACCCGCCGACAATGCGAGCCCATGCCGAGCCAGCGGAGCGACAGCTTCCGTGAGAACCGCGCCGAGCAGCGTGGCCAGCCCCAGCCCGGTGGCGGAAGCCACCGCCCGCCCCTTGCTCTGTCCGCCCGCGAGCATCATGCTGGCGATGGTCACGCCTTCCGGCAGCTTGTGCACCAGAACGGCCAGGAACAGCAGCAGGCCGAGCCGGCTGGAGGCGAGAAATCCGCTGGCAATCGCCACTCCATCGAAGAAGGTGTGCAGCGACAGGCCGACCAGGGCGGTTACTCCGGTGGCGGCGCTGACCCGGTGGGTCTCCTCGCCATAGTGGAAATGCGGATTCATCACATGCTGGGCGAAATGGACCGCGAGATAGCCGGCGAGAACGAACCAGGCGGCGCCCGCCCCGTCCTGCAACGCGGTGGGGAACACCCCGATTACGGTGACCGCGAGCATGAATCCCGCCCCGAAAGCGATTCCCGCGTCGATCGCGTGCAGGCTCCGATGCAGATGGCGCACCACGGCCAGGGCGCCCACGACATTGCCAAGGGCGGCGGCGACCGCAAACCCGAGCAGAATCACGTGAGGTTCCGTACCAGGGCGGTGAGCCGATCGGGAGTGTTGAGCGACGGATCGTCGAGGACGCGCTCGAGCAGCTGATCGAGCACCTCACCCACCCGGGGACCGCGCGGCACGCCCAGGGCGAGCAGGTCGTTGCCGTCGAGAGCGAGCTCTCCCCGGGTAATCGGCTCTCGCCGGCGCCGGATCTCGGCCACCGCGCCGGCCCAGGGCGCGTCGCTGCCGTGACGGAGCCGCCACAGCGCGAGCAGGTCGTCCGCCGCGGGGCCGGCGGTGGCGAGCCACCGTCGCACCCCGGCCGCGGTTTGATCCCGGGGCTCAGCCGGCGCCTGTGCGATGGCTTCGGCCCGGCCGATCTCTGCATTCGAACCCTTGAGCCGCTGCAGCACGGTCCCGGGCTTGGCGCACTGGAGGGCAACCAGCAGCACCGGGTCGCGAGGCTCCCGGTCGACGTCGGTGACCGAGTAGTCGCTGCCAGCGACGGGCCCGCGCACCAGCTCCGGGAGCCAGATCGCAGCGGCCCCCACCGCCTGCCAGAGCTCCACCAGCCGGGCAACCGAACGAGCGGTGCGGAGTCCCTTGAACAGCTCGTCGCGCACCCGTTCGGCGGAGAGCTGCGCCAGCCCGGGCGCAGCGGCGCGGGCCGCCTCCCAGGTCGGCGGATCGATGGTGAACCCGAACCGCGCAGCGAAGCGGAGCGCGCGGAGAATCCGAAGGTAGTCCTCCCGGAATCGCTCCTCCGGCACTCCCACCGCCCGGACGATGCCTTTCTCCAAATCGGCGGCTCCGCCGAACGGGTCGCGCCACTCGTGGCGGAACGGATGATAGGCAATCGCGTTGATCGTGAAGTCGCGGCGGGCGAGGTCTTCGTCCAGCGACACGCCGTACGCCACGACGGCATGGCGCCCATCGGTGCTGACATCGCGGCGAAATGTGGTTACCTCGTGCAGCACTCGCCGCCGGTCCAGCACGCCGATGGTGCCGTGTTTGGACCCGATGTCCACCGTCCGCTTGCGCGGGAACAGTGCCTGGACCTGCTCCGGCCGCGCCGAGGTGGTGAAGTCGATGTCGGCTGCGGGGAGCGGACGCCCCTCCCACGCCGTGCCGAGCAGCGCGTCGCGGATGGCTCCCCCGACGCACCAGACCTCGTACCCGGCGTCTTCCAGACCCCGAGCAATGTCGAGCGCTTCATCTGGGATCTGGAGCTTAGATGGGAACCTCATCGCGACCGGCTCACCCGCCGTAGGGCACGCCGGCCGAGAGCGAGAGCAGCAGCTCCATGCGGGCCTGTGAAGGGGTGCGCGGCCCAGCCGGGACGACGCCCATGGACACGAGCCCCGCGCCGCCGCCCTCGAAGGCGTAGACCGGCGTGACCACGCCCGTGGGGCAGCGACTGGCAAGCACCACCGGCTTGCCCTCATCCAGCCAGCGTTGAATCGCCGGGATGGCGCCGGGGGGCAGGTTGCCGCTTCCGAAGGCCACGATCACGACGCCGTCGTAGCGCGGCCGGGCCAGCTCGAGCATTTCTCCCTGGTCGCCGATCACCATGGGAACCAGGGCGACGCGCGGGCCGGAGGCCGCCAGGCGGGCGGCAGGCAGGCGGGCCGGCGCGCAGGCGGGCAGAGCGTACTCGACGCGGCCGCCTTGAACCGTCCCCAGGGCCACTCCGTGCGGGGCCGCAAAGGCGTCGAGCCGCATGGTGTCCGTCTTCACCGCCTCGTGTCCCGCGAAGACCTGCCCGGCGAACACCACGATGGCGCCGCGACCAGCGCTCCCTGGGCTCGCGACCACTGCGGCCGCGTCCCGGAGATTGCGGGGACCATCCCAATCGGCGTCGCTGGATGTGCGCATCGCACCGGTGATCGCAACCGGGATGGCGGGGTCGAGCGTCCGCGCCAGCAGGTAGGCCGTTTCTTCTATCGTGTCGGTCCCATGGGTGATCACGATACCGCGCGGCCGATCCGGGTCTGCGGTCTGGATCTCGCGCACCCGATTCCGCAGCGCCCAGAGGCGCTCCGGTCCCAGGTGCGCGGCCGGCACCCGGGCCCAGTTCTCGATCCGAAAGGGGGCGATCCGGTCGAGCCCCGGGATCCGGGCGACAAGTTGCTCGCCGTCGTGCGCGGGCACGTTCCCGCCGGCGGCCGGATCGTGGTGCATGGAGATCGTACCGCCGGTGAAGAGGAGATGAATCACTGATCGGCTGGGCTCAGCAGCCGGCGCAGGCGCTCGAGCAGCGAGGGCCGGAGCTCGAGAGGCTCGACCAGCCGCATCGGCTGATCGGACAGGACGGCCGCAGGATTGTACCGCGTCAGCAGATCGGCCTGGATGTCCCCGCCATGCTCTTCGATCAGGCGCCGGCCGGCGAGCAGCATCCGGGTGTCGCCGTGGTTGTCGGCAGCGATGATGTCCGCCAGGCCGGTCGCGATCAGCTGGCGAGCTCGCTCGCCCCGGCCCCTGGGTGTAAGGAGCGTTGTCGCATCCACCTGCATGAAGGCCCCCACCCGACGCCACCGCTCCACGGCGGGCACCGAGCAGGAGGTGTAGCGCTCCGGGTGCGCCAGCACCGGCGCCAGGCCAAGCGATACGATGTGGGCCAGCGCGTTGCTCACGGTGGCGCCCGCCACCATGCGGGGGAACTCGACCAGGATATACCGGCTGCCGCCGAGTCGCACACCCGGGTTCGCCGCGGCGGCTTCGCCCAGGGGCCGGTCCAGCATGACTTCGGCGCCGCGATGCAGCAACGGGGCTCGGGGGGCTGCCGCGCGCAGGGTCTCGAACGCCGCGTCGTGGCGCGCCGGAACCCCCTCCTCGGCCCGGCTGGCGAGCAGGTGCGGCGTGAGGCAGAGCTCGGTGACGCCGTTCCGGGCCATCTCACGGAGTGTGGCGACGGCCTGCTCCACCGTGCGAGCCCCGTCGTCGACCGCGGGCAGGAGATGCGAATGGAGGTCGATCACAAGCCGGGTCGATGGGCCTGAACGAGTTCCTCGGCAAAGCCGGCGAGGCCGGCTGCGCCCTGCTCCGCCTGCGCGAGCAACGCCAGCGTCACCAGCGCGTCGGCCGCCAGCAGGTCGAGCGCGGCGGCGCGATCGCCGGGATGCTCGAGGGCGTGGCTCAGCGCGGCTTCACCCGCCCGCGCGAGCGATTGGGCGATGGTCGGCTCCGGCGACACCCGGCGCGCATATTCGACGACGCGGCCGCGGAGCGCTTCCGGTGCTCGCGCCGTGTGCCGCTCGAGCCAGGCCCAGAGAGCGGCAGACGGCTCGGGCGGGGTCACCCGCCGTTGCCAAGCCAGGCTGCTACCACGGCAGGGGTCTGGGCCCGCGCATCCCCCAATCGAGCCGGATCGCCGGCGCCAGCCGATGCGAAGTGGGGCCGGCCGCCGCCCTTGCCGCCGCTGATGGCCGCGATCCGATTTACCAGATCTCCCGCCTTTCGTCCGGCGCTCACCAGATCCTCGCTCAGGGTGACGTGAATCGCGCCCCGACCCGCGGTGCCGAAGAGCACCAACACGGCGTTGCGCCGGCCCTCCCGAAACCGGTCGGCGATCTGACCCAGCTCATTCCGATCGTCGGTGGCGGTCTCCGCCATGGTCAGCTGCACCTGATCCACCTGCAGAGTCTCGCCCTCGGCCGGGCCGGTCCCGCCGGACCGGCGGGCATCCTGGAGCCGCGCCTCGAGCCGCTGCCGGTCTTCGAGCAGTTGGTCGATCTTTCGCGCCAGGTGCTCCGGCTGGGCCTTGAGCCGCTCCGCCGCCTTGGCGATGCGGTCGTCGAGCTCCTGCAGCACGGCGTAGGCGGTTGGGCCGGTCACGGCCTCGATCCGCCGAACGCCGGCCTGAACCCCGCCCTGCCCCTTGAAGCGGAACAGGCCGACCTGACCGGTGCTGCGGACATGAGTGCCGCCGCACAGCTCGATCGAGTCGCCCATCTGCACCACCCGAACCACGTCGCCATACTTCTCGGTGAAGAATGCCATCGCGCCCAGGTCGAGCGCATCGCGGTACGGCATCTGCCGCGTGATGGTCTCGTAGTTGGCCCAGATCTGCTCGTTCACATCCCGCTCGATGGCGCGGAGCGTCTCCGGGTCGATCGGCTCCTGATGCGTGAAGTCGAAGCGAAGCCGATCGGGCTCGACCAGCGAGCCAGCCTGCCGCACGTGGCCACCGAGATGCCGGCGCAAGGCCAGGTGGACGAGGTGAGTGGCGCTGTGGTTGCGCTCGATGTTGCGGCGGCGCGGAGTATCGACCATCGCCTCGACCGGGGTGGGATCGAACGACTCGCCGAAGCTGCCGCCGATCACCGTGCCCTTGGCCGGGTCCTTCCGCACACTGTCGACCTCGAGCGTCCAGCCGCTGCCGGCCACCGAGCCGGTGTCGCTGACCTGGCCGCCCGATTCCGCGTAGAACGGATTCTCCCGCAGCACGAGCTCGACCCGATCGCCCGCCTGGCGAAATGCCAGCAGGGCGGAGTCGGTCTGGGTCGTATCGTACCCCACGAATTTCTGCTTGCCCCGCTTGAGCGTGCGCCAGGCGGTCGGATCCTTCGCGTGCACCGCAGGGCCGCGCGCCGGCTGCCGCCGGAACGCCCCGTCCTGCTCGACCGCCGCCGCATCCACTCCCACCGTGGCCTCCCGGCGCGCCGCACGGGAACGCTCCCGCTGCTCGGCGAGCGCGCGCTCGAACCCGGGCAGGTCGACGCGCACGCCCCGCTCGCCGGCGATGATCTCGGTGAGATCGATGGGGAAGCCGTAGGTATCGTAAAGCTTGAACGCCTCCTCCCCGGCGATCGTTTCGGCGCCGGTGGCGAAGATTTCGTCCAGCCGCTTGAGCCCGCCGTCGATCGTCTCGAGAAACCGTTCCTCTTCTGCCCGGGTGGTGTCGTGGAGATATCCGGCCTGGCCCACCAGCTCGGGATAGATGGCGCCCATCTCGCGCACGACCACGTCGGTGAGCGGGGCGAGGGTGGGCTCGCGCCGGCCCAGCAGCCACGCGTGCCGGACGGCCCGGCGCAGGATCCGCCGCAGGACGTAGCCGCGGCCTTCGTTGCTGGGGTAGATCCCGTCGGCCAGCAGGAAGCTCACCGCCCGCGCGTGGTCCGCCAGCACCCGATACGAGGTGCTGCGGGCCCGGGCGTCGACGTTGGGATCGTCGTCATGGACGTAGTCGTACGGCCGCCCAACCAGCTCGCCCACCCGATCGAGCAGCGGGCGGAACAGGTCGGTGTGAAAGTTGTCGTCTTCCCCCTGCATCACCGCCGCGATCCGCTCGAGACCGGCTCCGGTGTCGACCGAGGGCCGGGGCAGCGGAGTGAGCACCCCATCCAGAGCGCGATCGAACTGCATGAAGACGAGATTCCAGATCTCGAGAAACCGGCCCTCCTCGGCCAAACGCTCGAAATCTGCCTGGGCGACGACCTCCTCTGTCCGCCCGTCCGCCTGTCCGCCTGTCCGCCTGTCGAGGTCGACGTAGATCTCCGTACTCGGGCCACAGGGACCGGTGTCGCCCATCTGCCAGAAGTTGTCTTTGTCGCCCAATCCGTAGATCCGGTGGTCGGGAAGGCCCGCGATCTCACGCCAGAGCGCGCGGGCCTCCTGATCGCTGTGGTGCACCGTGACCCGCAGGCGGTCGGGGGAGAGGCCGAGCCCATCCTTGCCGGTGACGAGCTCCCAGGCGAACGCGATGGCGTCGCGCTTGAAGTAGTCGCCGAAGGAAAAGTTCCCCAGCATCTCGAAAAAAGTGTGGTGCCGCTTGGTGTGGCCGACCTGCTCGAGGTCGTTGTGCTTGCCCCCCGCGCGGACCACCTTCTGGCAGGTGGCCGCCCGGACATACTCGCGCCGCTCCTGTCCGAGAAACACACGCTTGAACTGCACCATGCCGGCGTTGGTGAACAGCAGCGTCGGGTCGTCCTTGGGTTCCAGGGACGAAGAGGGCACCTTGCGGTGCCCCCGGGCGACGAAGAAGTCGAGGAAAAGCCGGCGGATGTCAGCGGAACGCATTGGGGGAAAATATAGGCGGGGAAGCTAGCGGGCAGCTAATCCGCTATCCGCTATCCGCTAGCCGCCAAGGCACGAGGATCTCGGCCGCTCGGAGATGCCTGCGCGCGAACGGATAGCAGCGGATGGCGGATAGCGGATAGCCGATAGCGGGGTAGCGGCCAGCTACCCAAGCACCCCTGCCACTGCCTCGAGCGCCTCCCGGCCGCCGAACCCTCGCCGCGCGAGATAGGCCAGCAGTCGGCGACGCTTCACCGGCCGCGGCAGGCCCTCCAGCTGGGCGGCACGCTTGGCGGCGAGTGCCGCCGGAAGCGCGCGGCGGTCGGTGTCGGCGGGCCACTGCTCGGCGATGGCCGTATCGATGCAGCCGCGGGCAACCCCCAACATGCTCAGGTCTCGGGCCAGGCGGGCCGGCCCGCGACCGCGCTCGGCTCGCGTGGCCACGTAGTGGCGGGCGAACGCCAAGTCGTCCAGCAGCCCCGCACGCTCCGCCCGGGTCAATGCAGCTTCGACCGCCTCGGCAGCCAGGCCCCGCCGCTGCAAGCGCCGGCCCAGATCCACCCGTGCGTGGGGACGGCGCTCCAGCGCGCGGAGCACGGTGCGATAGGCGGCTTCGATATCGGCGGCCCGGGCCAGCCGCTCACTGGCCGGCCCATCGAGCGCCTGGCCCGATCCGAGCCCCGCAACCGCATCGCGATCGACCGTGGCGAACGGCCGGCCCTCTACCAGCACCCGCACGCTGCCCGGGCGGCGAGGATCGGCCTCGATCGCGGTGACGATCACTCCTCCTCCACCCCGACTCCCGCAGCGGCCGCCTTCATGCCGAGCACTTCCTTCACCTTGGCTTCGACTTCGGTCTGGAGCGCCGGATTGTCCCGCAGGAAGAGCTTCGCATTCTCCCGGCCCTGCCCGATACGCTGGTCGCCGTAGGAGTACCACGCCCCCGACTTCTGGATGATGTTCGCCTCCGCGGCGAGATCCACCAGCAGGGCGGTGTGGCTAATGCCCTCGTCGAACATCACGTCGAACTCGGCCTGACGGAACGGCGGCGCCACCTTATTTTTGACGACCTTCACCCGCACGTGGCTCCCGATCACCGCCTCACGCTCCTTCACCGGCCCGATGCGCCGGATGTCGAGCCGCAGCGACGCGTAGAACTTGAGCGCCTTGCCGCCGGTGGTGGTCTCCGGATTGCCGAACATGACACCGATCTTTTCGCGCAGCTGATTGATGAAGACGACCGCGCAGTTGGAGCGGTTGATCGCACCCGCGAGCTTCCGGAGTGCCTGGCTCATGAGCCGGGCCTGCAGCCCCACGTGGCTGTCACCCATCTCGCCTTCGATTTCCGCCTTGGGCACGAGGGCGGCGACCGAATCGACGATGACGAGATCCACCGCCCCGGAGCGCACCAGAATCTCCACGATCTCGAGCGCCTGCTCGCCGGTGTCGGGCTGCGAGACCAGCAGGTTCTCGATATCGACGCCCAGCTTCTTGGCGTACTCGATGTCGAGTGCGTGCTCGGCGTCGACATAGGCCGCGACACCACCCGCCCGCTGCACGTTGGCGACCAAGTGGAGCGAGAGGGTTGTTTTGCCGGACGACTCGGGGCCGTAGATCTCGGTGATGCGGCCCCGGGGCACGCCTCCGATCCCGGTGGCGGCATCGAGGTTGATGGCGCCGGTGGGGATCGCCGCCACCCGGACCCGCGGCGACTCGGCGCCCATCCGCATGATGGAGCCCTTGCCGAGCTGCTTTTCGATCTGCGAGATGGCGAGGCCCAGCGCCTTGCGGCGATCGGCGTCGAGTCGAGTCTCTTCGGCCATTGGGACGACCTCGATATAAACGTGGATGATTTTGCTACACCTGAGTACTGCCAACCAAGATATTACCGAATACTTCCCGAATCAAGAGGTTTCTACTGGCTGATTTTGCACCATAATGGGTTTTTCACCACGGAGGCACGGAGGCACAGAGCACGATCGATGTGGCTTCGCGAGCCGCGATCTCAAGCCCCAGGCCACCACCCCAAACCACCTCTGTGCCTCCGTGCCTCCGTGGTTTTCAGTTTCTGCCTTTTCTGCCTTTGCGGCTGACGCTTTGTCATACCCTCCATGCGTCCTGCAGGTGCTCCACCGCCGGCTCGCCCGAAGCACCCTCCCATACGCTCACCACGTCGAACCGGTATCCGTCGTTTGCCCGGCCGAACCGCGACTGCCAGCAGGCGGCGACCCGCGCCAGGATTGCCTGCTTCCGGGCGCTGACGGCTTCGGCCGGTGCGCCACAGCGGGCGCTCTTTCGGGTTTTCACTTCGACGAAAGCAATCAGGCGGCCGCGACGGGCCACCAGATCGAGATCGTGCCGGCCGAAGCGGAACCGATGGGCTTCGATCTCCCAGCCGCAGGAGACCAGATATGCGAGCGCCACCAGCTCGCCCCGCAAGCCACGAATGTGGCGGCGATCGGTCCATTGGGCGGCGGGAACAAACGACGGATCAGGCATGCAGCGAAACTAGGAAAGCACCGTGGGGGGCGGCCCATCCAATCCGCGCGGGCCAGCGCCGAATCATCGGCGACTCACGATACCAGTCGTTGGCCGGTCTCGCCGTCGAACAGGTGGATGGCGGCGGGGGGGACCGTGAGCGCGATCTCGTCGCCCGCCTGAGGCACGGGCCCGGCGGCGACGCGCGCCGTCAGCTCGTGCTCGTCGCGGCTCGCATGAATCAGCACTTCGCCGCCTAGAAGCTCGACCAGATCCACCCGGCAAGCCACGGTCGACTCCGCCGAGCCTGGCTCACCCTCGCCCAGCCGAATCTCCTCCGGCCGCACCCCCAGCACGACTTTGGCGTTTGCACGGCCCGCCAACGGCGCCCCCAGCGGGAGGGTAAATGCCCCCCCAGCGGCCTGGAAGGCAGGGTTGGCGCCGTCGGTCAGCTCGCCCTGCAGCAGGTTCATGGCTGGGCTGCCGATGAAGCTCGCCACGAAGGTGTTGGCGGGCTTCTCGTAGAGCATGCGGGGGCTCGCGACCTGCTGGACCCGGCCGGCGTTGAGCACCACGATCCGCTCGCCCAGGGTCATGGCCTCGACCTGGTCGTGGGTCACGTAGATCATCGTCGCCTTGAGCTCCCGATGGAGCCGCGCGATCTCGCGGCGCATCTGCACCCGCAGCTTGGCATCGAGATTGGAGAGCGGCTCGTCGAACAGAAAAACCTGCGGGTGCCGCACCAGCGCTCGGCCCAGCGCGACTCGTTGCCGCTCGCCGCCCGAGAGCTGGCGGGGCTTGCGGTCGAGCAGGCGTTCGAGTCCGAGCAGTCCCGCGGCTTCCCGAACCCGGCGATCGATATCAGGGCGGGCCAGGCCCCGGAGCCGGAGCGCGAACGAGAGGTTTTCGTACACATTCATGTGCGGATAGAGCGCGTAGTTCTGAAACACCATGGCAACGTCCCGCTCCTTGGGCGGGAAGTCAGTGACCACCTGGTCACCGATCTTGAGCTCCCCCGCAGAGGCCGACTCGAGGCCCGCGATCATCCGCAGCGTCGTGGTCTTGCCGCAGCCGGAAGGGCCGACCAGCACCACGAACTCGCCGTCGCGAATCGCGAGATCGATCGGGTGCACGGCGACGTGCCTCCCGCTCCGGTCCTCATAGGTCTTGGCTATGCCTGCCAGCGTTACGCTTGCCATGAGTGGGCGCTCGATGATACGGCTATCGGCCCGCCGGTGTCCGGGCGGCGCTGCTCCGGGTCGCACCTGCCCGGATCGCCCGCTGCAGGCGCCGGCGCCGCCGCTCGGCTCTGGAGGCCCGTGGGGCCGCCGCTGTGACGCTCACGGGCACTCGCTCCTGGAGCAGCAGCTCCACGGCCTGCACGCTGCGCGAGGCGTGGAACCATCGCTGAAACGGCTCGTCGGCCAGCGTGTTGGCGAGCGCCACCAGGCTCATACCCTGGTGGTGCGCCATCCAGGTGCGAATGAGCTCCGGCGCGCTCTTGGCGGCCCCGCCGGCCCCGTAGTCGGCTGCCTCGAAGAACCCGTACTTCCCCACCCAGCCGAGGCGGGCCATGCGGAAGAGGTTCGCGAGGGCAGACTCGCGGGCGACTCCAAGCGCCAAGCAGACCGCGTACGGCGCCACTACCAGCCGGTTGTCCCCATCGAGCCGCAGCCTGAGACTGGGCACTCCAAACGCGTGGTACTGATAGCTGCCGGCGGCGTCACGCACGGCATAGGCGGATTCCGAGATGCCCCAGGGCACCCCATGCCGGTCGGCGTAGCGCGCTTGGGCCACGACTGCTGCACGGGCACTGCGTTGGAGCAGGGTGTGAGGATAGCCGCGCATCCACAGGGTCGGCATGAGATACTCGAACATCGTGCCGCTCCAGGACAGGATCGCACTGGTGCCCGCGATGCTGACCAGCGGACGCCCGCTGCGGAACCAGCTCTCGACCGGCACGTCGCCCTTGGCGATGGCGATGAATGCGGCCAATCGCGCCTCCGATGCGAGCAGGTCGTAGCAGGTGGGCAGCCGTTCCCCCCGCTCGGCGTCGAGACCGATGCTGAGCAGCCGGCGCTTGGGGTCGAACAGCGGTCGGAAATCCATCTCGCTCACCAACCGGTCGGCCGAGTCCGCCAACGCGTCGAAGCTCGCCAGCAGGTCCTGATGCGCGGCCCGCACGTCTCTCAGTCGTCGCTGCACCGCCGGATCGAGCTCGCCCGCAGCGCCCTCGGCCAGACCTGCGAGCTGACTCACCAGGTTCTGGGGCACGAGCTCATGGGGCTTGGGCAGCGCGAGGCCGCGGAAGGTCTCGCGCTCCTCAGCTCCGAGCCATGGTGCATACCGCTCGATCAGCTCGCCGACCGCGTGGAGGCGTTCCTGGACGTCCGCCAATCCCGTGGCTTTCGCGGTTCGCTCGAGGGCTGGGAGATCGGCCAGCCATGCAGCGCCATCCTCCCCATAGACTGCCACCCGTTCGCGGAGCGGGGCAGCGGCGGGCCCTGCCTGGTTGAGCGTATCCCGGAGGCCCTGCCAAATGGCCGGCGAGAGCAACGGGCGACGGGCCATTTCCCGGGCTGCCGCGGCAAGGGTCCAGCTGCAGACGGCGAGATTGCCGCTGTCCACGGTCGAGATGAAGCGCGGCGGCAGCGGGGCTCCGGTGCGGGTGTCGTACCAGTTGAGCAGGTGCCCGTGTGATCGTTCCAGCCGCTCGATGGCTTCCAGCGTCGCCCGGCTCCCCGCCACCGCTTCAGGGACGGTGAGGTAGCCCAGCTCAAGCGCCGCCAACCGGGCGTTCAGCAGGAGCCCGATATTGGTGGGAGAGGTGCGGTGCGCCACCAGGGCCGGCTCGACCTGTACGTTGTCGGGCACCAGCCAGCCGTGCTCGGCACCTCCATAGTCCCGGAAGAACCACCAGGTCTCGAGGGCAAGCCCGCGCAGAAAGTGCCAGGCGGCCGGTGACAGCTCCGGTCCGGCAGCGCGGGCGGCCCGGTTGAGCCACTGGGCCAGCGGCTTCGAGGCGGCCCAAAGGGCCAGGATCGGAGCTGCGATCGGCAGCGAGGAAGGGCTGAACACGGTGATCGTCATCGCCATAAGCACCACCAGGAGCGGCATCGCGTCCAGGTACGCGTCGATCGCCGTGCGCCGGGTCCGGTCGGTCTCGACCTGCGCCGCCGTTTCCCACTCGAGGAGTTTTCGCTTGGTGATGAGGGTCCGCACCAGCGAGCGCACCACCGCATCGATCAGGACCAGCGTCTGGTGGGCCAGGAACGCGAGGTGCAGCAGAATGCCCGCATGAGCGCGCACAAGCCCGTCGAAGGCGGCGCGCACGCTCGGGAGGATGCCGCTCAGGCGCCGAATCCGCAGGAGATCGAGCCCGAACAGCGCGTACGGCGGCAGCGCGATGAGCGCGAGCGTGACCAGCGTCCACTGAGTCGCGGTGCCCACCAAGATGAGCCAGCCAGCCACGAGCAGCACGAACGTGTGTGGCTCCAGCGCGCTGCGCCGGAGATTGTCCTGGATCTTCCAGCGGGAGAGGCCACTGATGGGGTTGGGGATCGACCGATTGTAGTAATCCGGCACCCGCGGAAGCAGCCACCACACCGTCTGCCAGTCGCCCCGGACCCAGCGGTGCTTCCGGCGGTTGTAGGCCGAGTAGTGGGAGGGATAATCGTCGATGATCTCGATGTCGGACGCGAGACCGGCCCGGGCATACGCGCCCTCCATGAGGTCATGGCTGAGCAGCGCGTTGACCGGGAAGCGGTGCTCGAGCACGGCCCGGAGCACATCGACCTCGTAGATGGCCTTGCCGGTGAAGGTGCCTTCCCGGAACAGGTCCTGGTACACGTCGGACACCGCCCGGGTGTAGACGTCGATGCCGGTCTGGCCCGAGTAGATGCTCGCGAGGCGCGACCGGAGCGCCGACGTAACGCTCACGCCGACCCGTGGCTGTATGATGCCGTACCCCTCGACCACGATGTTGCGGCGCGGATCGATGACTGCCTGGTTGAGCGGATGGGCGATGGTTCCCGCCAATCGATGGGCCGTCCCGGGGGGGAGCTGGGTGTCGGCATCCAGGGTGATGACGTACGCGATCCGGGGCAGCAGCGACAGCGCGCCGCGCTTGATCGGAAAGCTGTCCTGGTCGGCCCGGAGCAGCCGGTTGAGGTCCAGCAGCTTCCCGCGCTTCCGCTCCCAACCCATCCACGCCTGTTCGCCCGGGTTGTACACCCCATAGCGGTGGAAAAGGAAGAAGCTCCCCCGGCCTTCCGCGGCGTACTTGAGGTTGAGCCCGTCGATCAGCTCCGCTACCAGCTCCACCAGGGGATTGTCGGGGTGGGGCGGCTCCGGCGAGTCTGGGAGATCGGTGATCAGGGCGAAGTGCAGATTTGGATCGCGGTTGGCGAGGAAGCGCACTTCGAGCTCGTTCACCAGAGTTCGCACCTGCTCGGGGTCGAGGAGCAAGGTGGGCACCGCCACCATGGTCGCGCACCCGTCCGGAATCCCGGCCGAGAAATCGAGCTTGGGGAGTGGCCGGGGCGGCACCAGAAAAGTCGCCAGCCCATTCATGATCTCCACGGCCGCCTGAACCGCGAGCGGCACCAGCAGGAGGGCGCCCAGCAGGGAGGCGAAGTAGCGGCCCAGCTGGAGCTGTACCAGTCCGACCAGAACCGCCGACAGCAATACCACGCCGCCCATGTAGAACGCCGCCGGTGCGGCCAATACCAGCTCGGTCACCCACTGCCGGGGCGGGGGACGGTACCCGATCCGGTGCCGAAGCTCCACCACGCCTCGATCGAGGAGATAGTAGCCGACGTGCGCGCGGCGGGCCTGCATCCGCGCGTCGGACACCGGCCGATTGGCCGCGTCGCGAGCCAGCACCAGGGCGGCCTCCGCGACGCTCACTTCGGCCATCCCGGTGCGTGCGGCCAATTGTTCGACCTCACCCTGACAGAGATCGCGACTCTCGGGATCCATCTTCGAGTAGGCACCGGCGGGATCCTGCCGGAGCACACGCTCCACGACGCTCAGGGTTTCGACTACATCGCGCCAGGGCGTATCGCCGACCGTCCGCAGGCTCGCTAGCAACGGCGGCAGCCGCGTCGGATCGTCCCCGGCCGCCACCGAGGCGATCCGCTCGAGCAGCTGGAGCTGGAGCATCGGCCGCACGGCCCAGAGCTCGCGCAGCTCCAGCGGTCGCGGGTCCTGGGCCCCATCGGCGAACGCAAGGAACTCCTGCACCGCGAAGACGTCGCCGGCGGCCGCGAGATAGGCACCGGCGAGGACGTAGACCCAGGACAAGGCCTCCCGCCCCGCCGCTACGTGGGGCACTCGGCTCAACCGGGTGGCGGCATGGCGACATTCGGCGAGCGACTCCTGCAGCAGCTGGGTGGCATCTGCGACCAGCTCTGCGGCGGGCGACGACTCCCGCGCCGCGGAGCGCAGCGCGTCGGCCGCGTCGTGCCACGCCTGGGCCGTGTGGGGGGCCCGGCGCGGCGACCGGTCTACGACGCGCCAGCGCGCGGCCACGGCGGCTCCGGCCGCCCGGAGTTGCGACTCGGTCTTCATCGGTAGCTCGAGGCCTGCAACTCGAACATTTCGGCGTAGCGCCCGCCCTGCTGAACCAGGGCATCGTGGCTCCCGTCTTCCACGATGCGCCCGCCGGCGAGGACCAGGATCCGGTCGCACATCCGCACGGTCGAAAACCGGTGGGAGATCAGCAACGCCGTTCGCCCGTGGGTCAGCTCGGCAAACCGCTGGAAGACCTCGTACTCGGTGCGCGCGTCGAGCGCGGCCGTGGGCTCGTCCAGGACCAGCACCTGAGAATCCCGCAGGTAGGCGCGGGCCAGAGCGATCTTCTGCCACTCTCCGCCCGAGAGGTCGAGGCCGCCGTCGAACCGCCGTCCCAAGAGCTGCTCGTAGCCGCCGGGGAGCCGGCGGATCACCGGCTCCGCCAGGCTCTTTCGAGCCGCGGCCTCGAGCCGGGGCCGGTTGCCGAGGGCGTCGACCTGCCCCATGGCAATGTTCTCGGCCGCGGTCATCTCATAGCGCACGAAGTCCTGGAAGATGACCCCGATCTCGCGGTGCAGGTCTGCCAGGTCGTACTCGTGCAGATCGACACCGTCGAGTGTGATCCGCCCCCTGGTGGGGTCGTAGAGCCGGGTGAGCAGCTTCACGATGGTGGTCTTGCCTTCGCCGTTCTCGCCGACCAGCGCGACCCGCTCGCCCGGAGCGATGGCGAACCTGAGACCCTCGAGCACCCAGCGCGCGCCACCGGGGTATCGAAACGACACATCAGCGAACTCGAAGCCGGTCCGCAGGGGGCGAGGGGCCGGCCGCGCGTTCGGGCCGGACCGCAGCTTGGGCTCGATGGCGAAGAACTCCAGCAGGTCGGAAGCGAATAGGGCTTGGTCGGCGATCCCCGAGAGGGTGGAGAAGAACGCCTGGAGATTGGCGCTGGCTCCGGCGATCGCGCCGGCCACGAAGGTCAGCGTGCCGACGCTGATCTCCCCCTGGGCGGCGCGCACGACGACATAGGCATAGGCCCCGTAGTACGCGGCCGTGCTGCCTACGGAGAGCAGCGCGCCCCAGCTAAGCCGCCGACGCGCCAGGGCGATGCTCTGCGCATGAATGGCATCCGCCAGCGCGCGGAAGCGCTGGCCCAGAAACTCGGCCAGACCAAACAGCTTGAGCTCCTTGGCCGAGTCCCGGCTGGAGCCGAGTACGCGGAGATAGTCGAGCTGCCGGCGCACCGGGGTTTGCCGGTAGGCCAGCGCATAGCCCGCGAAGGCGAAATGACTCTCGCCCAGGAACACCGGCACCACCCCCGCCACCAGCAGCGCCAGGAGCCAGGGCGAGAAGGTCGAGATTCCGATGGCCAGGGTGACCGCGGTCACGGCCTGCTGGAGCATCTGTCCGACCGAGCGGATCAGACCGACCCGATCGGTGGATTGCACCCGGGCCCGCTCGAGCTTGTCGTGGAACGCCGGATCCTCGTAGGTCGTAAGGTCGAGCCGGCTGGCGTGTTCCATCACCTTCACACTGACATGACGCACGTACCGATCGGCGAGGACGGCCTCGAAATAGTCGACGGTGCGGGAGATCAAGCTCCCGCCAAGTGCCAGCGCCAGCTCGAGACCGACCAGCCACCAGAGCGAGGCCGGCATGCCCTCCCCCGCCCCGGCGGCGGCCACGACGCCATCCACGATGCGCTTGGAGACGGCGAGCATAGCAAGCGGGATCACCGAGGCGACCACGCGTGCTCCCACGACGCCGACGACGGTCCCGGGCCCAGCCTCCCAGACGATGCGGAGCACCGGCGGGACGTTGCGCAGCGCGCGCATCCGCTCGCGCCAGGCACTGCGCCCAGTCGAGGTCGTGAGATCGGACGGCGCCGCCGAATTGGAGTCGTTCATCGGGTCCTGGTCGATGGTTCGAGCGACCGGCTCGCGGTCGGACAGGTTCATCAATGTAAAGTGGCCGCCGCGTGACGCGGGTGCGGCCCTGCCGTTCGAATCTCTTCCCGTTTGCGGGGCGCCCACCTGCGGGCCTACTTCGGCTGGTCTATCGCTCGAGAATTTCGAGTGGAGCCTGGGCGAGGCGAAGCGGTGCGGATGGCCATCGAAGGGATGCGTTTGGGCCGGTTCAGCGAGAGGCGACGGCTCGGTCCATCCAGCCGCCGCTGAACCCCGCTCGGCGGAGCCCGCGAAGGATGTGGGGATTGCGCTGCATAACACGCCAGACGAGCTCACTGCGATAGTTCTCGAGCATCGCCACGATCGGCCCCTGGTTGATGCCGACGTAATCGGTATCGAACCAACCCTCCCCCGGGATCACCCGACCGAGGGGGACCGGCATCGGGACCGCGAACGTGGGATTGAAGGCATCGATGAATCCGTAGTTACCGAATAGCCGATCGCCGTAACGCTGCCGCATTGTGACGAGCGCCGGGATGGCGATCTCGGGGGCGAAGGGGACCGAGCCCCCAAGCGCGGTGGGGGCCAGGGTACCGTCGTCGCGCACCTCAGTGAACGAAGTGCCGCGCGCGGCGTAGCCGAAGAACGCCCGGGGCCGGCCAGCAACGGTGAGGAGCGCATTGCCCGGGCCATCCGACGCGGTGAGACCCCATAGATCGGCCCCGTAACCCACCCACTCACCGGGGTTCGCAATCGCGTAAGCCCGTTGCGCATAGGTCTGCCGCCGCGAATTCTCGAAATAATCGATACCGCGGGCTCGCATGTACTCGTCCTGGATACCCCGGAAGTCGATCCAGACGTGGGAGTATTGATGGCCGAACATCGGCCCGAATCCGACATGCTCCAGCGTCTTGTCGTCCGAGCCCCATCGGTACGCGCGGGTCCAAGTATCCCAAGCGTCTCGGCCGATCGGGTGCGTGGGCGAGCCGAGCGCGAGCAGATACACGAGCATGGCTTCGTTATAGCCCGACCAGTCGAACGTGAGAAAGCCGGTTTCGGGAGTCCAGCCGTGCGAGATCAGGGGGTAGTTGGCCTGGGCCCAATGCCAGTCTACTCGGGCATAGAGTGCTTCCGCGTAGCTCCTGATCGCGACTTCCCGGCCGTCGTCGCCGTCGAAATACGACTGACAAAACAGGGCGCCCCCGAGCAGGAGCGCGGTATCGACCGTGGAGAGCTCCACGGTCTGGTACCGTCGTCCGCGCTCCATGTCGAGAAAGTGATAGAAGAATCCGTGGTAACCGCTGACTTCAGTCGGCGCGGCTCCTTGGGGAGCCTCCCAGAAAAAGCGCAGCGTCCGAAGCACCCGCTCCGCAGCTTCGGCCCGGGTCACGTAGCCGCGTTCGACACCGATGGGATACGCCGTGAGCGCGAAGCCGACGGCGGCGATGCTGGACGATGAGTGCGAGGGCCACCGATCAGGGGTGAGCCCGGTGAGCGGCTCGCTCCGCTCCCAGAAGAACGCGAACGTGCGCTGCTCGAGCGTGTCGAGGAAGGCGCGCTGGCCCTGAGTGATGGAGCCCGCTGCAGCCTCGGGGCGCACAGCAGCGGGTTGCGGGAACGAGGCACAACCCTGGAGGCATGCGATGGTGAGGAGCATCGCTCGAACCGAGCTCCTCCGGGCCTGCCGGTTAGTAATGGCCCCGTGCATTATGCAGGCATCGAAGAGGACCGGGGATCACCAATCGCACTGGGCACCAAGCCGAAATCTATGCGGGTGGCTGAGAAGTTGGGTTGCCGTTCCCAACGTCGGATTGCACCCGCCATTTCCGCTGACCTCCTGGTCGAACCCGACCCGACCGCGCCTCAATGACGCGGGCTGGCGAATGCATCCGACTCTGGGCCGCGCTGCGAACCGCGCCCATGGCTGTGGTGACCCTCGCTGTCCTGGGCTGCCCCGGGCCTCTTCCGGGACCGAGCGGCCCCATCCAACCTGCCGGCCAAGCCGGCGCCTCCCCGATGGACCGATTCGTAGACTCTCTGCTGGCGCGGATGACCCTCGAGGAGAAGCTGGGCCAGCTGACTCAGTCGACCGGACCGGGCAGCAACACCGGCCCCGCCGCGCGGGCAGGTACCGACGCCGACATCCGGGCCGGCCGGGTCGGTTCCTTCCTCGGCGTTCGCGGTGCGGCGTACACCCGCGAGCTCCAGCAGATTGCGGTCGAGGAGAGCCGGCTCGGCATTCCGCTCCTCTTCGCCGACGACGTCATCCACGGTTACCGAACGATCTTCCCGGTGCCACTGGCCGAGGCATCCACGTGGGATCCGGCCGCGGTGGAGCGTTCGGCCCGGATCGCCGCAGTGGAGGCCACCGCCAACGGGGTCCATTGGACCTACGCGCCGATGGTCGATATCGCACGCGACCCCCGCTGGGGTCGGGTGGTGGAAGGGACGGGGGAGGACCCCTACCTCTGCTCGGTCATGGCCGCAGCGCGGGTGCGTGGCTTCCAGAGCCCCGATCTCTCGTCCGACAGCACCCTCCTCGCTACCGCCAAGCATTTCGCGGCTTATGGCGCTGCTGAAGGCGGGCGCGATTACAACACGGCAGACCTCTCGGACCGGACTCTTCACGAGATCTACCTCCCACCCTTCAAGGCCGCCATCGACGCTGGCGCCCAATCGGTGATGGCGGCGTTCAACGAGATCGCCGGCCTGCCGATGCACGCGAACCGGCCCTTGATTCGCGGCGTGCTCCGCGACGCCTGGGGTTTCGACGGAGTGGTGGTCAGCGACTACACCGGGATCCTCGAGCTGATCCGCCACGGGATCGCCGCCGACAGCGCCGCGGCGGGCCGGCTGGCGCTCACCGCCGGGGTCGACGTCGACATGGTGAGCCGGATTTATCTGAGCCAGCTCCCACACCTCGTGCATGGGGGAGCGGTGGCCGAGTCCCTGGTGAACCAGGCCGTGCGACGAATACTGCGGGCGAAGTATCGGCTCGGGCTCTTCACCGACCCGTACCGCTACAGCGATCCGGCACGGGAGCGGGCTCGCACGCTCACGTCGGAGCACCTGGCAGCGGCGCGCGAAATGGCCCGGAAATCCATCGTACTGCTCAAGAATTCGGGGCAGACGCTTCCGCTCTCGAAGGGTCTCGGTACCCTGGCGGTCATCGGCCCCCTGGCTGACGACGCGGCCTCCACGCTGGGCCCTTGGGCCGGGGCAGGGCGGCCCGAAGACGCCGTGACGGTGCTCGCTGGGATCCGGCGAGCCGTTCCCGCCGGAACCCGCGTGCTCTACGCCACGGGCGCCGAGACGCGGGGTGAAGACACGACCGGCTTCGCGGAGGCCGTCCGGGTCGCGTGGCAGGCGGACGCAGTGGTTCTGGTGCTAGGGGAAGACCGGGACATGAGCGGGGAGGCCAACAATCGCACCTCGCTCGACCTCCCGGGTGTGCAGCAGCAGCTGGCCGAACGGGTGCAGGCGACCGGGAAGCCGGTGGTCGTGGTGCTGATGAACGGCCGCCCGCTGTCCACTCCGTGGCTCGATGCCCAGGTTCCGGCGATCATCGAGGCATGGTACCTGGGTGTGCAGACTGGCCCAGCGGTCGCCGACGTGCTGTTCGGCGACTACAACCCTGGCGGCAAGCTCCCGATAACCGTGCCGCGCAGCGTGGGCCAGGTCCCCATCTACTACAACCACAAGCCGACCGGGCGTCCGCCCGAGGAACGGGAGCGGTACAGCTCCAAGTACCTCGACGAGCCCTGGACCCCGCTCTACCCCTTCGGCTACGGTTTGAGCTACACGGCTTTCGCGTACGACAGCCTCCGCCTGAGCACCGCGCGGCTTCGTCGATCCGATTCGGTCGAGGTGAGCGTCAGGGTGACCAACACCGGCCGGCACGCGGGCGACGAGGTGGTCCAGCTCTATGTTCGCGATGAGGTCGCGAGCAGCACCCGGCCGGTGCTGGCGCTACGCCGGTTCGAGCGGATCACGCTGGCACCGGGAGAGGCACGCACGGTGGCGTTCACGCTGCGCGCCGACGACTTCGCGTTTCCCGGTCCCGATTTGGAGCCCCTTGTCGAGCCGGGCTTCTTCACCGTGGGCGTGGGGACCAGCTCGGCAGACCTGCAGCAAGCGCGTTTCGAGCTGGTGAGTGAGTTATCGCCCCGGGCCGCGCCGTGAGGCGATGCGCCCGAGAGCGGGGGTCGATGGCTGCCATGATCGGTGCCTGGTGCCCGCGTCGACCGGCGTGAGCCAGTTCTGGGTCGGATTGAACGCGTCACGAAAACCGTAGATCCCAGAGCAGGTGACCGAGGTCGTGGCACAACTGCCGCACCGCGACGGGACCGCCCGTCCCCATCGCTTGCGGGCTCTAGCTGCAGTACTCCTCGACCTGGTCGATCCCGATCCGGACGTCGCGCGGCTTGCTCCCGTTCTGGGGACCGAGAATCCCTGCCTCTTCCAGCTGATCCATCAGGCGGGCCGCGCGGCCGTAGCCGATGCCGAGCTTGCGTTGGAGGAGCGAGGTGGAGCCGCCCTGGTTCTGCACGCAGGCGATCGCGGCGTCCTTGAAGAGGGGGTCTCGCTCGGACGCGTCGAAGGGTTCGCCGCCGGCCGCTTCGCCCGCTTCGGTGTCCGGCACCTCGTCCAGGATGTTGGTCTCCACGGCCTCCGTGGCCCCGCGCTCCTTCTGTTCCCGCACCCACTCGCGATACCGCTTCATAAGCTTCTCGGTCTCCTCGGTGCCGATGTAGGCCCCCTGAAGGCGCATCGGCTCGCTCTTCCCCGGCTCGAGGAACAGCATATCGCCTTTGCCAAGCAGGGCCTCGGCCCCGTTCTGGTCGAGAATGGTGCGGCTATCCACCTTCTGCGCGACCCGGAAGGCGATCCGGCTGGGGAAGTTGGCCTTGATCAGCCCGGTGATGACGTTCACCGAGGGTCGCTGGGTCGCCACGATCAGGTGCAGGCCCACGGCCCGCGCCTTCTGCGCCAGTCGCGCGAGGTGCAATTCCACCTCGGCTTGCACGGTCATCATGAGATCGGCCAGCTCGTCCACCACCACGACGATCAGGGGCAGCTTGCCCTGGGTATAGACCTCGTCCTGCGACGGCTGGGGCGGCGTGTCCGGCGATTCCGCCGCGATTTCGATGAGCGTGATCTTCTTGGGCACGGGGTTCCTGAGCGGCTTGCCGTCGGCAACCTTGCGGTTGAAGTCGGTGACGTTGCGCGCGCCGTTCGCCTCGAGCAGCGCGTACCGCCGCTCCATCTCCCCAACCGCCCACTTGAGAACTACGGCGGCCTCCTTGTAGTTCGTCACCACCGGGTGGCGCAGGTGCGGCAGGCCGTTGTACATCGAGAGCTCGACCATCTTGGGATCGATCATCAGAAGCCGCAGGTCTTCCTTGTGCTGGTATTGGTACAGCAGCGATGTGATGATCGCGTTGATCCCGACCGATTTGCCGGTGCCGGTGGCGCCCGCGATGAGGAGGTGCGGCATCTTCCCCAGGTCGGCGATGACGGGACGGCCCTCGAGATCGAGGCCGAGCGCGACGGGGAGAAGGCGATCTTCGCCCTGCCAGGTCTCGTCCTCCAGCAGCTCGCGAAGCATGACCACCCGCGATTTGGGGTTGGGCACTTCGACGCCGACCATGTCCCGTCCCGGAATCCGAGCCACCCGGATCGAGCGCGCACTCATCTTGAGCGCGAGATCGTCGGCCAGGGTGACCAGCCTATTCATCTTGACGCCGGGCCGGAGGCGAACGCCGTACTGCGTGACCACCGGCCCGGTGGTGCGCCCGGCGACATCGCCCTCGACTTTGAACTCGGCCAGCGTAGCCTCGAGTCGTTCCTGCAGCGAGTCGAGCTCGCTCTCGCCGGCATCGACCGCCTTCCCGGAGGGAGGATCGAGGAGCTCGACGTCCCACACGGCGGACAGGCGGACAGGCGGACGGGCGGGCAGGGCGGCCCGGCGGACGGGCGGACGGGCGGACGGAGACTTCGGTGTACTAAAGCCAGCTTGGACGCCGGGAGCGCCGTCCGCCTGCCCGCCTGCCCGCCTGCCCGCCTGGTCCGCCTGTCCGCCTGTCCGCCCGTCCGCCCTGTCCGCCTTGTCCGCCTGTCCGCCGGTCCGCTTGCCGGCCCGTCCGCCCGTCCGCCCGTCCGCCTCCAACCGCTGCAGCGGATGCCACGCGAAGGTGAGCAGGGTGAGCGCCGAGAGTGCGAGAAATCCCAGCAGCACGGCCCCTGCGAGGCCGACCCGGTCCGAGACCACCTCCGCCAGCATGCCGGGGAGCAGTCCCGCGAGTCGGGCCGGCAGGGCGCGCTGCTCCACGTCCGGGACCAGATCCAGGTAGCTCACCTGGGTCACCACGCCGACGAGATAGGGCAGCAGCAAGCTCAGTCCGACCATCAGCGCCGCCGCTCGCTTCATGTCGAGCCGGCCGAGCCGCTCGAATCCTGCGAGCGCGAGGCCCAGGCCTAGCAACGGGAGTCCGATCGCGCCGGCGCCGAGCGCGTGCCAGAGCGCGTGGCCGATCCAGCGCCCGACCGGGCCGGTGAGCGCAAACGGGAGTAGCGTGAGCCCGACGAAGACGCCGAGCACCAGCGCCGTAATGGCGCCGAGCCGGCGGCGGGAGTCGGCGGTCATAACAGCTGGGGTTGGGGCTGTGGCGACGCGGGCTGAAGCTGCCGCTCCGGCGCGACGGTCACCCGGCGCTCGTGAAAGTAAGGCAGCACGGGATAGGCATCGAGCCGGCCGGCATCGAGCACATCGGCTCGGAACCCGAGCCGGTTGAGCTCACGCCCGGCCCGGCTGTACGAAAGCGGCCGTTGCCAGTTGTCGCGGTAGCGGCGGACCAGGTCCAGGCTCGCCAGCGCCGCATCGTTGAGCCCCTTGCGGGGCTTGGGGCCGCCGAGAGCGGCTGCAGCGAGTCGGCCGGCGCAGTAGGCGTCATCCAGGCTGAACGCGGTCTCCCGGCCGGCGCAGAGAATCAGCACCTCGCGGTTTTGCTCCAGCGCGTCCCGGGCCCGCTCTCCGGCGACGGTGAGGTTCGCGGCCGCCGCGACATACACCGTCGCGGCTCCTTGGGCCGCTAACAGCGCCTTGGTCCCGTTGGTCGTGGTCACGATGATCGTCTTTCCCTTCACCGCCTGCTCGGTCATCTCGAGCGGGCTGTTGCCCAGCGCGAAACCCGGGATGCGCACGCAATTCTTCTCGCCGGCCAGCAGCACGTCGGCGCTGCCGATGGTCTGGGCCAGGCGGAGCGCTTCCTCGGTGGAGGCGACCGGGATGAGCGCGCGCGCACCGTGATGGAGCGCGGCGCACATCACGGTAGTGGCGCGGAGGATGTCGATCACGAAGATCGTGCGCCCCTGCACATCCGAGGGCCCGAGGCCCACCGGGGAGAACCAGACGTGGAGCTTCATCAGTCCGGCTGCAGCAGGTGCGACTCGCGCTCGAGAAACCGGGTGTCGACCTTGCCCGCGGCGAAGTCGGGGTGCCGAATGACCCGGGCCAGAAACGGGATGGTCGTCGTGATGCCCTCGAGGATGAAGCTGTCGAGCGCCTGTCCCATTCGGGAGAGCGCTTCCTGCCGGGTGTTGCCGTGCACGATCACCTTGGCGAGCAGCGAATCGTAGTAGGGCGGCACGGTGTAGCCGGCATACACATGCGTGTCCACCCGCACGCCGGGACCCCCGGGCGGATGGTACGCCGTGATCAGTCCGGGGGAGGGCTGGAAGTTGCGGTAGGGATCTTCGGCGTTGATCCGGCACTCGATGGCGTGGCCCCGAAGCCGGGTGCCGTCGCCGCGGTAGCTGATCGGGTCGCCGGCAGCGATCCGGATCTGCTCCTTCACCAGATCGAAGCTCGCCACCATCTCGGTCACCGGGTGCTCCACCTGGATCCGGGTGTTCATCTCCATGAAGTAGAACTTACCATCGGTGTCGAGCAGGAACTCGACCGTGCCCGCGCCCTGATAGCCGATGTTGGAGGCGAGGGCGACGGCTGCCTCGCCCATGCGGCGCCGGAGGCCGTGGTCCAGCGCCGGGCTGGGGCTCTCCTCCACCAGCTTCTGATGGCGGCGCTGGACCGAGCAATCGCGCTCGCCCAGGTGGACCACCTTCCCGTGGACATCGCCCAACACCTGGATCTCGACGTGACGGGGGCGCTCGAGATACTTCTCGACGTAGACCGCGCCGTTGCCGAAGGCAGCCAGCGCCTCGTTCTGGGCCAGGCCGAACAACTGGGAGAACTGCTCCAGATCCTGTGCGATGCGCATCCCCTTCCCGCCCCCGCCGGCCGTCGCCTTGATGATGACGGGAGGCCCGATCTCCTCGGCAAACCGCAGGGCCTCGTCCGGATCTTCGATCGTGCCGGGCGAGCCGGGCACGGTGGGAACCTCGGCTTCCTGGGCCAGCTTGCGGGCTGTCGCCTTGTCGCCCATGAGCCGAATCTGCTCGCCGGTCGGGCCGACGAACGTGATGTTCGATGCCCGGCAGGTGTCGGCAAACTCGGCATTCTCGGCCAGAAACCCATAGCCGGGATGGATCGCGTCGGCACCGGTGATCTCCGCCGCGGCGATTAGATTCGGGATCTTGAGGTAGGAGAGCCGGCCGGGTGGCGGGCCGATGCACACGTCGTCGTCGGCAAAGCGGACGTGCAGCGACTCCCGGTCGGCCTCGCTGTAGACGGCCACCGTCTGCACCCCCAGCTCCCGGCATGCACGGATGACCCGCAGGGCGATCTCCCCGCGGTTGGCGATGAGGACCTTCTTGAACATCAGGGAGTCAGGTCGAGTGACTTCCCGGCGCCGGCGTCTCCAGTCAGCTGGGAGAACGTGCGGTCCGAGGCTGAATCCACACCCGAAACCCGGAGGGCAAACTCGCTCGGGTTCGACGAATAGAAGAGCGCGCTCTCGTAGGCGACCATTCCCTCCTTGTACCACTTCATGAGCGACTGATCGAACGACTGCATCCCGTAGGACACCGTGCCCTGGGCGATCAGGTCGGGAATGTTGAGCGCCTTCTCGATGTCGCGGATGTTGTCCGCCACTGCTGCCGTGTTGATGAGGACCTCGGCCGCCGGCACCCGGCCGCGGCCGTCCTTGCGGGGAACCAGCCGGAGAGAGACCACGGCCGCGAGCGCAGTCGAGAGCAGCGACCGGATCTCCTGATGCTGGTAGGGGGGATAGAACGAGATGACGCGGTTGATGGTCTGGGTGGCGTCGGTCGTGTGCAGCGTGGAGAACACCAGGTGGCCCGTGTCCGCGGCCTTGAGCGCCGTGTCCAGGGTCTCCATATCCCGCACCTCGCCGATCAGGATCACGTCGGGATCCTGCCGCAGCACGTGCCGGAGCGCCGAGCCGAACGAAAGGGTGTCGCTCCCGACCTCGCGCTGCGAGATGTTGGACTGCACGTCACGATGGAGGAACTCGATCGGATCTTCGATGGTGATGACGTTGCAGCGGCGGTGCTGGTTGACGTGGTGGATCATCGACGCAAGCGCGGTGGACTTGCCGGAGCCGGTAATCCCGGTCACCAGAACGATCCCCCGCGGCTTAAGCGAGATCTCCTCCAGGATGGGCGGGAGATTGAGCTCCCGGATGGTCTTCACCTCGTAGGGGATGGCCCGGAAGGCGAAGGCGAGCGTGCCGCGCTGCTGATAGATGTTGGTGCGAAACCGGCCCACGCCGGGAACGCCGATCGCGAAGTCGGCTTCCTTTTTCTCGGCAAACTCCTTGACCTGACGCGGCGTCATAACCTGCTCCGCGAGGAGTTTGAGATCCTCCGGCTTGAGCGCCGACATCTCCAGGGTCGCGAGTTCGCCGTTGACCCGCACCGTCGGCGCTCGGCCCACCTTGAGCAGGAGATCCGACGCGTTGCGCTGGATCATCTGCGCGATGGCCTGCTTGAAATTGAACGTCAGGGCGGCGCCCGCCCCGGTCGGCTCAGCCATTCGGGTCCACCCTGAAAAGGACCTGCCCAAACTCCACCGGCTGGGCATCCTCCACGGATACCTCGCGAACCACGCCGGCGATCTCCGCCTCGATCTCGTTCATGATCTTCATTGCTTCGATGATGCAGACCGTCTGTCCGGCCGTGACTCGGGTGCCGATCTGGACGTAGGGCTCGGCGCCCGGCTCGGGAGCCCGGTAGAACGTCCCGACCATTGGTGACCGGATCTCTTTGAGCCCCCCGTGGACGGCGGCGCCCGCCGGAGCATGTCCCCCCGCCGGATGGGTGTCGGAACCGGGCGCCCGAGCCACCGGGGCGCTCCCGAGGGGCTGCATCATCGGGACCGGGAGCACGGCTGCCGCGTGGGTGGTGTTCGACGTACGGGTGATGACGACACCGGTGCCGAACCACCCTTTGACCTCGATGGACCCGATCTCGGGCGACTCGCGGAGCAGTTGGGCCAGCTTCCGGACGTCCTTCAGATCGATGGACTTGATGCCCGGGACGGTCTGGAGCAGCTCCGCGAGCTCCTGCATTTCCTGAGGGGTCATAAGTGGTTGGTGGGCCTCACACGAGTTCGACTAGTTCCGTTCGGTTGTCCGACAGACACCGGGGTCCGTCGGGGCCGAGGTAGACGTCGTCTTCCAACCGCACTCCGCCCCAGCCCGGAAGATAGATCCCCGGCTCCACCGTGACTACAGCATGGAGCGGGATAGGTGCCTCCGCAGTGGCGGAGATCCTGGGAGCCTCGTGCACTTCGAGACCCAGGCCGTGGCCGAGTGAGTGGCCGAAGGCCTCCCCGAAGCCGCGCTCAGCGATCACCTCGCGGGCCAGCGCGTCGCCCTCGCGTCCGGTCATTCCGGCCCGCAGGTGCTCCAGCGCGCGGCGCTGAGCGGCCTGTACCAGCTGGTATACCGCCCGCTGCCGATCGTCAGCCCGCCGTCCGACCACGACCGTCCGCGTGAGATCGGCGCAGTAGCCCTCCACCTGAGCGCCAAAATCGAGGAGCAGCCAGTCGCCCGGCTCGATAACCCGTGCGCTGGTCCGCGCGTGCGGCAGGGCGGAGCGCGGGCCGGATGCCACGATGGTCGGAAACGGATGCCACTCGCTGCCGCGGCGGCGCAGCGCGGCCTCGAGGGCGGCAGCCACCTCCTGCTCGGTCTGACCGACACCAACGCCCGGCAGGACCTCGGCCAGCGCGTCCTGCGCCAGGCTCGCGGCGCAGCGGATCGCCTGCACTTCCTGGGGGTCCTTGGCCACCCGCAGGCGCTCGACCAGATCGGTCGTGGGAACCACCCGCCCTCGCATGGCCCCGTTCAGCCGCTCCGCATCCCGGAGGGTGAGCGACTGCGCCTCTACCCCGAGCGCCTCCAGCGGCACGTCGGCCAGCTGCCTGGTCAGCCGCTGCCACACGCTCACCTGATCGATCTCCACCCGGGCGGCCTCTCCGACCTCCCGGGGGGCCTGGGTAGCGTAGCGGAAATCGGTGACCAGCACGACGGCATCCTGCCGGACCAGCAGCAGGCCGGCCGAGCCGGTGAATCCGGTCAGGTACCGGATGTTCGGCAGATGGGTGACCAGCAACCCATCCAGCCCTGCGCTTGCGAGGGCCGCACGGAGGTCGCGCTGGCGCGCCGGGCGTCCGTCAGGCGGCACGGAGCCGGCCCACGAGCGCGTGCAACGCGAGCACGTAGCTCTGAGCGCCGAACCCCGTCACCAGGCCAAGGGCCAGGTCGGCCAGCACCGAATGGCGTCGCTCCGGCTCGCGCGCAAAGATGTTCGACAGGTGCAGCTCGACGAACGGCACTCGCACCGCGAGGAAGGCATCGCGCAGGGACAGGCTCGAATGAGACAGGGCGGCGGCGTTGACCAGTGCGCCGTCGACCCGGCCGCGCAGCCCCTGGACCGCATCGACCAGAACGCCCTCGTGATTCGACTGGGTCCACTCGATCTCGGAGCCGAGCTTGGTTGCCTCGGATCGCACCAGCTGCTCGATCTCGGCCAGCGTCGTTCGCCCGTAGATTTCGGGCTCCCGCGTGCCCAGCAGATTGAGGTTGGGGCCGTTGAGGACGGCAATGCGCATTCAGCGCTTCAGGCTCTGCAGCCAGGCGTGAAACTGATCGAGGTCGTCACCTCGGCGCGCTTGGGGACCACGTCCGGTGGACGAGGCGGCGCCGCTGGTGACGCCCTGGGCCGACCCGAAGAAGTCGTCGAAGGATACTGGCGGAACAGTCGTCGCCGGCGCGGGGGTGTCGGCCGAGCTGCGAACCGCAGGAGGATTGGGGGGCGGCTCGTCACCGAACACGGAGCCGAGCGACAGCGGCTCGCCGGCGGGTCGGGTGGCGGAGCCCGCGTCAGGCGCCGGCTCGACCGCAGGCTCGGTCCGCGCGGGCCAGCGAACCGGCGGATCACCCGGCCGAGCGGCCAGCAGCGCCTGGAACAGGGCGGCCACTGACTGGCCTCCCGTGTCCCGAGCCGCATGGGCCGGGCGAGGCGGGGGCGTGGGGCCCATGGCCTGGCGCGCCTCGAGATCGGCGACCCGCTCGGCCAGCTGGTAGGCGCCGGGGCTTCGACGGGCCAGCTCGCGATAGACCGTGAGCGCCTCGGCCAGGTGCCCCTGGCTGAGGAGCACTTCGGCCATGGTCTCAGTCACGACCAGCTCCGGCTCGGCCACCGCCGGCGCATCGCCCAACTCCTCGGCAGCCGCGAAACGGGCTGGCATGGGCGGCGAGGGAGCAGACCAGGCGTTCTCTGACTCGGCAACGGGCGGCGGTTCCTCGACGACGGCCGGCGGTTCGGGCGGCGGTTCGTCCAACGCGTAGAACTCCGCGGTGCGGGCTACCCGCGAGGCAGCCGGCGGTTCGGCCTCGGCCGGCTTCTCCGGCTCGACGGCGGGCTCGGCTTGCTTCAGGTCGATCCCGGTCAGGGCGGAGGTGATGGGCTCGGGCGGGGCGAGATCGCGCCGCAGGTCGTCGATGCTCCCGATTGGAGTGCCAGTCACGTCCGCCATGAGGTCGTCCACCGCGCTCGGCGTCTGATACTCTGTCTGGCCGGACACGTTGAGCACGATCTCCTCGGACTGCTCGATCCCGAACGCGTCGACGTCCGGGAACGGGGGAGACGGAATCGAGGGCCTGTCAGGCGACAAGGCCTCCGGCTCTGCCGGCTCTTCCTCCGCCGGGTAGGTCGGTGAGGTGGAGGAGCCGACCACCTCGTCGCCGGCCCCCAGCTCCTCGAGCGGGAGCGGATCGGGTGGCAGCAGTGCCTCGTCGGGCTTCGCAACCCAGCCGATATAGTCGACCGAACCGGCGTCTTCTGCGGTCGGCGGCTCTGGGCTGGCTTCGAACGCCTCGGGGGGAGCGGTTGGCTGGTCGATCACCGGCTGCTCGGGCTCGACGGTGTCTAGATGCGGCACGGCGGCCGGCTCGTCGATGGCGGCCGCCGCGCCGGGGATGGCGGCGCTCCCCTCGGCCTGCTCCCGCTGGAGCTCGCGGATCCGCTCCAGCTGGTCCCGGGCCTCGTCGTTGCTGCGATCGACGCCGAGCAACGTCTCCAGCCTGCGCTCGGCCTCTTCGTAACGCATCATGCGCTCGGTGATGTCGGCCAGCGCCTTGAGCGCGATCACGTTCTCCCCGTCCAACCCGAGCACGTAGGTAAACGCCCGCTCCGCCCCCGGGAGGTCGTTGAGGTCCCAGTGGCAGCGGCCGAGCACGATGTTGGCGGGGATGTAGTCGGGATGCTTCTCGAGGCCCGGCGCAAGGATCTCCAGCGCCCGTTGGGGATCCTTCTGCTTGCGATATGCCTCCGCGAGCGGGGCGAAGGTCAGGCCATGTGGATTCTCTCGCCAACGGCTCTCGAGCTTCGCAATCTCGCTGATGGACATCCCGGTCCCGGAGCTGGGGGTGTATGAAGGCGAGCGTCTAAGTCGTTGCAGGGCTTTCGCGGAGAGTAGCGATCCGCGACGGGGCTGTCAACTGCCGCAGGCGGCTCGGATGCTTGAGGTTTGACGTTGTCGGGCTTAAGCTTATCCCCTCTTTGCTTGCGGGGCACCGGCAGTGATGAGGTTGATTCGGGGATTCGCTGGAAAGGTGGCGGGCGCAGTGTTCGCCGGCCTCATGCTGGTCTTTATCCTGACCATGGCGCCCTGGGACAAGATCACCACTGGCACCAGCGTGGGCGAGGTCAACGGGCGCCGGATCGATGTACGCGCCTACGAGGGCGAGGTGCAGCGGGCCGTCGAGGCCCGGCAGCGTCAGTCCTCGGAGAACCTGGGTCTGGACGACCAGCAGGCGGTCCGAAACGAGGTATGGGACCAGTTCGTCACCGGCGAGCTGCTCGAATCGGAGTACCGGCGGCGGGGCGTCCGGGTGAACGACGACGAAGTGGTGGACGCAATTCGAACCACTCCGCTGCCCGAGTTCTACCGGCTGCCGGAATTCCAGAGCAAAGGCCAATTCGATCCGGCCAAGTATCAGAAGTGGCTGACGTCGAGCGTCGCGCAGCAATTCCTCCCCCAGATGGAGCTGCAGTACCGCGACCAGCTGGAACGGGCCAAGCTGTTTCGGACGGTCACGTCGGACGTGTACCTCTCGGATGCGGCCGTTTGGGAGCGCTATCGCGACGAGCATGAAGCGGTCAAGATCGATCTCGCGGCGCTGGTCCCGCGGACAGTCGTGCCCGACTCGGCAGTGACCGTCAGCGCTGCGGAGATCGACGCCTGGTACCGGACGCACAAGGCGGAGCTCCAGCGTCCCCGGACGATCTACACCAGTTTCGTGGCGATCTCGCGATTGCCGGATGCTTCCGACACTGCCGCGGCCCGGGCCCGGGCCGACGCGGTCCGCAAGGAGCTCACCGGCGGCGCTCCCTTCGCCGAGGTGGCCAAGCGGGAGTCGGCCGACACCGTCTCCGGCAACAAGGGTGGCGACCTGGGCGAGTGGACCAAGGGCGCCTTCGATCCCACGTTCGATTCGGTCGCGTTCTCCCTCAAGCTGAACGAGATCTCCGAGCCGGTGCTCACCCAGTTCGGCTTCCACCTGATCCAGGTCAGCAGCCGTAGCGGCAAGAAGGCCAAGGGGCGGCACATCCTGATCCCGATCGAGGTCACCGGCAAGCATCGTGACCGGCTCGATGCCCAGGCCGATTCGCTCGACCGGCTCGCGGCGGAGCAACTGGATCCGGCGGCGCTCGACACGGTCGCCCGCGCCCTCGGGCTTAGGATCGGGCGGGCCAAGCCGCTGGCCGAAGGCGGCAAGATGCAGATCGGCGTCCTCACGTTGCCGGATGCGGGTGCCTGGGCCAGCCAGGCGAAGGTCGGTCAGATCAGCTCGATGATCGAGACCCCGTTCGCGATGTACCTGTTCCGGGTCGACAGCACCCACCCGGCCGGCATCCCGAGTCTGGCCGACGCCAAGGATGCGGTTACCGACTCGGTGCGCACGGAGAAGAAGAAGGCGGAGACCCGCAAGCTGGGGCAGGAGCTGGTCAAGCGGATCGACGCGGGCGCCACCCTGGCGCAGGCGGCCGACTCCATGAAGATCCCCCATCAGGTGTACGGCCCCTTCGCTCGGCTCAACTCGCCGATCAAGGATCCCCTGGTCACGGGGGCCGCATTCGGCCTGCCCGCGGGCAAACACAGCAGCCTGATCGACACCAAGGACGGGATATACGTGCTGCAGGTGCTGGAGCGAACGGCGGCGGACTCTGCGGCGTTCGTGAAGGACCTGAATCAGACGCGGGCCCAGGCGAACCAGGGGGCGCGACAAGAACGAGTGCAGACGTACGTGGCCGGCCTGCGGAGCACGGCAAAGATCGTGGATAATCGGAGCAAGTTGGTGCAGCAGGCGCGGGGGCAGCAGCAAGGGCTATAACGCTATCCGCTCTCCGCTCTCCGCCAAACGAGCCGCCCTCTGGGTCCAGGACCTCGGAGGGCGGTTGGTCTACCGCCGCGGCCAGCAGTTAGCGGATAGCAGATAGCGTTATTGCGACAACCGTTTCGGATCACCCGAAGTAGGGCTCGGCTGCGACGTGCTGTCCAGCTGCCTAGGCGCCGGCGGCCGCTCGTCTGGATTGTTCAGAATGGCATCCTGGGTGTCCGTGAGACTGCGCTTGAACTCCCGAATGCCCTTACCGATGGAGGCCCCCACCTCCGGCAGCCGCTTGGCCCCAAACAGGAGCAGCACGACTACCAGAATGAGCATGATCTCCGTAAAGCCGAGATTTGCCACACGCCCTCCTAGAAGAGCGACCGCGCGATCAAATACGCCACCAGCACTCCCACCAGGCTGAGCAGCGATACCTGCAGGCCGATGGGACCCAGGGTGAAGTTTACCACCAGGAGATCGATCGAGACAGGCCCGAAGGTCGGCGACGCCGTGGTGGTGAAGAAGGTTTTGGCCGCACTGTCGGGCAGCCATTGGCGGAGAAACGCGGTGAGAAACCCCCCGGCAATGAAGCCGGTGATCAAGACCCCGATGTAGAACCCGGGCCTATGAGGTCCGCTGGCCATTCAGCTCCGCCGGTCGAGGACGTAAGTAATGCTCGCCCGGAGCGCGTCCCGGGCGGGCGAAGGCGGCAGGCAGTCGAGCTCGGCGTCCGCCTGCTGGCCGAGCTCCTGGGCCCGCTCGCGGGCGTAATCGAGTCCGCCAGCCCGGGCGACCGTACCGATCACCACCGCGATCTCGCCATCGCTCGGCTGGGCACTTCGAAGCAGCGCGGCCACGCCGCGGCGCTCCGACTCGTCCATGCGGGGCAGGGCGTGGATCAGCGGCAGGGTCACCTTGTGCTCCCGGAGATCCGACCCGGAAGGCTTGCCCAGAACCGCGGCGTCCGCGGTATAGTCGAGCAGGTCATCTACGATCTGAAAGGCCATGCCAAGGGCCTCGCCGAACCGCTGGAGCGCCTGCCGCTGCACCGGCGGACCAGCCAGCGCGCCGAGCTCCGCGGCGCCGGACAGGAGGGAGGCGGTCTTGGCGCGAATGAGCAGATCGTATTGCTCCTCGCTGAACTCGAGCGGATCGTGGGCCAGCAGCTGGCGCATCTCCCCGACGGTCATCTCATTGGTGACGCGGCTCAGCACCCGGAGCGCCTCGAACTGGTTCAGCCGGACCAGCTCGATCACCGCCCGGGAGTACAGGTAGTCGCCCATGATGACCGACACCTGATGGCTGAACAGGGTGTTGATGGTTGGCATGCCTCGGCGGAGCACCGAATGGTCTACCGAGTCGTCGTGCACCAGGGTCGCGAGATGGATCAGCTCGACCACCGCTGCGAGCGTCACGGCGTGAGTGGTGGCGGCGCCCGTCGCCTGGTCTGCCAGCAGCATGATGGTGGGCCGGAACAGCTTGCCCTGCATCTGGAGCAGGTGCGCGTTCACGTCCCGGATGAGCTGGAAGTCCGCCTCGATAATGCGGCGAAGCTCGCGCTGCACCCGCTCCAGCTCGTGGCGGACTGGAGCCTGCAGCTCGGTCAGAGAGACCGGGGCGACCGGGGAGCTCATGCCTGGCGTCCGGCCGTGAGGCGGGGGATGCGCTCTCCCAGGTCCATGAATCGGATGTCCACCGCGAGGGCCCGCTCGTAGTAGCCGAGCGCGTCCGCCACCTTACCCTGCGCCTCTGCGGACCGGCCCAGCCAGTAGAGCAGCCCGATCTTGGCCTCGTCGCCGCCGGCTTCGCCGTCCACCCCGCGCCGCAGGACCGTTTCGGCAATCCCGAACTGGCCTTTGTCGAAGAAGGCTACCCCCAGAGCTTCCGAGGTGCGCAGCCGGCCCTCCGGCGCGCGGAGCGCCTTCTGGAACTCGGCAATCGCTTCGTCCAGCAGCCCCATCTCCTTGAACGCAACGCCCAGGTCGTAGTGCGCTTCGTAGTCGTCGACGTCGAGATTCTGCTCGATGCCTCGCTTGAACTCGGCCAGCATCTCCTCGAAGTTCTTCTGCTCGTCGTCGGTCGGGGTGGCGCCCTCGATCCGCATGCGGGTGTCGCGCGGGCGGGCCGGTCCCTCGAGCACGAGCGAGCCCAGATCCACGAAATCATCGCGCGGCCCGGGGCTCGGTCCGGCTGGAACGGCAGGGCTTGAACCAGCCGGCGGTGACGGTGCCGGCGGCGATGCCGGCGGGCCGGCGGGCCGCGGCGGCTGGCTCTTGGGACGGGGTGTTTCCTCCACCGCCGGCGGGCCGGTGAGCTCGGCCAGCGCCCGCTCAGCGGCTCGGTTGCCGGGGTCGTGATCGAGAACGCGTTGATAGACCGCGACCGCCTTGTCGGTCTCGCCGATCCGGCGGAGTGCTGCTGCGAGCGCGAGGTAGGCCTCGAGCATCCGGCCCCGGCTGCCAGTCCGGTAGGCCAGCTCCACCAGCTTCTGGTAATGACCGATGTCGTCAGGCTCCAGCCGGATCAGCCGGCCGATCATATCGCCCGCTTCCTGCCAGGCTTCCTGCGCTTCGTAGCATTCCCGGGCAAACAGAAACTCGTCGGCCGCCCGGCGACCGTCGCCAGCAGCGAGCAAGGCTTCCGCGAGCGCCCGGTGCGCGGCCGGATCGTCCGGACGATCGGCCACGACCTGTTCCAGCCCCTCCATTCCGGTGGGCACCGACGGTGCCGCGACCTCCTCGAATCCAAGGTCGTCCGGCGCCGGCTCGATGAAATCGAGCGACACCGTGTCTGCGTCTGCCGGCGGCGCCTCCGGGATGTCGGTCTCGCTCAAGCTCTCCGCGAGCACGTCGGACAGATCGACGTCCGGCTCCACGGTGCTGTCGAAGCCGAGCGGCCGGTCGGCCGGCTCATCCAGCTCGAGGCCGTCCTCCAGACCCTCGAGGCGCATCCCCTCGAAGTCCACCGATTGCACTTCGCCCAGCTGGAACTCCGCACCGTCCGCGGCCATGGAATCCAGGCTGGTCGCCTCGAACCCGCCCGGAGGCGCCCCGGTTTCGGGATCGAACGGAGCCGGCCCGGCCGGCTCCGTAAATGGCTGGTTGACCACCAGGCCGTCCGGCGGAACGGCGTCCACCGGCGGGGGCTCGCTGGCCGGCGAGCCGGGGGCCACCGGCGGCGCCCCGAAGCCGGTGTCCAGAAACACCAGGTCGCCGCCCCGCCGCCGGGACGCGGGCGCTTCGGCCTGTTGCGCCGCCGGCTCCGAACGCTCGCGGGGGTGTCGGGAGCCGGCTGGCTCTCCGCTGGCCTCCAGCTGCTCGCACAGCCGGTCGAGCTCTTCCCGCGCGTGTTCGCCGCGGGACGCGGCCCGGAGCAGCTCGACCAGCATCCCTCGAATGTCCTGGCTGCCGGAAAACTGATCGGCGAATGCCTTCACCGCCCCGAACGCCTCGTCGAGCTGCCCCTGCGCATTCATGCGCTCGAGATACTCGAGCAGATTACGCTTGGCCTCGATCACCACGTTCTTGCGCGCGTGCAGACGGGCCAGATGCAGGTAGGTGGCGGTGCGGCCCGGGTTCACCCGCAGGATCTTGCCACACAGCGCAATCGCGTTGTTGAAGAAGCCCTGGTCGGCGTAGAGCTCGACGGCGCGCTCGTAGTGGCGAACGGCCGAAGCGGTGTCACTGACCTTGAGGTACAGGTCGCCGACTCGATTGTAGAGTGAGAGATCCGGCGTCGCGTCCTTGCCGGATTCGATCTGCTGGATGGCCCTGAGGTAGACCTCGATGGCTTTCCGCCAGTCCTCCTTCTGCTCGAACTTTCGCGCGCTGTCCTTGAGCTTTTCCAGACTCATGCGGCATCGGGCGCGAAAGAGGGAAACAGGCGATGGGACTTGAAGTTGGAAGTTAGGGAGGGGTAGTGAGCGGGGCAAGCAGACGGCTGGCTCAATGGGTCTCCGGGTCCAACTCACCGCCGGCCACTGCCCGGGCGAGGCGCTCGAGGTCGGGGGTGGGCGGGCGATCCTGGTCGAGCGCCGCCACCGGCGGGGTGAGGCTGCGCAGCCGGGCGTAGAGCGCGCCCACCCCGCGGCCCGGACGCAGGGGCTTGAGAAACTCGAGACCCTGCGCGGCACAAAGCAGCTCGGACGCGACCACCCGCTGCGCATTGGTCAGGATCCGCCGAGCCTTCACCGCCGCGGCCATCCCCATGGGGACGAAGTCTTCCTGGTTGGCATCGGTGGGAATGGAACCAATGCTCGCCGGCATGGCGAGTGAGCGTGATTCGGCCACCAGCGAGGCAGCCGTGATCTGGACCATCATGTAGCCCGACCGAAGCCCGGGCTCCCCAGTGAGAAAGGCCGGGAGGCCCTGCGAGAGATCCGGGTTGACCAACCGTTCGACGCGACGTTCCGAGATCGCCTGGAGCGTCGTCAGCGCTACCGCCAGAAAGTCCAGCGCCTGCGCCACCGGCTGGCCGTGGAAATTGCCGCCGGAGACGACCTCGCCATCCTCGAACACCAACGGATTGTCGGTCGACGCGTTCAGTTCGACCACCGCCGTCTGCTCGGCGAACCGCAGCGCGTCAGCCACCGCACCGAGCACCTGGGGGGCGCAGCGGAGACTGTAGGCGTCCTGCACCCGCGGATCGTTTTCCCGGTGCGATTCTCGGATCTCGCTGTCCTCGAGGAGCTCCCGCATGAGCGCTGCGGCCCGGCGCTGGCCCTCGTGGGGGCGAGCGTCGTGGATCCTGGGATCGAGCGGAGCCGGCGTGCCCCGCAGCGCCTCGAGGCTCATTGCAGCGGCTCCCAGAGCCGTTCGCCACAGCACCCAGCCATCGTGGACCAACAGTGCCAGGAGGGCGGTCTGGGCCTGGGTGCCGTTGATGAACGAGAGCCCTTCCTTGGGTGCGAACCGGAATGGCGTCAGCCCGGCGGCCGCCAGCCGGGACCCGGCGGCGGCTCGCCTCGGCGCGCCCTGCTCCCAGCTGACCAGCTCGCCTTCTCCCATGAGAGCAAGAGCAACGTGGCTCAACGGCGCGAGATCGCCGCTGGCACCCACACTCCCCTGCTCCGGCACCAGCGGGATCAGGCCGGCGTTGAGCAAGCCAACCAGCGAGTCCACCAAGATCGGCCTGACCCCGCTGGTGGGCCTAAGGAGCACGTTGGCGCGGAGCAGGATCAGCCCCCGAACCACATCGGCCGGGAGCGGATCGCCCACGCCGGCAGCGTGGCTCCTGATGAGATTGGCTTGCAGCTGATCGAGCTTGTCCGGTGGGATGACGACGTTGGCGAGCTTGCCGAACCCGGTGTTGATCCCATACATCGTCCGGCCGTCAGCGATGGCGGCTTCGACCACCCTCCGACTGGCGGCCAGACGCTCCCGCGCGCCGGATGCGACGAGCACTTTGACGGCGGGGTCGCGCGCCACCCGCACCACGTCAGCGATGGTGAGCGAGGTACCGTCCAGCTCGACCGGGTTCGGCATGGGCCCGAATCTCGACTGGGCCGGATCGCCGCACAAGCGGCCGCGACCAGCCCGGACTGCCACGCCGACCTTAGGGCTTGCGGCCCTTTCGCAGCTCCGGATTGTCGGGATCGGTCTGGAACGACCACTCCAGGATCACGAAACGGTCGCCCACGTGGGTGGGCCGCACGGCGCCGTACATGACCGATCCCGAGGGGCCGTCGGTCGCGAACACGTAGCCGATGCCCGGGAGCGCGTCGGCCCCCGCCGTTGAGTAATCGAGTACCGGCGACCTCGGCGTTGCCGGGTCCGGGGCGAGATCGATGCTGGTCAGATCGGCGATCGGCACGTCGTCGTACAACGCCAGCAAGGTTCCGCTGCGGCGGGGCAGGAAGAACAGGGAGTCGTCTGCGTCCCGCTCGACCGAGAAATCGGCCTCGGGGCTGCTGCCCGAGAGTATCAGCCCCAGCTCGTCGTTCTGTACCTGGCCGTCGCCGTTCTGGTCGCTCCAGAAGCGGAACCCGCTCTCGGACGCCTGCACCTGCCGAGCGAACACCACCACGTTGCGGGCGTCGGGGCGGGGCGTGTCGTTGCGAGGTGTGGAGCGGGCGCTCTCGAGCTGATCCACGCTCATCGCGGTGACGGAGAAGCACTGCGCCACGCCGTTGGAGAGTGCGCCCACGACGAACTCCGGTGCCACCGTGGTTCCCTCGAGCCGCCAGGTGTTGCCACATGAACCGGCGAGGTAGTCGCTGCCGAAGCTGTAGGTCGTGCTGAACACGCGATAGTTCTGGAAGGCATTGGGATCGGCGGCGAACGCGTTGTCGTCCCAGACCAGGGCGACCGCCCCGTCCAGGGAGGTGCTCACCAGCCCGGTCGGTACCGCGGGCACCCGCCCGGGTCCGGGCCCCGGGCTGGTGGAGTCGGAGGAGCAGGCTGCGAAGGTGGTCACCGCGAGTATCAGCCAACACGCGCGCATGAGAGCCTCATGTATTTGAAGACGAAGACCCGGTCGCGGGCGTGCACGGGCTGTGCCAACGGCGAGCGGGCGGGAGCAGGCGGGAGCGGACGGGAGCAGGCGGAGAGGGCGCTCCCGCGGCGGGGCATCCCCGCCGCGGGAGCGCCCGCGAACACTCGCGCCCTATCCGCCTGTCCGTCCGCCTTACCTGGCACAACCCGTGCACGCCCGCGACGGGGTCTTCGTCTTCAATACATGAGGCTC